>JBAZLX010000191.1:0-2525 GCA_041650075.1 Bdellovibrionales bacterium | reverse complement strand
AAATCAGAAGGAAAGAAGAGGCAAATCCTACTTTGCCGCCAATATCATAATCATCTGGCGGCCTTCGAAGCAGGTATCGGTCTCGATCTTGCCATAGGGTTCAAGCTCGGTACGAACGCGCGCATAAACCTTATAGGCAATATCCTGATGCGCCATTTCCCGACCCCGGAACCGCATCGTGACCTTAACCTTGTCGCCGTCCTTCAAAAAAGCCACAGCGCTCTTCATTTTGATGGCAAAATCGTGATCGTCAATAGTCGGGCGCAGCTTGATTTCCTTAAGCTCGATAACCTTCTGCTTTTTGCGGGCTTCGGCGGCCTTTTTCTGCATTTCGTATTTGTACTTGCCGTAGTCGAGAACCTTACAAACGGGAGGCTCGGCATTCGGCGAAATTTCGACCAGATCAAGTCCGGATTCTTCGGCGAGCGCGATAGCATCGCGTATTGCCATAACGCCGCGCATTTCGCCCTGAGCATCGACGACACGTACCTGACGTGAGGTAATGTCGGAATTTACGCGGGGGCCGTCATCTTTTTCGCGGCGTGGAGGCTCATTGCGGCCCCTGTTCATTGTCGGAAGAGAGATGGAAAACTCCTGTACAAAGTTGCGTATAACGGGGCAAACCCCGCATGAGGCGTCAAAATATAGAAAAACATAGTTTCGTCAACAACTAAAGAAGATTTTGCTTGTATTTTCATATTCGGTAGCCATTTTCAGCACACCTTATATAGTGCGACTCTATGTCCAAGAGAAAACGAACACCCCGACACTCAAAACGCAAAAAAAGCCCAGGTTTTGCGCTTTTTTTAATGCGCACCGGTTTTCTTGTCGGCGTATGGATTTGCATCGCGGCTTTTCTCTACGTTGGCTTCTGCGCGCTCAATCTGCCCGACGTCAACCAAGTCACGCAGCCCCCCTTGCGTCCTTCTGTCGAGCTTGAGGCCGAAGACGGCACCGTTTTCGCGAGATATGGGGATCTGATCGGTTCGCCAGTCACGCTGTCGGAACTTCCGGATTATGTGCCCCATGCCATCCTTGCGATAGAAGACCGCCGTTTCTACGACCATTTTGGCGTAGACCTCTGGGGGATTATGCGAGCCCTTGCGCGCAATGTCACAGCGGGGCGCACCGTTCAGGGAGGCTCGACGCTGACTCAGCAGCTGGCGAAGAATTTATTTCTTTCGCCCGAACGCACGTTAAAGCGCAAGGTTCAGGAAATGCTGCTCGCCATATGGCTAGAGCACACCTACACGAAAGATCAGATACTGACCGCCTATCTCAACCGCGTATATTTGGGAAGCGGAGCCTATGGGGTTGACGCGGCGGCAGAGACCTACTTCAACAAATCCGCGCGCGATTTAAACATAAGCGAAGCGGCGCTGATCGCGGGACTTTTGCGCGCGCCATCGCGATATTCGCCTTTGCACGACCCCGCGCAGGCGTTAGAGCGTTCCAAGATCGTCATGCAGGCAATGGTCGAAGAAGGCTATATAACGGAAGCCAAGCGCCGCAAGGCCTTGGCAAACGCGCCCCAATTCGACCGCAAACAGACGGGCAGCAATCAGGGGCGTTATTTTGCCGACTGGGTTTACGACCAGTTGGGGCCGTTTATTCAGGACACGCATCAGGACATCGTTGTCAAAACGACCCTGAATATGGATTTGCAGCGCCTTGCGGAAAGCCATGTTGAAAACATGCTCGCCAAGCAAGGAGAAGCCAAAAAAGTCTCCGAAGCGGCGCTGATTACTCTCGCGCCGGACGGCGCGGTTCGCGCCATGACGGGAGGCCGCAATTACCGCCGCAGCCAATTCAACCGAGCAACGCAGGCTATGCGCCAGCCCGGATCGGCCTTCAAGCCCATTGTTTATCTGGCCGCGATCGAAGACGGCATGACGCCGGACGACATTATTCCCGATGCGCCCATCAAGATCGGCAAATATACGCCGGAAAATTATGAAGGAAAGTATCTTGGCCCCGTCACCGCAAGGCGCGCGCTGGCCGAATCCATCAATACGGTGGCCGTGCGCATCCTTGACCACGTCGGCATCGGCAAAGTCATCCAAACGGCGAAAGATTTAGGTATTTCTTCTCCGCTCGAACGCAACGCCGCGCTCGCGCTCGGCGCAAGCGAAGTGACTCCTCTGGAACTGGCGACGGTCTACGCCTCATTGGCGTCGGGCGGCAGAGCCATTACGCCCTATGCGATCAAGGAAATCCGAAACCGTTCGGGACAAACGCTTTTCCGCTATGACGACGTAACGCCGCCCCGCGTCGTTGATCCGTCGTCCGTCTCGACGCTGACGCAAATGATGGAAGAAGTCATGCGGTCGGGAACCGGCAGGGCGGCGCGCCTCGGCACGCGTCCGGCGGCGGGCAAAACCGGCACGACGTCGGATTACCGCGATGCGTGGTTTGCGGGTTTTACGGCGGATTACACGACGGTTGTCTGGATGGGCAACGACAACAATGCGCCGATGCTGAAAGTCACGGGCAGCAGCCTGCCCGCCGTGCTGTGGCGAGATTAT
>JBAZLX010000190.1:0-2643 GCA_041650075.1 Bdellovibrionales bacterium | reverse complement strand
TTACCGTTGATCGCGCCTTGGTTTACGCCATTATGCGCCATGAATCCCAATTCGATACCGAAGCCGTCAGTTCGCGCGGCGCTTGCGGCCTGATGCAGATTATGCCTTCGACCGCCCGCCATATCTCGAACGATATTCCGACCCCCGGACGCGGCAAGGCTCGTTGCACCGACACCTTGCTCGATCCCGAAACCAACGTTGGCATGGGACAAAAGTATATTCGCATTCTTTCCGAAACGCCGATGATCCGCGATAACCTTCTTTTCCTGCTCGCTGCCTATAACGCGGGCCCCGGAAACCTTGCCCGCTGGATTAATTCCGGCGATCGCAGCGATCCTCTTCTGTTTATCGAAAGCCTGCCCATACGCGAGACGCGCGATTACGTTCAGCAGGTTCTCGTTCACTATTGGATGTACCAAGCGCGCCTGTCCACGCCGGACAGCGCTGCCGAAGATCTGGCTCGTGGCAAATGGCCGCGTTACGCCTTGGGCAGCGAAGTGCCGACCCAACGCGCCGACATAGCCCGCCAAGGGCTTGCTATGGCAAGCCTCGACTCTGCCTCAGTGCGCGGTTTCTAATTGTCTATCTATGATCGGCAGAGCGGAGAATAATATCCGCCAGAGCCTTTTCCGCGCCCGGTTCCGTGAAAATCAGTTGAACGGGCAAAACGACAACTTCAGCCAAAAAGTCCGGAGGCAAACGAACGGCGTCTTTTTCTGTCGTCAACAGGCGAGCGCCCTGTTCTTCCGCCTCAAGGCGAAGAGCATCAATGTCTTCCTGCTTATAAGCATAATGATCCGGATACTCGCGCGTGCCCGCAATATCGAGCTTCATGGATCTGGCTGTTGCAAAGAATTTTTCGGGTCTCGCCAAGCCTGCAAAGGCTATAAAACGTCCAAATCTTGGAAAACCCAGCGGCAATTTCGGCTCAAGCCGCGCCCGAAAAACGGGGACATCCGTCAGCATCGCAAGATTTTGGCTGTCGCGCTCGCCGACAAGGATCATTGCCGTAGCGCGCTTCATGGCGCTTTCGAACGTTTCGCGTAACGGCCCCGCCGGAATAATGAACCCGTTGCCGAGACCGGCGTCGGCATCAACGACGACAATCGAGGATGTTGGAACCAAATTCGGATTTTGCAAGCCATCGTCCGCTATGACAACTGAACCGTTCGTTTCGGCCTCGCGAACCGCTTTTGCGCGATCGCGGCAAACCCATGTCGGCGCAACGGCAGCCAAGAGCAAGGCTTCGTCGCCAACGTCCGCGGTTTTATGGGTTCGCATATCAACGCAGGTCAGGATCCCTTTGCCCCCCGTTCCTCTGGTCACAAAAACGGGCTTTTGTCTTTTGTCTTTCAGAATTCGGGCTAAAGCCAGAGCCGTCGGCGTCTTTCCGGCGCCGCCAGCCACAACGTTACCGACGCAAACGACAGGCACTTTCGCTTTGTAAGGACTGGCAAAAACCCGGCGAAGAAAGGTTCCCATCCGGAAAAAAAGGGACAAAGGCGCGAGTCCCCACGCTTTAAGCGTCGAAAAACGGTCTTCCGGTCGAGGATACCAGAAACGCGGTGTTTTCATAAAAGCTAACCCTTAAGCCAAGGCGCCAGTTCGATGATGATCCTGTTTAGAATAGAGCGTTTTTGTTCCGCGAGCAACCGTGCCGCCTCGGCTTGGCGTTGGCGCTCGGCACCGTCCATCCATAAGAGATCAACTGCGGATGCAATTTCATCGGCGTTTTTAAGTTGTATAGCCGCGCGGCTGGAAACGAATTCCCGCGCGACCTCCGAGAAATTATACATCGAAGAGCCAAATACGATCGCCGATCCCAGTTGAGCGGGCTCAATCGGGTTATGCCCACCCGTTCCGCCAAAAGAGCCGCCCAAAACCGTGATCGGGCACAGGGCATATAAAAGCCCCATTTCGCCCATCGTATCGGCGAGATATACCTGCGTTTCGTCCGTAATGCTTTCGCTTTTCGACCGGCGCGCGCATTTTAATCCGAAGGAATTAATCAGTTCTGCGACCTCGTCGCCCCTGACGGCATGTCGGGGAGCAATGACGGTCAAAAGACGCGGATGCCGCGACGCCAAAACCCGATCCGCCATAAGCGCCATATTTTCTTCGCCCTCGTGCGTCGAAGCCATAAGCCACAGGAAGCGGTCTTTCGTGTCTCCGCGCAGAGCCTCCAGTTCTTCCGCATCGTAAGGTAAGGGTGCGGATACATATTTGAGGTTGCCAATGCATTTGACAGGCTTTGCCCCTAACGCGACAAAGCGCCCGCGGTCGCCTTCGGTTTGCGCCAGACAAAGACGGAAGGACGAAAGCAGCTCTTTCGCAAAATCCCTGAACCGGTACCAGGCGCGGAAAGACTTATCCGACATTCGCGCATTGAGAAGAATTGCCGGAATATTGCGATCCTTAAGAGAAATCAGCGTATTCGGCCAAAGTTCGGACTCGATCCATATCGCCAGCTTCGGCTGCCAGAAATCGAGAAAGCGCGTCACGGAAGATATAAGATCAACCGGAACATATTGATGAATTGCATACGAAGGCAATCGCTTTTCGATCATCTGCGCCGCTGTAACCGTCCCCGTCGTCAGGAGAAGGGAATAAACTGGGTGAATGTCGTGAATTTTTTCGATGAGA
>JBAZLX010000189.1:0-2761 GCA_041650075.1 Bdellovibrionales bacterium | reverse complement strand
TATATGTACAGATGCTTTATTGACGGAAAGGCGAATTTCTGATGGTAAAAAACATAACCTTTCCTTTCTTTCTTGCGGCGGGCTTTTTAATCGCTTTGGCTCTGTCCGCGCCGGAAGCGCAAGCCGCTCTTGCAGGCACAGCATGTTCGCAAGCCGGACAAACAAAAATGGATACCGACAATAAAAACATCATTGCCTGCGTTTGCAAAACAACTGCGAATTGCGGGTCTTCCGATCTAGTATGGAAAGGAATGTCATCCGGAAACATTACATGCCCGGCGGGACAAGCGTTGACGGGTATTGTCAATGGACAGCCGCAGTGCACAACGATGGGGCTTATCAATTACACTTGTCCTTCGGGAACAGCTGCAACGTCTGTCGTCAACAGCGTGCCGCAGTGCGCGGCAAAAGGTGTTGTTGACTATTCTTGTCCCGAAGGACAATACATAGCCTCGATTTCAAACGGCAAGGCAAATTGCTTTTCTGTGCCTACGGCAACGTGTTGTGGCACCGTAAAGTATTCAGGCTGCCGGGGAACAGGCTATATGTATAGATGCCTGGTAAACGGAATGGCCAACCTTAATTAGGGTATCTTCGCCCCCCCTCTCCGCGTTGGGAGGAAAAAGAAAGATGGATCACCCGATCTTGCCTCGCGAAGGCGGAAGCCCAAGATCGCTTAATTAAGATTAGAAGGCTTGGCCACGCTTTAGAAGCGTCGGGAACGTCTTCAGAATGATGACGATGTCGAGCCACACGCTCCAGTTACGCGCATACCATGCTTCGAGGCTTACGCGTTCCTTGAACGTCAGCTGATTGCGTCCGCTGACCTGCCAAGGCCCTGTGATGCCCGGGCGCACTGCTTCATAGGAGCCGAAATCTTCGGCATAGAAATCTTCCTGCCCTTCCATGCAAGGACGCGGGCCGACGAGGCTCATGTCGCCCTTCAGGACGTTGATGAGCTGCGGCAGTTCGTCAATGCTGGTCTTGCGGATAAATTCGCCGAATTTCGTGACGCGCACGTCGTTTTTCAATTTCTGGAATTTGTTCCATTCTTCAGCCGCGGCCGGATCTGCCGCCAACGTGCGGGCAAGCACTTCCTCGGCATCAATGCGCATCGAGCGGAACTTATAACACTGGAAAAGGCGCCCTTCTTGACCGACGCGCGCTTGCGTGAAAAATGCGGGGCCTCCGTCGCGGCGAATAATCAGCGTAACGACGGCGAACAAAGGCGACAAAAGCAGCAAGCCGACGCTCGACCCTACCACGTCAACCACACGCTTGATCAGGCGCGGCAAGGGAAGCTTGAGGCGGTTTGTGTCGTGCATCATCATGACATCCCGCATCATAAAGTGGTGCGACGTCATCGTGCTGGACGGCAGGCCGAGCCACGGCGGAATGATCGAGCATGGGACGCGGGCGCGCGGCAACGATTTCAGCGCCGACTGGTAGCGTTCGATGTCGCTGCCTTCGAGCGCCAGAAAAACATAAGACGCGTCGTGAAGCATCAAGACCTGCTTCCACGAGCTGGTTCTTTTCATATTCGACAATACGGCCGGCGGCAATTGCTCGACAATCTTGAAGCCAAGATGCTTGTCGCCCGACAAAACCTTCAAAGCTTCGGCGGAAGTCGAGCCGTCGCCGATAACGATGGCGGGAATGCTCCACATACCAGCTTTTTCCAGATGGCGGCGCACGATCGAGCGATTGATCAGGGAAAACGCGGCGAACAAAACCCAGCAAAACACGATCCACAGGCGCGAACTGATGTTGTGCGAGGCGAATTCGATAAAGCCGCTGGCGATAAAGCCGACGCTGGCCGCGCCCAAAATATTGCCGACTGCTTCCCAGTAAGGAAGGCGTTGGCGATAGTGTCCGCGGCTGTCGAGCCACAGAAGAACCGTGAGACCGATAGCCCAGAAAATGGTGAAGCTGCGCGGCGAAATAAGGTTGAAAATATCGAGCGGCATGATTCCGTAATCATACAGATGCCGCGCCACAACCACGGCCACGCCGCCAAGATACGAGAAAAGGAGAGCGGTCATATCGGCAGCCAAAATCCAGCGACCCGAAATGCGCAAACGGCTTTGAAAATCGGGAAACGCCTGCCTTACGGTCGAGAACGCGCTTCTGCTGACAGGCGGCTGCGAAGGACGAGCCTTTTCGGCAATGAATTTCTTTTCAGAATGAAGTTGAAACATAATTCCTCAAAATCGGGTTTGGCTTTCAGTTAAGAACCGCGACGGGTTTCGTTTACCAAAAATTTACTCCACTTAACAAACCGTTAACCCCTGTTTTGACTATGGAGATATGTACCATGAAAGTATTATAAACTCAACAAGTTACTAGCCACAGACGCATCCGGATATGCGCTATCCATTGCGTAGTATGTCGCCTAATTAATTCTTACTAATGGTAGATTCCGTTTCGTTCGTTTGATTGGCGAAACGATCCTTAAATTATTCATGCTCGGGATTTCTGGCCGCCTTTTGGTAAAAATCGAGCAACCTTTGGCGCGCCTGCGGAAGGTCTCCGTCGCGGCGAATGAGGACTCGCGAATGAGGATTGGCAAACACGTGACGCGATAAAAAGTGTCCGGTTATCTCGAGCCCCTGTAAAATATCCGATGCCGTCCATGCGCCGCCAAGCAAAAACGCAGGAAGCGGAAAAAGTTTTTCCCGATAAGGTTCGCCAGCATCGCGGGATACGGCGCGTCCCGTTTTGGGGCTGACATAAACCAGATTTTCGGACTTTCCGCTCGCGG
>JBAZLX010000188.1:0-2873 GCA_041650075.1 Bdellovibrionales bacterium | reverse complement strand
TGCGTCAGCATCGCGTCAAAATGTTCCAAAAGCGTCTCAAACCGGCGCTGAATCGATGGCTCCGCCAAAACAGCCCCGCCCAGAAGATGATCCATAGCCTGACGCAAGAACCAAGGACGTCCGCAGCTTCCGCGCCCGATCATAATGCCGTCCGCGCCGGACAAAGCGAGAGCTTGGTCGGCGTCGGCAAGCTCGCGGATATCGCCGTTCACAATAAGGGGAATTTTTACCATGTCCCGGACGTTGCGGATAAAAGCCCAGTCGGCCTTGCCCTCATACATCTGACAACGCGTGCGGCCATGAACGGTGACCATCTGAATGCCGCAATCTTCGGCGATTTTGGCAAGGCGCGGCGCGTTTCTATTCTCATTATTCCAGCCAAGCCGCATTTTGAGCGTTACCGGAATTTTGACGGCACCGACGACAGCCTCCAGAATGCGCGCGGCATGAACTTCGTCGCGCATCAGAGCCGAACCGGCATTTCCGTTGACGATCTTTTTGACGGGACAACCGAAATTGATGTCTATCATATCCGCGCCGCGATCTTCGTTAAGCTTGGCAGCCTCGGCCATCACGTCCGGTTCGTATCCCGCAATCTGAACCGACATCAACCCTTCGTCAGGCGCGCGCAAAGACATTTGCATCGTCTTGCGGCACTCGCGGATCATCGCTTGGCTCGCGATCATTTCGGAAACAACCATCCCTGCCCCGAATTTTTTGACAAGCCTGCGAAACGGCAAGTCCGTCACGCCCGCCATAGGCGCGAGAATAACCGGTGCATCGAGCGTTATTGCGCCAACGCGTATCGGCTTGATTTTCGATGGTATTGTAAAGGTTCCATGCATGGGCACGGGATATAGCATCTGCCTAAAAAATAGGCAAATGCCATCATGTATTATCGCTAATAATTATTTTGTTTTGCTTGCTCGAAAGCAAACAAAGTCTCTAGTTGTTTCCTTGTCCCGGAGACAGAGGAACACAGATTTCCGATAAATTCTGTCTGATAATTTCGCGCTTCGGTTCCATCTTGGCAGGAAGCTCATGCAGTACCGTCTGCATCAAGAAAACAAGAGCTTTTCCATTATTTCCGGCGTTTTCTTTCTTTGCATTTTTATATTGCTTCACAATAGTTCTAATGTTTTCTTTCGTACGCGCGATGTCCGCATCGGAAACGATGTCATTTACGAGCTTTAAGAATTGCGCTTCAATAGCGGGTAAATTAGCCTCGGGCTTCAAAGTATATGACAGCGCTTTCAACGGGCTTGCATTAATATTATTGTTCATAATTCATCCTTTGTTCCGAAAAAATATGTTCCAGTCTGTGGTCTGGAATATATCCTTCCGCAGAAAAAAGCAAACGTTTCCAGTACAAGTTCTATGCTATGAATATGCATTCTTCTGCTAAACATCGCATTGGCTCTTTCGTTATCATTAACTAAAATATTTTTGCTCCCCCTTGCATTATCCATGTCTCCTTGTACTTTCACCTATAGGTAAAGAGGAAAAAATGCCCATTTGCACAGCCCTTATCGTTGCCGCAGGCACCGGCTCCCGTTTTGGGGGCAAACTGCCCAAGCAGTATTACGAACTCGGCGGCGAAACAATCTTGCGCCGAAGCGTTCTCGCGTTCCTCAAACATCCGCATATTGACGAAGTGCGCGTCGTTATCAACCCAGACCATCGCGATATGTATGACAAAGTCGTTGGCGATCTCGGCTTGCCTGAACCCATCGCTGGCGGCTCAACGAGGCAGGAAAGCGTCCTTAACGGGCTTGAGGTTCTGGCCAAATCGAAAAATAAGCCCGACTTCGTCATGATCCACGATGGCGCGCGTCCTTTGGTTGACGCGGCGACCATCACCGCCGTCCGCCGCGCGCTCGATACTTGCAAGGGCGCGATTGCAGCGAAACAAGTCGTCGATACGATTAAGCGCGGCGTTAAGGGCGAGATAACGGAGACCGTCGATCGTTCAAGCCTGTGGCAGGCATATACGCCCCAAGCTTTTCATTTTGACGACATCCTCGATGCCCATCGAAAGGCGACGAAAGCCAACGTGACGGATGACGCTTCCGTCTTTGAACTCTTCGGCATTCCCGTCAAACTCATTCCTTCAAATGCGGACAACATGAAAATCACAAATCCCGAAGACCTCGACCGTGCCACCCGTCTCATGGGGCAAAACTACGGCGATATACGCACCGGCATGGGCACGGACGTGCACCGCCTGATACCGGGCGATAAAATCATCCTGTGCGGCGTGATGATCCCCCATAATTTTTCGTGCGAAGGCCATTCCGATGCCGACGTCGGCCTGCACGCGCTGACAGACGCCCTTTTGGGCGCCATGAGCGCAGGCGACATCGGCAAGCATTTCCCCCCCTCCGATCCGCAATGGAAGGGCAAGGATAGCGCGCATTTCCTGCGTTTTGCCGTTGGCCTTGTATCCGAACGAGGCGGACTCATCTCGAACGTAGACGTCACGTTCATGTGCGAAGCGCCGCGGATAGGCCCCCATCGCGACGCGATGATCAAACGTCTGGCGGAACTGCTTGAAATTGACCCCTCGCGCGTCAGCGTCAAGGCCACGACGACGGAACGCTTGGGCTTTACGGGGCGCGGCGAAGGCATCGTTGCCCAAGCCGTCGCAACGCTTCGTTTCCCCGGATTGTGATGATTACCCCCCCGATCATATTGCTTGTCGAGCCGCAGCTTGTCGAAAACATCGGCATGACGGCACGCGCCATGATGAATACGGGACTGAAAGAGCTCCGTCTCGTCAACCCGCGCGATCCGTGGCCTTTGGGCGAGGTTCATCGAAGCCGCATGGCGGCGGCCTCCAGCGGCGCGGACGAAATTCTTCAAAACGCCAAGGT
>JBAZLX010000187.1:0-2926 GCA_041650075.1 Bdellovibrionales bacterium | reverse complement strand
CGATTTTATCAATCTGGACGCCGAAGCCCATGTCGAGCATGCGGTCGGTTTCGTCGAGAACGAGGAAGCGGACGTTTTCCAGCAGGCGCTTGTTGCGGCTGAGGTGATCGTTGATGCGTCCCGGCGTTCCGACAATCACGCGAGGATGAGCCTGAATCTGGCGAAACTGCTTGGGCATGGGGTTGCCGCCGATAAGCAACGCCGTTCTGATGTCGGGTACGGGAATCATTTGCTGCATCGCCGCCATAACCTGCGTCGCCAGTTCGCGCGTCGGCGTAATTATCAGCGCCACCGTTCCCTGTTGTTCCATCAGTTTGGCAATAAGCGGTATGCCGAAGGCGCCCGTTTTGCCCGTTCCCGTTTGCGCGGAGCCGAGAATATCGCGCCCCTTTAAAGCCAAGGGAATGGCTTCGACCTGAATGGGGGTGGGCGTTTGAAACTGCATGCGCGCGAGCGATTGGAGAAGCTTCTGGGGTAAACCGAAGCCGGAGAAATCTGTTGTCATTGTCAAAATCCTTACGTCTTCGCCCGCGACAAAGCGGGCGAAGAACACGGTTGATTGTTTATATAAATGCTGCGTTGAGAGGCTTAATCCAGCGTCTTGATATTGACGGCTGAAGTCTTGCCCTTTTGCGTCGCGAGCTCGAAGCTCACTTGCTGGCCTTCGTTGAGGGTTCTCAATCCCGCCTGTTCGAGAGCGCTGATGTGAACGAATACGTCCCCAGTGCCTTCCGTCGGTTGGATGAAGCCGAAGCCTTTTGCGTTGTTAAACCACTTCACTGTACCTTGTGCCATTATCTTTATCCTTTTTCTAAGTTGCCTTCTTCATGAGGAAGAAGACGTATATGAGCATAGCCGATCCGGCGATCACACCGATCGCGCGAAAAAAAACTCTTCGACAAATGCAGGAAAAAGATGGCTTTTAAGCCAGTACCTTGATGGGCGCTTTTTACAAAACGCCCGGCTTTTCCTATCGGTCAAGCCACAGCAGAAACGAGAGTTAATTCTAAACTCAGGGGTGTACGTACAGGTTTCTTCCCTTGAAAGCAATTGAAAAGCGTCAAAATTATTTATTTAGAGCCGCAGAAGCCGGGAATGCTGGCATAGGGGCGTACACGCGAGATTTCCGGCATCTCGGGAGCCGGACGGCTGGTCATTCTGGCCTTAATATCGCCGTACACATCCGGATTAATCTTAGCGAGGCATTCAACCTGCTCGACCACCTGCCTCCAGCGAAGATGGGCCGAGCTTATGTCTTCGTCTTTATCCTTGGCCACCGCCATAAATTGGAAAAGAACATACATCGAGGCATAGGCATGAACGAGTTCTTTATCTATCCGCTTTGTCGACTCATGCGCTTTTTCCAATCTCCCGTATTCTTTGAGCACGGCCGGAAGAAGGCCCTTGGCCATGCTGAGCCCCAGAAAATCAACGACGCGATTATCAAAAGAAACGTTCATCCAGTCGCATACGCCGGATACGTGCCAGTAGCTGTTGGTCACGATGATGTTTCCGGGATGCAAATCCCCGTGCACAAGGCCGATTTCATTGTCGGCGGAAAGCTTTTCGTCAATCCGCTTCTTGAGCAAGGAGGCCAAGTCGCCGATGGTTCCGATATCCGTACCGACGGCAGAAATACCGGAAACGGCCTGCGCCTGCTTAGGATCGAGCTTGGCAAGCGACGGGTCTTTCTCGACGGCGCTGCGAAGCTCGTCAATCTTTTTGGCGTTTCGCGAGATGCACGTTTTGTATCTTCCCGAGCACGAGAAACGCTTTGTTTCGGTTTCCGCAGCCCGCTGAAAATCGTCTTTGTGCGCCGCCTCTGCCGCCGGGCCTACCCGATAATGAAGCGCATAGACCCATTCCGCCAAATCTTTCGCAAGCGTCTTTGTCTTCAACGCATCAACTTTCGGCGCCGGGCCGACAAAATCCCTGTAATCCAGAGGCGTGCCGTAGATCCGCTTTGTCAGGCGCGCCGATACAATCTTCCACGCGAGATTGGCGTTTATTTTGACGCATATCGGCCTTTCAAGAATTTTTCCGCCGAGCACCGATGAGTGGGTAAAACGCGGAGGCAGATTGTCGGCGATAATTTGATCGTACTTTTCTGCGAACGCCAAGGTTCGCTCGAAAGCGCGATCCCCCGGCGACGACCCGCGGGGACTGCCGTGGCGGGGCGACAGAGCCGGGCTATTTTCATTGCCGCTGCTTTTGTCTGCAACGATCTCTTCCGAGGTCTGCAAAAGCAGAACTTCCCACGAATTTTTGGAATGAACGATGGCAACGGCGCGACTGCCAAGACCTATAATGCGCAAGGCATCGGGTTTTCTTTGAAGGTCTTGGAGGTACCGTTCGATTTTCATGCTATTGTCGGCCTCCAGCACGAAGGGGGCTTATCTCTAAAGCCGACAAGGAATTTCCTGATGAACTACAACTCGCCAAAATCGACTTCCCTTATCAATGAGTTCAAAAATCAGAAATAAAGAAGCTCGAATCTTTGCGATTATAGCATAAAATGCCTCTAATTCATTACTTTCGATAAGTCAGAAAATTAACGATACCGAGGGTGCCTGCCTTTTGGTTCCACGCTTTTTCCCGATTTATGGATAATATTTCCTTTAGCTATGTCTTTTTTTTAGCGCTTTCCCCTGAGATAAGGACGCTATTAGCCTTCTCAATAGCCTCGTTTTCCGGGTTCAACCAACGATCTTGTGGTGGACTGGCGTTTCGGCTAACGTCCCCTGCCGCTTTGGAAAGCCTTGGCTTTTTCCGGATCGGACAGGCTTCGCCCGGTTGCCGATAAATGGGGCGTGATTGTCCTTTTCGCCTCTGATAAAAAGGCAAGAGGTCGGTTTCCCGCGGGCGTGGCGGAATTGGTAGACGCGCTGGGTTTAGGTCCCAGTGACCAAAAGTCATGGGGTTCAAG
>JBAZLX010000186.1:0-2944 GCA_041650075.1 Bdellovibrionales bacterium | reverse complement strand
TTGGCTTCCGGTTTCTTGGAAGGTGGTTTTTTGATTTCAGGTTTTTTGACATCATAATCCGGAACACCGCATGCCTTGCTAATGGCGCGATAGGCCATTGCCGCCCCTGTTAAAGGAAATTTGTCTCCTATTGTGGTTGCGCGACCTTGAGCCGGAATGCTTACTACCTTTGCTTCGGAAGACTTTCGAACAGCGGCGGCAATTTTGTGATCGGTGATCGAATCACGCGCCCATGCATTTTCCTTTACGGAAAAGAGTTCAAACGAATCCTTGCCCATTTTTAGTTGAGCGTTGTGCTTTGAATCGAGCGAAATACCGGCGCCGTAACTGAATACATCTGTGCTGCCTTCGACAGGACGATGGGTAATCATGAGATAGGGGACGCGCCCCTTATTTTTTGGCGTCGTTTTTCCCGCCCTTGTCGTCGCCATATAGCATACCGTCTGACCTCCCTCTTCATAAACGAAAGCGCGCCAGACGCCAAATTTACCGAGGTCTTTTTTTTTGCCCCCTTCGGCAGCGCAAACAGGCGCGGCGCCTACCGCCGTCAATACGGCGATAAGAACCGTGCACTCGAAAAGTTTATTCATGGCAACGCGCCGTTAACGACAGGATTAATGATGGGCGCAAGCGCTTTCAGCATTTCCGCCGATAGGGCGCTTGTAAAGACGTAATCTCCTGCGTCTTCACCTGCAACATGCGCCGTAATTGTGCCAAAAAAGTGGTCGCCAATATAAAACACAAAAGTACCCGTGCGGTTTACGACACGCGACGATAATAACCGTCCACCCGCCGCAAATTCGTCGTAGCGCTGGTCGCCCGTTCCCGTCTTACCTCCAAGCGGCAGGGCATTGCCTTTTGCGTCGCGAAAGACCCCCGCAACGCGACGCGCGGTGCCATCCGAGACTACCTCGCCCATCACGGCTTTGACAGCGCGGGCAACAACTGGTTCCAGAACTTGTTGCGGCGGCGTGTCGGACCTGAATTTCAGCTGTGTTTGATAAGGCGTCCCCTTGCCGAATTCGAGCGTATCAAAACGTTCAACCGGCATCTTTTTGCCTTCGGCCAAAATAATGCCTACCAGCTCCGCCAACGCGCCGGGACGGTCTGCCGAACTGCCAATCGAAGTCGCATAGGACGGCACAAGGCGTTCGAACGGATAGCCAAGCCTCGCCCAACGCTTTTGAAGGCGCGCAAAGGCGTCTTCTTCAAGAATTATTCGGATGCGCGTGTCTTGGGCATGTTTCTTGCCGGATTTATAAAGCCACGCGTAGCTCGCGATACGCATCGGACGGCTGACTTCCATCAATTCGCGATATGTCGCTTTGGGGTTGCTTTGCCAATAACCAAGGAGCCATAGCTCCATCGGGTTGACTCCCGACAGGTAGGCGCAATCCTCAAGAGAATATCGATAATGCGTATACGTATCATAAAGCAGCTTGAGGCGAACCTCGGACAGCACTTTCGTGCCCGTCTGCTCTTTCATGAACGCGACGTAGGCCGCATAATCCGCCGATGGATTGAGCGAACGGAACAACATTGTGCGCGCAATGGGCCCTTTGTGAGCGTGATAAACGATTTTCTTAAACTTTTCTTCGGGCGACAGGCTGCTGTATTCGGAAATATAGCGGCTTAAGAAAAGCCCCCCCTCCTGATCGGCAAAACGTTCAAGATACGCTTGACGCGCGATAGCTTCGTCGCCGTCTAGCAATTCGTCTTTCGTTCGGGGACCCTGCGCAATCGTGTAGTTGACGATGTCCCTCATCGCGCGGATAAAGACTAGGTTGACTGAGTGACAAAATCCCTCCCGCAATGTCATCGTGCGGAAATCCTCTTCGCGCTCAAAATTGTGGAACGTATGCACGCCGCCGCCCGTAAAAAATACTTCATGTGGGCTAGCGGAGTATTTGCGGTTAAGAGAGGCAGTAAGCATTTCCTCAAGGTCGGCGTTGGGATTCTTTTTCAGCCACTCTATTGTCCACGCCGTCAACGCATCCGTTTCATCCTCGCCCAGGTCTTTTAAATCGTCGGCGTCAAGCCCTGCATAACGGCGGTGCAGTTCAGCAATAATTTCAAGATACGTCACCAGCGTTCTCAACTTCGCCGTAGAGCCAAGATCGAGTTTCATCCCTTCGTTCATATCGAATGGGCCTTCAATAGTGTCGGCTTGCAAACGGATTTTATTGCTTTCGTTGCCGCGTTCATAAAGAACGACGCTCCACTTGATCTTGACCGGATTGTTTTGGGGCTTGAGAAGACGAAAACCATATAAACCTTTAGCCTTCAAGAAATCCCTGTCGCCCATTTTCTTGAGAAAATCGACGAGCTTTTGCTGGGCTTCGCGATCAATGGTCGTCTTTGCGGACAAATCGAGCCTGTCCAGTTCATAGAGCTTCTTCAGCCCCAGTAAGTTCATTAAATGCGTTCGCAACGCGTTGACGGCTTTTTGTTCGACATAGGATGGTTGAGGCGGCTGAGGCGCTTCGTGCAGAAAATCAAGGGGCGCTTCCTTGGAGGCGGTATACAATTCCGCCGATACGATACCTTCCTCTTTTAGGCTATCCAACGTTGCGTCGATGAGGGCTCCGAGCCCTTCTCTGTCGTTTTGAAGATATTGGCTGGGTCGCCGTTGCGCCAAAATCAACCCAAGCATGGCGCGATAAGCTCGCGCTTTGGTTTTCAAATTTGCCGCCTCGCTTTCATCCAAAGTCAACGCTTCAGCCGCAGCTTTCAAATTGATGCCAAACCAGGCTCCCAATCCGTCGCCGATACTGTTGACCTCACCGAACCCAGGCCTCGCCGAAAGAGGCGTGCTGTTCAGATAATCAAGGATGATTTTTTTTCTTGCTTCGCGCGTATCGGGGCCATCAAGATAAACGCGCAAGGAAGCGGAAACAATTTGCCTTGCTTTTTCCACGATGCTGCCGGTTTTGCCCTGAGGCGA
>JBAZLX010000185.1:0-2955 GCA_041650075.1 Bdellovibrionales bacterium | reverse complement strand
GGGGCAAAGCGGCACAGCATCAAAACGTCGCCAAAGCCCTGTTCCCCCACCAGAAGGATTTTTTTGCCCGCCAGGTCTTCTCCGTTCCAAAGAGGTTGGGGAAAGGGCAGGCGCGGCGTGCGGCCGTCTTTTTTAAACCGCGCGCGGTAATGCGCGAAACCGTGGTGAAAATCGCCGCGCAGCAATTCAAGCAAAGCCAAATTCCAGTGATGAACGCAGTATTCTTCCTCGGCGACCTCGCGGTCGTTTTCGCCTTCAATAATGCCGTTTGCGGTTTCTATGGCTTTGCGAAAGGCGGATTCCGCTTCGCCCAGGCTGCCCAGTTTTTGATAGGTGGAACCGAGCATGTCCCAGGCTTCCGAAAAATACGGCTTGATCTGCACGGCGCGTTGAAGAGGGGCCAAAGCTTCCTCTTCCCTGTCCAGACAATCGAGCGCCAGAGCTTGCGCGATGTATGCCGCAAGATCGTTCGGCATCAACTGCACCGAAATCTCGGCTGCTTTCAGAGCCTGCGCATAATCTTTTATCTTCAGGGAAAGCTCGCTCAGCTTGAGCCAGGCCGCGCCGTTATCCGGCTGTATTTCGGCCGCTTCGCATAAATGATCCGCGGCTTTCTTCAGGTTTTTTTGTTTTTCGAAAACGAGCGCCAGTCTGTAATGCGCGTCGGCAAAAGAAGGCAGGCGCGCCAAGGCTTCGCGAAAAGAAGCTTCCGCGCGTCCCAGATCGTTCATGTCGAAATACACGTTGCCGAGATAAAAGCGAAAAAGCGCGGCCAAAGGATCGCACTCGACGGCGCGATTGAGAAACGCCACGGCTTCGGCATAGTCCTTGCGCTGGCTCCGCAGAACGCCCAGCAGCGCCAGCGCATCGGGCTGGCGCGGGTCTTCGGCCAGAACGGCACGGTAGAGGCGCTCGGCCTCTTCCAACTGTCCTTGGTTATGCAGCGTTGTTGCCTGATGAAGAAATGTGGACATGCGCGAGACTTTATAGCTTCTCGATCGCCTTTGCCAATTCCATTTCGGCCGTTTCCGTTTCTTTTTGCAGCGAAGCGTATGCGGCGTTTAATTTCTTCAACCTTTCCTGATCCTTGTGTTCGTCAAAACACGCGGCCATCTCGCCTTCCAGATTGTGTTTTCTCTGGGTCAGGTCGGCAAGAATATGTTCCCACTTTTCCGCCTCTTTTTGCGCGTCTTCGTTGGCGGGAGGGATCTCAGGTTTTGCTCCGCTTGAGGACTTTTTCTTTTTTTCGCGCTCGATCTGGCGTTGGCGAATGACCAGCTTGCGATACCCCTCGAGGTCGTCGTCGAAGGGCACGCATTTGCCGTCCGCGACCAGCCACAATTGATCGGCCACGCATTTTACGAGGTGCGGATCGTGGCTCACGAGGATCACAACGCCGCTATAGTTGTTCAAAGCCTGTACCAGAGCCTCGCGCGCATCCATGTCCAGATGGTTTGTCGGTTCGTCAAGCAGCATGACATGCGGCGCGTCAAAGCTCATCAGACAGAACAGAAGGCGCGCCTTTTCGCCGCCCGAAAGCTCGCCCACAAGAGTGTCCGCCTTGTGCTTGTCAAAACCGAAGCCGCTCAGCATCGCGCGAACTTTGACTTCCGAAGGCTCGTTCATCGCGACCTGTAGCGTCTCGAAAGGCGTGATCGTCGTGTCCAATTCGTCGGTCTGAAACTGCGCGAAGTAGCCGATCTTGAGCTTCCCTGATTTATGAATTTCTCCCGCCATGGGCGCAAGGCGCGACGACAGGATTTTGATCAAGGTTGATTTGCCGTTTCCGTTGGCGCCCAGCAAAGCAATGCGGTCGTCCGGATTGATCGTCAGGTTAAGGTCGCGCAAAACGGGCTTGCCCTTGATGTATCCCGCATCAACGTGGTCAAGTCTCAGTATCGGCGGCTTCATCGCCTTGGGCTCGGGGAACCTGAAAGCGGTCACGCGTTCCGCCATCACGGCATCAACGATGTCCATGCGCTCGATGGCCTTCAGGCGGCTTTGAGCCTGCCGCGCCTTGGCGGCAGAAGCGCGGAAGCGGTTGACGTATTCCATCATATGTTCTTTTTGCGCGACCTGCTTGTCATGCAAGGCCTGCTGGCTCATCAGGCGTTCGGCGCGCCGGCGCTCGAACTCATCATAATTGCCGGTGTAAAGAACGAGCTTCTTGTTCTCCAAATGCAAAATATGATCCACCGTCTTGTTCAAAATGTCGCGGTCATGGCTGATGATGATCATCGTTTCCCGATAACGCATCAGAAAATTCTCAAGCCACACCATGGATTCAATGTCCAAGTGGTTGGTCGGCTCGTCGAGCAGCAACACGTTGGGTTGAAGAAATAAGACGCAAGCCAATGCGACGCGTCCCCGCCATCCGCCCGAAAAGGACGAGATCGGGCTTTTCTGAGCCGCCTCGCTGAACCCTAACCCCGCGAGAATGGAAGCCGCGCGGGAAGGGGCGTCGTAGGCATTGATCTCGTTCAGCCGTTCGTAAATGGCGCCGATGCGTTCGACGTCTTCCGTCGTTTCGGCCTCTTTCATCAGGCTTGCACGTTCGGTGTCCGACGACAGAACGACATCAAGAATCGGCGTATCGTCATCGGGCATATCTTGGCGAACCATGCCAAGGCTCGCGCCCTTGATGAAGGATACTTTGCCGTCGTCGGGGTCGAGTTCGCCCGCGATAATTTTAAACAGCGTTGTTTTGCCGACGCCGTTAGGGCCAACCAGGCCTATGCGGCGTCCTGCCGGAATATTGACCGAGACATTGTCGAGCAGCGTGCGCGCGCCAATGCGATAAGAAATGCCCTGAAGGGATAACATGATAATGACTCTTTCATAAAAAGGTAAAAAGGGAGCTTATTTTTTCGGCACGAGCCTGGTCAGGCCTGCCGATGCCAAAGCTTCAACCTTTTGAGCCCCTTTATGAGGTCTTCCCGCAAAGTGGAAAAAACG
>JBAZLX010000184.1:0-2957 GCA_041650075.1 Bdellovibrionales bacterium | reverse complement strand
CATCAACGACATAGCCATTTCCGCCGGGCGTGTTAACCGCAACACCCGAGTAAGCAGCCGAAGCTGATTGCGGTCCTGCAATTACGCCGAGCAAAACTGCAGCGACCAAATAGAAGTAACGAAAACTCATGATAAGATCTCCTCTTTCGAAAAAAAACGGTGCTTGAAACAATAAATAACAAGCGCCTCAGGGGTATGCATTACATTCCGTAATACTCTTGTCAATAAACGAATCGCCAGGCGAAATAAATATTTGTAAAAATATTATTAAGATATTGAATATTTTTAAAATATATCGTCCAGCGAAAGGAATCTCTCCGTCCTGACGTTTCTATATAGACAATATCGCTTTGAAAGTAAAAGAAAATATGTTGGTTTTTGCTCCGTTTTTCTATCGGCCAATGTTTTACAACATATTGAATTTGCTTAATTATTTTAATCATTCACCGCCAAAGCTTCCACACTTAAGTATGCCGGAGATCCGCCGTTCACGAAAAAATGACACATAAGCCGCCAAATCTTGCTGGTCGTATGAAACCGAAATTTATTTCCCTCTAACGAAATGTTGTTTTCATAAAAACGAAACACCAAAAAGAAACTCCCCGTTCTTTTGAAAGAACGGGGAGTTTTATAAAGGGGAATCTTGTATCAGACTCTCTTAAGCGCGTTTCTTGCGCGAGACAGCGCCGAAACCGAATAAGGAGGCTGCGAACAAGGGCAACGCTGCCGGAAGCGGAACGGCAGAAATTTCCATTTTCGCAAAGCCGCCCTGATCGTCATACGTGTTGACGTAGAAGCCGTACGTTTGTCCAGCAATGACCTGCAATGTTGCCACACCGGAATACGTTCTTGAGCCTGAGGGATAGTTGGGATCGTGATAGGGGCTGTCTTCCCAGTAATAATCAATCTGGCTGTCATCCGGAGTCAATTGCGTATAGGCGCCGTTAATGACGTATCCGGCCGGATCCCACCACGCGGTGTTTTCATCGTATGTCGTGTAGGACCAAGCGAAGGACATAGAACCGGTATACGTCGCGATGTTCGTGTATGTCGTATAGTTGCCGTCGTGATAGCCGCAATCGTCGGAACCATAAATGGTGTAATTTCCGTCTGTCGTGTTGGCATCAACGACGTAGCCGTTACCGCCGTTCGTGTTCGTCATCGTGTATGCGGCAGAGGCCTGTTGAGGAGCCGCAACTGCGCCAAGCAAAGCTGCAACTGCTAAATAGAGGAAACGAAACTGCATGATCAAGATCTCCCTTTTCAAAAACCGAGCCCCGTTATAACTTTCAAAAAAAATACAGGTGCTTCCGCGCAATAAATTGCATCCCGTTAAACGCTTGTCAACGTACGAATCCGAAAAAAGAAAAATTTATTGAGAGAAAAGGTAATGCTTTGAATAATTATGCAATTCCTACATACAAAAAAAGAATATCTCATATTTATTTGCCGCATTAATCTAATATCTCGTTGAACGTCATAAGAAACTAATTGATTCAAGAATATTAAAAATCGCGGTTGCTCTTCGGGGGCGTTCCGTTTATCATGACCTCGCTTTCCGGTTCCTTGTGCGCGAATGGTTCGCGTATTGGATTTAAAAGACATAAGATTCAGAGATTTGCCTCGTCTACCGGACAAACTTGAGGATGCAGCCCCGTTTTTCTCCTTTGCGAGCGACGGGTGCGCAAGATGTGTCGGGTTACCTGTTTTGGGTGACTTTGGCGAGTAACAACCAATTTGCCGATTCTGGCGCCGAAGGGTTTGTACCCACCTTTTAGGCGACGTGTCGGCGGGAGATTTAAAACATGACGAAGCGTATGCTGGTGGATGCCACGCATCCGGAAGAAACGCGCGTAGCGATTGTTGATGAGCGCCGTCTCGAAGATTTCGATTTCGAGAGCGCGAGCAAAAAACAACTCAAAGGCAATATATACCTGGCGAAGGTCGTGCGCATCGAGCCGTCCTTGCAAGCCGCGTTTGTGGAATACGGTGGCAACCGGCACGGATTCTTGCCCTTCAGCGAAATTCATCCCGATTATTTCCGCATCCCGATGGCGGACAGGCCTCATGACGAGGAAGAAGAGGTAGAGGGCGACGAACCCGAAGCCGATATTTCTCCCGAAGCCTATGCCGAGGAGATGAGCGCCTATCAGAACGAGCAAGTGGATCGCGACGAAGAACACGGGCACGTTCAGCAACAAATCGAAGAAGCGGGCGTAGCGCCGGCCTTGTCCGAAGAAACAGCGCCGCCTGAACAACCCAAAGCGCCGGAAACGGCTCCGGCCTTTTCTATAGAAGAAACGGCTTCCATAGCGCCGTCGGCCGACATGTCGTCCGCGCCCGGGCAGCAACCCGCGCCCTTAAGCGCGCAAGCCGATGCCGATCTCGGCCTTATTACGGATTTCGGCAACGCCGTTGTCGAACCTGTCTTTATCCCGGCGCCCGTCGAAACAGTCGGAGGCCACGGCGCCGAAGAAGAAATCGAAGAGCGTCCGCGCCGCCAACGTCTGCCGCGTTACAAAATTCAGGAAGTCGTCAAGCGTCGTCAGGTGATGTTGATTCAGGTCGTCAAGGAAGAACGCGGCAATAAAGGCGCGGCTTTGACGACGTTCTTGTCTCTGGCGGGTCGTTACTGCGTCTTGATGCCCAACACGGATCGCGGCGGCGGCGTCAGCCGCAAGATTACGAGCCATCAGGATCGTCGCCGGATGAAGGAGATTCTCGATAAGCTCGAAACGCCGGAAGGCATGGCGGTCATTCTGCGCACGGCGGGCATGGAGCAGGAGATCAGCGAAATACAACGCGATCTTGAACATCTGTTGCGCCTCTGGAACAGCATTCGCGAACAGACCCTCGTGTCCACCGCGCCGACGCTGATTTACGAAGAAGCCAATCTGATCAAGCGTTCGATCCGCGACCTGTACGCCGACAATGTCGAAGAAGTGCTGGTTGCCGGA
>JBAZLX010000183.1:0-2958 GCA_041650075.1 Bdellovibrionales bacterium | reverse complement strand
CGTGTATACTTATGCAAAAGAGCACGGCGGCACGATCAGGCAGCTGGGCGTTGAAGAAGATCTTTTCTGGGCGATGGGCGTTGATTTCTCGGAGTCTCACAGAAAACGCATGGCCGACCTTGTGAAGGAAAGAAAGGACATCAAAGTCCTCGCCATTCTTTGCGAAGGGGATACGAACTTCATCGCGTCGGATTACAATCAGTACCGGTGGATATCGAAAGAACTCTTTTCGCCGGTGCCGTTTTACATATACGGCGAATGTTTGGCGATCATGAACTTTCAAACGGTTCCGGCGCCGACGATTATTCTTCACAAATTTCCTGCGATTACGAATGCCTATAGAAAACAGTTTGATGCTTTTTGGAAAATGTCGAAAGAGCCTGAATCGGTAAAGTAATAATTATAGCAATAATTAATGGGGAAAAAGGTTATGTCAGCCATAGTGAATTTTAAAGTCCAAGAAAATAACGATGTCGTCGAAACCGTCGGCGACAAACAACAGGGCGATTTCCGTAAAGAATTTGTCTGTCCCGAAGAATCGATGCGTTATGCAGGCTCGCTGGAACAGTTGGTTTTCAGCCGTTTTCGTTCTTCGGAAAAAAGCCCGACCCTTGTCGAATTCGGGTCGGGAACGGGCAATCCCGTTGTTTCGGCGATTTTGAACTCGAACTTTTTCGGCACGGTGCACGGCTACGAAGTCAATCCGGAAGCGGCTGAAATGGCCGATCATCTGATCGAGCGCATGGGGCTTTCAAAACAATACATCATCCATAACATGTCGTTTTTTGAAACGCAGCGCCTTCCCCATGTGGATTATCTGATAGCGAATCCGCCCTATCTTCCCTGTTGCGACGGAAGCCGTCTGACTTTGCCGGGGCTGTGGGGCGGCGTTGACGGCGACAGCGTCAGCAAGAAGTTATTGTCCAGCGGCTACGACAATGTCTTCCTCGAGGTCTCGAGCTATTCAAACCCGATAGAATTGGTCAAGCATGCCCTGAGCCTTGGATACCGGTTGATTGATTTCCAGATTTCGCAAATGCCCTTTGGAGTCTACAGCCATCAGGACATCGTTCAGGAACGCATTCACGAAATGAAAAGGACGGGAAAAGCCTTTTTCTCGGACAAATGCTATCTGGTCGGAAGCGCCTTCTTCGCAAAGGGAACCGATGAAGGACAGGACTTGTCGTCCGAATTTCTGGCCTGCCTGACATCGCTGAAATAACGCAAAAAAGCCGGAAGCTTGGGGCAGGGGAAGCCCCTTCCTTCCCCATTGCCCCTTTTCGGTCTTTCCTCTAGCTTCAGGGCTCGCCCTTTTTTCCTTTGGGGAACCTTATGGCTCAACACCGCGCGATTATCGGTTTTTATGCGATGGCTCTTGTCGGCCTCGTGGACCAACTCAGCAAATGGTTCATTCTCGACCGTCTGTCCGACGTGCATCGCACAATTCCCGTCACGTCCTTTCTCAATTTCGTCCTTGTCTGGAACAAAGGCGTCACGTTCGGCATCTTCAACCACGGCAGCGAGCGTTATTTGCCGTTTATCCTGATCGGGGTCGCCGTTATCATCCTGTTTTTTCTGGCGCGGTGGCTTTACAGGACAAGCTCGACGACAGTCGCCCTCGGGCTCGGCTGCATCATGGGCGGAGCGGTAGGAAATGCCATAGACCGCTTCCGTTACGGCGCCGTTGTTGATTATCTTGATTTTTACTACCGCACCTACCATTGGTACGCCTTTAACGTCGCGGATGCCGCCATTGTGACGGGCGTTGCTCTTCTTCTGATTGATGGTATGGTACGGGGTAAATAACGACATCGTCTTTCAAAGACAAAATCTAAAGAGTGTTCCATGTCGAGATCACGTTCTTACGTCCTATTAGGTATCGCAATGCTGCTTCTGGCGGCCTGCGGCGAGCTGCGCCAGGATTTAGGCCTTGGGCGCAATCCGCCGGATGAATTTGCGGTAGTGGATCGTCCGCCTCTGTCAATGCCGCCCGATTACGGCCTTCGTCCGCCGCGTCCCGGCGCCGCGCGTCCGCAGGTCGTTGACACGGATCAACAGGCCAAAACGGCTCTGTTCGGCGAGACCGCGCCGCAGGGGAAAGAGCTTTCCGCGACTGAAAAAGCCCTTCTTGAAAATTCCGGCGCTTCGAAAGCCGATCCGAACATCCGCGAAATCGTTGACCGCGAATCCACGCAAAAAGCGGTTGCCTCGCCGCATCTCGTCCGGAGGCTTCTCGACTGGAGCGGCGATAATGGCACCGGCACCGTCGTAGACGCCAAGGCCGAAGCCGATCGCATCAAGAAAGCCAAGGAAAACAACCAATCCGTGACTTCCGGCGCGACGCCCGTCATCGAAAAACAAAAGAGCGGGTGGCTCGGATTGTGATGCGCAGGATAGCAACCTTCCTCATCTTCGGGCTTCTGGCTGCGACGGTGGGGAATGCCCGCGCCGCCGTTTTCTATCCCACCAATTTTACGTTATCGAACGGCCTTCAGGTCGTCGTCGTGCCCAATCGCCTGGCGCCGGTCGTCAGCCATATGGTCTGGTATAAAGTCGGCTCTTCCGATGAAACCGCTGGCAAAACGGGGCTTGCGCACTATCTCGAACACCTGATGTTTCGCGGCACCGAAAAAATAGGCCCGGGCGAATTCAGCAAAATCGTCGCGGGACAGGGAGGGCAGGAAAACGCCTTCACGTCGCGCGACTATACGGCGTATTACGAAGAAGTCTCTGCCGACAGACTGGCTCTGGTCATGCAGATGGAAGCCGACCGTATGCAAAATTTGCGCATCGCCAAAAGCGTTGCCGACCCCGAGCTTCAGGTCATATTGCGCGAACGCCAGCAAAGCACCGACAACAGCCCCGAGGGGCGGTTTGCCGAAACGCTTCAAAACAAGTTCATGCCGCATCATCCTTATGGCCGCCCCATCATCGGCTGGAAAAGGGATCTCGAAAAGC
>JBAZLX010000182.1:0-2962 GCA_041650075.1 Bdellovibrionales bacterium | reverse complement strand
TAGCTATCAAATCGCGTAGTCCCAACAAAACCATCATTGCCAATTGACGTTAAATCGAGGTGCGGTTTCATAAAACCTGCCATAGACAACTTTACTTCATCCACATTTGCAATGACGCCTCGCGGGCTTACCAATGCTGCGTTCATTGGCGCCTCATAAAGCATGCCTCCGAGCCTCCTGCCGGGAGTAAGAAATTCGAGAAAACTATTTTTGGCAAAGTAGGGTGCAACGCCACTATTAGGATTCGCGGGGTTCCGCGCATAGCGTATCTGCGCATTGTCACCCGTTACAAAAACCGCCGCCCTTTTACTTACGCCATATGTCTCCTGATTGCCTACAAACACATCACCCGGATTAAAAAATAGTGTTGTGCCTTCGCCCACAAAGCGTGCCTGCGGAATACCGCTTGCCATAGAAAATACAAGATTTGAACTTGCTCCAGTAAAACCCTTTAAGCCGTCCTGTGTATTAAACATAACGCCGCCCGCTGTATTTGCTCTTACCCTAGCGACAGTTGCGGGAATCTGCGAAGGATTTGTTATACCATTATTCTGCCGACTGCCCCCTTCATCCGGAAGCGTTACCCCATAATTTTCCCAGTGAGAATACGGCTGCCAATAAGAACCCTGCCCTGTCAAGTGCCCATTCTGGAAAGCAAAATTTCCCACGCCATAATTAGCAATATTGCCCAAATCTCTAAGCGTCAGCGTATTTGTTGTTTGATCAATGTTGCCTATGGCGCGCAAATCACCAATGATAAAACTTCCTCCTCCTACCTGAACTGAATCAGGGAAACTATAACCAGACATTGGATCATAGTGAATATAATCAGTGCCTTGCGCCGTGGCTTTGATATCGATTGCTTCCTGGCGAGAAAAGAGCAAATTAGATGTATCAACTAAATTTTCAAACGGTTCTATGTTTTGCTGGAGGTAGTCAGGACTAATTTCTCCAAGGGCAGACAAACTCAAACCATCAAGGCCTCTTGCGTTGAATGCCTTTTGCTTATCTTGCAATTGTGTGGTTTCCCAATGCGCATTTTCCCACATGCCGTTTAATTCACCTGCTTGATCCATTTGAACCAAAATATTGCGCATATTTTGTTTAACATGAATCGGGACTTTTTTATCCTCAAAAGTCGGTTTGAGTACCGCAACCAATGCTGGTGTTTTAGCACGCTCAATGTCGCCTTCATATTGCTTATTTCTCATGTTAAATATAGTCTGCTTAATCGGTACCATTCGCCCATCAGCAAACACATGAATCATTCCTATTTCATGATTATATCCCCCGACAGAAAAGTCAGTTATTTCTCTATTTATATAATTACTCCAAAAACCCTTCTCGGCCATCTCGCCTTCAAATCCTACTTTGTGCGCGGATGCCGCTTCTGCTGGATTTATGCGAGTTAATTTTAACGCTGGGGTTCCACCACCGATATCTTCAGCCTCTAATCGTACTTTTCCTGCTTCTTGGAATCTGACTTGCTTAAAATGCGTGCCTGTTTCAGCTGTGATTCCCGCATCACCAAAAATACCAAACTTAGGGTCAATATGGAGAAAAGCGCTCGATTGCGGGCCATTACCCCAAACAGAAAGTTGTGGGGTTATATCTCGTGCTGCAAATTCTTGGCCTGCAATTTGCCTTGCTTCCAAAGTTCGTGTTGCATCCTGATACAAAACAAATGGATTATTTTCCGTTCTATTTCTGACGTCAACGGCAGTTCCAGGAAGACCGAATAACGAAGTAATGCCATTGAGACCAATACCAAGCCCAAATCTTCCTGAACTATTGAGCTCTATCCATCCCGCGGGCCTGTTCAACACAGGGTCCTGTACAGCAACCGAAACATCACCGGCGTTTGCTACCGTATGGTTTACGAGGCTATCGTTTCTGCGCATCTGCATATCATTCGGAAAATCATTAAATTGTGCGGCGGCGCCTTCCGAAGCTGAAGAACTCGGAGGAACGTAATTGAAACGCCACATATTAATTTTATCCGCATCAAAAGAAACCCTGAACATCCCTTCTGTGCCGGCGGACTTTAAATTGGGATCCCATATAATGCCTGTTCCTTCTGGTAACGGAGCGGACTGCCACTGAATGTCGCCTTTTACTAAATCCTGCGGGGATGCTACAGCAAATGGACCAAATGGTGCTTCATATTGCTGATGCTGATAGATTACGTGGCTGGGCTGGCCAAGAAAATAATCGCCAACCTTCGGCATAGTCACAGGATTATTATCAACAGCTTCCATCGGCTGCCAATTCGGCAATAACGGTCGATCGGAAATATTTACATAGCTTGAACCTGCTTTTCTTACTAAAGGAACGTACATGGAATCGTCCATAAAATTCTGCTCATTGAAACCCTGCATCTGCATGGAATCGAATTGATCAAAAGGCATAGCATCACTGCTTGCGCTTTGATGACGTACCTGTGTCTCAAGCGCGATCTCATTAAAAGCCAATGTCTGCGTATGCTCCTGCCGGAAAGTAGGCAACCACTGGCTGGAGCCTTCTGGTTTTACATAATCAATAATTACGCGCTGTCCTTCTGATGCAGGTGCCGGCGGACCAACGAAATTTGGATCCATTATCGTCGTTAATGAATGGGTGCGTAATTCTCCATTAACGAAAAATGGCGCTCCCTGGCCAAGGCTATATGTCTGTGCGCCAAACACATTCGGCTGGGCGCTGCCGAGATTAAGCGTCCTTTTTCCGTCGGGATCAACAGCAAGCAAGAAAGGATTGAGGCCTGTTTCTTTGTTAAAGGTGACCTGAATCGGCACGCCTCCGCTATATTGTGCCGCAAACAAATCGGTTGTCTTGCCGTCGAGTGTTGTCAAGCGATCGACAAAAATTTTCCCTATCCTGTCGGCATTATTTGCCTCCCCTCCCTGGCCAGGCAACGTTGACCACACCAACTTATCCAGCTGAATTGTATTATTTGGGCCGGGAA
>JBAZLX010000181.1:0-3047 GCA_041650075.1 Bdellovibrionales bacterium | reverse complement strand
AAGATTGAACATGGACAAAAAAACAGCCTCCTATGCATCGTCCCTCTGTGGACATCGTCCCCCGACACTGCCCGCCCCCACACCAGGCCCCGCCCCGATCAATCGCGAGATATATGCTGCGTGCGCCGACTCAAGCAACGTCATCGCCGAAGATTGCTCCGAGCTTGTCCGTCAGAAATGGGTCAGAAAATTGGGAATACCGGACGAGTCGCAATGGCCGCGCATCCGGGAAGAGATTTGCCAGGCGCAACGGTTCGAAAGCCGTACACATCAAAGAAGAGATATGGAAATGAGGCTCTTAACAGGGGAAGTCCTCCCCGAGCCAAGATCGTCGGCCTGTTATCATTCTTCGACGCGGTTCGAAAACGCGCGGTAAGATCAGCCCTCGGCCGCCTGAGACAACGCCCCGCCCACGCGCACAGGCTTGATTGTCACAGCCAGCCCCGTCTTGTCGTCCGTCACGACAAAAGCGCCGCACACCGTCGCCTCGCCCTCCGACGGAGTTTTTCTTTCGGTGAACGGCGTTTTTTTGGTGAAGCTCCATATGGCGGCTTCTTTTTTGATCCCGATAACGCTGTTGTAGTCGCCGCACATCCCGGCATCCGTCATATAGGCGGTTCCCTTGGGCAGGATATGTTCGTCAGCCGTCGGGATATGCGTATGCGTGCCCACAACGGCGCTGACGCGCCCGTCGAGCATATGAGCCATCGCCATTTTTTCCGACGTCGCCTCGCCGTGAAAATCGACAAATATCTGCAATTTGCCCGAAAGCTTGTTCTGGGAAACGATTTTTTCCATCGCGGCGAAAGGATCGTCCAAAACGGGATCCATAAAAAGCCGCCCCATCGGATTGACGACCAGCAGCTTCCGCCCGTCCGGCAATGACAACAAATAGCTCCCGCACCCGGGCGTTCCGGCCGGATAGTTCAGAGGCCTGACGATACGCGGGTCGCGGTCAATACCAAGCAAAAGCTCGCGCTGCGCCCACGCATGGTTTCCCAAAGTCAGGCAAGAAACGCCCTGATTAAAATATTCTTCGGCCATCTTCATCGTAAGGCCGAAGCCCGACGTCGAATTTTCGGCGTTGACGACAATAGCCTCCGGCGCAAGGGTTTCTTTCAAAGCAGGCAAATGCTGCTTCAGCCCGTCGCGGCCGCCGCGCCCCATCACGTCGCCAAAAAACAGTATCCTCATTCCGTTCTCCTACCCCCATTATCGTCATTCCGCAAAATTTGTCGTAATGCGACAAATTTATGCGGAATCCCATTTGGTTTCTCTTTCTTCGGTACGTGAGCAACAAAAATCAAAATAAAGCGCAATTTGCAGCCCAAGATCGCTCAATGAACCGCTCACCGGCACAACCCGTCGCCGAACAACGTCGCCATCCCGCACGCCGATCCGAAGAGCGAAACGGCATCGTTTTTCTTTTCCTTGGCCTTGGCAAAGGTCTGCGTGCGCGAAGCAACGTCGCCGTAAAGCTTGCGAAGATAAAGTTTGTAATTTTCGGCGCGGGACGCGCCGGTCATGCCTTGTTCCAAAGCCGCGCAACTGACGTCCGGCACAGGGTCGGGCACTTCCGCGTTCAGATAAGTGATGAACCGCCGTGCATATTCGACCTTGATGGCGTTGACGCCAGTCCGGCGCGCATAGGCGTTAAGCTTCTCAAGCCCGTAAGGATAAACGTTGAATTCGGGACAAGCCTTTACATCCACGGCGCCGAATCCTTTGTCGTCCTTTAAGGGACGCAAAACCGTCTGATAAAGATAGGATGTCGCGCCCGCCGCGATAAAGCGCAGGTTGATGTTCTGTTTATCCACGGCGTCGGCGGCAACCGACACGGCGGCATAGCGTTGAATAAAATTGGCGCCCGCGCCGTGCCCCGCAACGATAATTTCCTTCAAATCCGGATAAGCGTTGCGATCGGCCAGATACATCAAAAGCAAATCCACGACGGTAAAGGAACTAACGCTTCTATATCCGGACACGGGCATGGACTCGTCGCCCCTGCTCCAGCCCAAAACCTGCCACGCGGCAAAGCCCTTTCCTTTTTCGGGAAGATAGTCGGCAAAGCGGACAATATCGGAAGGCATCAGAAACTGGGGCGCAAGGATAATCGCCTTCGCGTTCTGCTCGCCCGCCAAAGCGGCAATCGTCGCCATGGCTCCCGTCGCGTCGCGCCCTTCGTCATGAATAATAATGATCGCGCGCGTCAGACCTGCATGATTGACGTCCAGAGGACGGCTTGCGGCGAGAGGAACGAGCTGCGGGCGCGTATCCGGCGCGGCATCGTAGGCCAGAACGGGAAGATAAGCCGTCGCGGGCACGACTTCCGCCGCCTGTGCCGAACCGAAAGCGGCGACAAAAAGCGCCGCGCAAAGAGAGAGAATCCGCATGACGAAGAATAAAAGGCCTTTTTAGGCGATTCCGCAAGAAGTCTAATAACAGTCCGCTTACCAATCAAAATAGTGAGGAGCAACGCATCTCCTCGTGCTACAAAAGGTCTTCGAATCAGCCATGACCTGAACGCAGGAAAAGATTTGAATACCCCCCTCGGCTCAAAAAAAACATCCTTCGACCACCGCATCGAAAGCCTGCGCGGTCTGGCCGCCCTTGCCGTCGTTGTTACTCATTCCTCCGCCGTTTTACAAGTTGATCACAGTCCTGCCTTCTGGCAACTGAGCCTTCTCAAACAATCGCTCTCGCAACAATTGTTGACGCTTCTGGTCGCCTTCTTCAGCTCCGGCGCGGCCGTCATTCTGTTTTTTGTACTCAGCGGCTATGTCCTGACCTTGTCCGTTTGCCGCCAGAAATCCTATGAAAGTGTCCGCGGCCTCCTCAGCTATGCCGTCCGACGGCTGTTTCGCCTTATTCCCCCGATGTGGGCGTCCATCTTCCTGTTCTGGCTTGTCCTCGAAGTTGTCAGAACCCCCGAGAACATGAGCTCGTTTACGCTCTGGTTCACAAGCGTGTTTTCCGTGAATTTATCCGCGAAAGATATTCTGGAAAACCTGTTCCTCATAGATTTCCGCGCCAATCCCGTAACATGG
>JBAZLX010000180.1:0-3056 GCA_041650075.1 Bdellovibrionales bacterium | reverse complement strand
AAACGGTCAATGCGGCGCAACAGGCACCGACCATTATTAAACTGGCGCAGCTAGAGCTGATGACCGTCAAGGCCGAAATTTCCGAAGCCGACATCACACGCGTTAAGGTCGGCCAAAAAATTCGTTTTACGATACTTGGCGAACCTAATCACTTTTACGAAGCGACGTTGCGCGCCATAGAGCCAGCCCCCGCTTCAATCGAAAGTGAATCATCCTCCAGTTCCGCGTCATCGAGCACATCGAGCTCATCCAGTTCCGCTATTTATTACAATGGGTTATTTGACGTTCCTAATACGGATGGCAAACTGCGTATTTCGATGACGGCAGAAGTCAATATTGTTCTCAATGAGGCCAAAAACGCGATTTCTATCCCCCGAACTGCGCTGAGCAATCAGTTCCCGGACGGTAGTTATAAGGTGCGCGTTATCAATAACGCCGGTCAACAGGAAGAACGGACGGTTCACATCGGGATCAACGATAATGTTAATGTAGAAATTCTTGACGGCCTGCAGGAAGGCGAAGAAGTCGTCGTCAGCGTTTCCGCGACAGCAGATGGAGAGTCATCGTCTTCATCTACAATGCGTCGCCCGCCTCGCATGGGATTATAAGACATGGACGCCCCCCTTCTTGAACTGCGGGCTTTGCAACGCGCCTACGCGGCGGGCGATGAAAGCGTCTTTGCATTGAAGAATATCAATTTGTCGGTTCAAGCCGGAGAAATGGTGGCGATTGTCGGAGCTTCGGGTTCGGGCAAATCAACCTTGTTGAACATTTTGGGATGCCTCGACCGTCCGACAAGCGGAGAATATCTCGTCGCAGGAAAAAATACCAAGGACATGGAATCTAACGCTCTGGCCAAATTGCGCCGTGAGCATTTTGGATTCATCTTCCAACGTTATCATCTTCTAAACGATCTGACGGCTCTTGAGAATGTCGAAGTTCCCGCCGTTTATGCCGGAAGCAACCGCGTACAAAGACGCGAACGCGCAGCCTCACTTCTGACGCGGCTTGGCATGCGCGACAGAATGGATCATAAGCCGGGGCAGCTTTCAGGCGGACAGCAGCAACGAGTCAGTATTGCGCGTTCCGTTATGAACGGCGGACACATCATTCTGGCTGACGAACCGACCGGCGCTCTCGATAAACATAGCGGCGTAGAGATGATGTCTCTGTTGAGCGAACTTCATCACGAAGGACATACGATCATTATCGTGACCCATGATATGTCGGTTGCTCAACACGCGCAGCGCATTATTGAAATCAGCGACGGCGAAATTATTTCCGACAAACGATCATCATCCGTTCCGTCCACGCCCATTTGCACATTATCCAACATGGATGAATCTCCTCAATCATGGCGCAGCCTCATTGACCGTGCGCACGAAGCTTCATGGATCGCTTATCTGGCCATGTTTTCCCATAAATTGCGCACTTTGCTCACAATGCTAGGCATTATTATAGGCATTGCCTCCGTCGTTTGCGTCACCGCGCTGGGCGAAGGCTCGCAGCAACGCATTTTAAAAGACATCAGCGCCATGGGCACCAATACGCTGAACATCTATCCCGGGAAAAAGTTCGGAGACGAAAAGGCGAAGAAAATTCAAACGCTCGTCCCCAGCGATGCTGAGGCCTTGGCGCAACAGAGCTACATCAACAGCGCCACCCCGGTTGCAGCAGCTAACGTTACAATGCGTTACGGCAACACATCGGCGAGTGCCCGCGTGATGGGCGTAGGAGAAACATATTTTCAGGTGCGCGATTTGTCGTTAGCGGCGGGCCGCGCTTTCGATAAAGACAGCGTCAGAAATATTGCCCAAGAAGCCGTGATTGACGAAAACACCAAAAAACAGTTTTTTGCCAATATGCCCAATCCTGTTGGCCAGGTTATTTTTCTTGGATCAATACCCTGCCGCGTTATTGGCGTTATTAAAACTAAAGAAAGCGCCATCGGCAACGATGAAAATCTGAATATCCTTGTTCCCTATACAACGGCGATGAGCCGCATTCTGGGGCAAACCTACCTTAGAAATATTATGGTGCGCCTGAACGACAACATTTCGCAAAGCGCAGCCGAAGAAGGAATCCTTAAGCTCATTGAGCAGCGGCACCATACAAAAGACGTTTTCCTTTTCAACACGACCAATATCCGCAAAACGATTGAGAGCACAACGTCAACGATGCGTCTTTTAACCGGCATGATCGCCGTCATTTCTTTGATCGTCGGCGGCATCGGCGTCATGAACATCATGCTGGTGTCCGTCACAGAGCGCACAAAGGAAATCGGCGTCCGCATCGCCGTCGGCGCAAGGCAAAGCGATGTTATGCTTCAATTTCTGATCGAAGCCGTGCTGGTGTGTCTTCTTGCCGGTTTTATAGGCATTCTATTCGCTTTAGGATTCGGTTATGTGTTTGAAAAATTTAGCACAAGCTTTTCCATGGTATTCTCTACATCGGCAATTCTTGCAGCTTTTATTTGTTCAACTTTAATCGGCATTATCTTTGGCTTTTTACCGGCCAGAAATGCCGCACGGCTTGACCCTGTTGAGGCTTTGGCACGCGAATGAAAAAAACAACCGCTCTTCTTTGTCTTCTATTGTCTGCCGTCCCGATGCCTAACTTGAGCCATGCATCGGACTATGCGCGACCGGATATTAAAATTCCCGTTGAGTGGAAAAACAAGCCGGAATTAGGCGTTGTCATTTATTCACCGTGGTGGATGCGCTTTGGCGACGAAACGCTCAACAAGCTTATCGAAGAAGTGCTGGCAAAGAACAATAATCTTGCCGCCGCAACGCTCAAGGTCAGGGAAGCGCGACTGAGGGCCGACCTTGCGCTCGATCAGTTTCTGCCCGACCTGTCTGCAACGGCCAGCGCAAGCAACAGCAGAAAATTAAGCGGCACTTATAAAGTTACGCGTACCTATAGCGCCGCCGCCAACGCCAGTTACGAGGTTGATCTTTGGGGCAAACTGGCAAGCGAAATGGACTCGGCAGAATGGGAAGCCATGGCAACCGAGGAAGACAAGGAAAGCACAGCTCTCTCTCTTGTCGGCACTA
>JBAZLX010000179.1:0-3070 GCA_041650075.1 Bdellovibrionales bacterium | reverse complement strand
TATGGCGGACGGCTACCGTTTGGCGGCGAGCTTTATGTGGCAATCCGCCAATATGGACTTGCTGTGGGGGCGGGGGCTGTTCCTGCCGGAAAACATCTTCTCGTCAACTGGATTGACAGCGTCTACCTGCTTCCTAACGGAAGCTTGGGCGCCCGAGGGATAGACATGGGCAGCACCAGCACCTACGCCGGCGAAAGCCTGTACCCGCAGGCGGCGAACCCTCCTGTTGAGTGGGCGGGGTACGGCGCAAACAGCAACAGTTACAGGTATCGGTGCTATCTGCCGTCGCGTTAAGGCCATTTCATACGGGAGACGTTGAATGTTCCGCTTTATTTCTTTCCTGGTGCTGCCGGTGTTCTTGGCCGCGTTTGTTGCGGCGCATAAGGCGCAGGCCGAAGAAGTCGCAAGCGGCGCCGTCTGTGACCGGATAGGATCGACGCGCATGACGTCGGATCATGGCGCAATCGTAACATGCCTTCTCAGCACGTCCGATGAAAGCGTAACAACCTGTTCAGGCGGCAATTGTAAATGGATGTCCGCCGGAGCGGGAACCTCAACCGGCGCAAAAACATGCCCGTCGGGTTTCTTGATCGTCGGAAGCGCGGATCGTCCGTGGGGCTGCATTCAGGCAAACGAGAACGACTCCCGATTGTATTATGATGCCCATGCTTTTTGTTATGAGAAATACAAAGCGCGGTTGCCTCTGGCAGGCGAATTATATGCGGCGGCTCATCAGCATAAAATGTCTTTCGGCGCGGGCGCGCACCCGTGTTACGACGTGCATACGCACGTCGAGTGGGTTGACGGCGTATTTATTTATTACGGCGGAGAATTCGATACCGAAGCGCTCGATCAGGATTCTTATGCTCCCGGGCATTTCCCCGGAGGGCTTAATTCTCCTTATGGGCTCGAATACTCGGGGTTTCCGGTGGGGCCTCACTCGTGCAACGGCGGTTATGGCACGAGCTACAGGTTCAGATGTTTTATTCCGGCGCGGTAAATGGGGAGAAAATCCATGTTTCGTTTGACCTTTTCTGCAGCGTTGACGGGAATTTTTTTCCTGGTCTCTTCCCTTTCGAATGCGCAGGCGGCGGTTACGGTTGGTCAGGCCTGCACACAACTGGGACAAACGCAGATGACCGACGATCACGCGGCGATTGCCGCTTGTCTTCAAGTCACGCCAAGCGCGGCTATAACCGATTGCAGCGGCGGGTGCGTTTGGAAAAGCATGATCGGAACGGGATGCCCGAAAGGTTTTTTGTCGGTCGAAAAATCGGGATATCCGACGCTCGGATGCATTCAGGAAAAAGAAAATGCGCCGAACTATTATGCCAAGGCGCTTGAGCACTGTTATTATACGTATACGGCCCGATTGCCTTATTCGGGCGAGCTTTATGCCGCCGCGCGCCAGCATAACCTGACCTTTGCCACAAAAACAGAATGGGTTGACGGAACTTTCCGGTATTACAACGGGAGCATGCGTGTCAGCGGCATTGATAAAAGTTCCGGCACTCCTCTTGCCGCTGCGGGTTATTCCGCCGACCCCGATGTCGGCGCGACGAAGCACGGCTTTAGATGTTTTATGCCTTAGGGTGTATGGTCTTGCTTAAAGTCCGGGGAGCCCGCGCGTCAAGCGTCGGCCGTTTCGGCGGATTTCATCGAAACGGGAATGCGGTTGCGCCCGAACGTTCCGGCTTTGGCGTCAAAACGCCCCGCGATCGTTGCGCCGCAAAGGGGGCATACCCCGTTTTCCAAAAGCTTATACTGATTGATTTCGTACCAGTCGCGGACGATGACGGGCAAATGGCATTCGGGACAATACGTCGTGTCTCCTTCGACATTATGGATATTGCCCGTATAGACATAATGAAGGCCTTCTCCAATCGCGATGCTTCTTGCGCGAACCAGCGTATCGAGGGGAGTCTGGGGGACTTCGGGCATTTTATAGTCGGGATGAAACGCCGAAAAATGCAAAGGAACATCCGCCCCCAATTCACGGAAAATCCATGAAGAAAGAGCCCTTAATTCTTCTTCCGAATCGTTTTTGCCCGGAATAATCAGCGTCGTAATCTCGAGCCAGACGGACGTTTTATGCGCCAGATATTTGAGCGTGTCCAAAACGGGCAGTAAATGGGCGCCGGAAATTTTGGAATAAAAGTCCTCCGAGAAAGATTTCAAATCGACATTGGCCGCGTCTATTTTCGAATAAAAATCCTGCCGCGGCTGGTCATGCATGTATCCTGCCGTCACGGCGACCGTTTTGATGCCGCGCGCGTGGCAGGCGTCGGCGACGTCCATTGCGTATTCGGCAAAACGACGGGATCGTTATAGGTGAACGCCACGCTTTTGCATCCGTGGCGCTGGGCGGCGGCGGCGATCATGTCGGGCGTCGCCTCTTCCATCAACGTGTCCATGTCCTTTGATTTGCTGATGTCCCAGTTCTGGCAGAATTTACACGTCAGGTTGCAGCCCGCGGTTCCGAAAGAAAGAACGCTTGTCCCCGGATAAAAATGATTCAACGGTTTCTTTTCGATGGGATCAATGCAAAATCCCGACGACCGTCCGTAAGTCGTCAAAACCATCTGATTGCCGTCGCGCAGTCGCACAAAGCAGGCGCTTCGCTGTTCGTCGTTCAGCTTGCATTCTCTGGGACAAAGGTCGCATTGCATCCGGCCGTCTTCGGCCCAGTGCCAATATCTGGCGGGGTACTTGACTTCCTGATCCATACCGAACGTCCCTGTCATGCCGCGCGTAACCGCTATCAAGGCAGGATAGATTGAAGCATTCCGCAATCCATGTCCAGAAAACGCGCCCCCTTCATTCTCCTGTAGGAAGGGGGCCAAAACGGAAAAAGCATAGGGCATTCCTTTGAAGCTATTGCCGTTTTTCCCGCCGTGGTATGACTTTGCAGAGTCGTTATTAAGGAAAAGCGCAACCAAAGGGTTGTCAATGAAACGATCCTCGATAATCATTATCGGCATTCTTCTGGCAGCGGGGGTTAGCATGTTTGGCACACGCGACATGTGGGGAAAAAAAGACAACCCGGCGCGGCCCGCCATGGTTGCGGGAA
>JBAZLX010000178.1:0-3088 GCA_041650075.1 Bdellovibrionales bacterium | reverse complement strand
CAGTTGAGGCGAAGAGCGCTACCACGGCCGGACAAACCCTCCTTAAGTTCGTATATCGAAGGGTGCGGGAGCCATCATACACATTCTTGGGAGGAATTCAAGTAAAAAAGAGGAAATATCTATTGTTACAAAACAAAGACTTAGGCCGTTTTTTGTGCGGCGCAATGACGAATTATGGGAAAAGTGGGTAAAAAGAGAAGAAACCAAAGGGGATTCCGCCGGAGCCTGCCCTCGCGAAGCCCCTAGAAAAAAGAAGAAACCAAATGGGATGCCCGCCTTCGCGGGCATGACGATGGGGTGACAATGTTAGAAATGCTTCGTGCTGCGATACGGGGCGGGCATGACGAGAAAAAAGCAAAAGAGAAACCAAAGGGGATTCCGCCGGAGCCTGCCCTCGCGAAGGCGGGGGCGGGCATGACGAGAAAAAAAGCAAAAGAGAAACCAAATGGGATTCCGGATAAAATCTCATTTTGCAAATTTGCAAAAAGCGATTTTTCCGGAATGACGAAGAGAGGAGAAAGCGCGGGTTTTGGAATGACGAAGAAAGAAGGGCAGAAAAAAGAAAAAACCAAATGGGATGCCCGCCTTCGCGGGCATGACGAGGAAAACGACACGGCGAGAAAGGCTCCGTGCTGCGATACAGGGCGGGGATGACGAGAAAAAAAGCAAAAGAGAAACCAAATGGGATTCCGGATAAAATCGCATTTTGCAAATTTGCAAAAAGCGATTTTTCCGGAATGACGATGAGGGGATAAAAACATGCCCTTCGCGTCAAGCTGAGGCGAAAATAGCACGATTTGCAGCCCAGCTTCACGCGAAGGGATTAGGCTTCGGCTTGGCGAGCCATACGTTTGCGAGTCAGCGGGTCGAGGTAGCGCTTGCGCAAACGAATGGACTTCGGCGTCACTTCGACGAGTTCGTCGTCCGCAATATACGCAATCGCTTTTTCCAACGTCAAAATCATGGGCGGCGTCAGGCGGACGGCTTCGTCCTTCGACGTCGTTCTGATGTTCGTCAGCTTCTTGCCTTCGAGCACGTTCACGTCCAGATCGTTGCTTTTCGAATGCTCGCCGATAATCATGCCTTCGTACACTTTCGTGCCCGGCGTAATCATCATGGGGCCGCGTTCTTCGAGCTTCCACATCGCATAAGGCACGGCGTCGCCCTGCCCGTTCGAAATCATCACGCCCGTCCGGCGCGCTGCAATCGCGCCCTTGTAAGGCGCGTAGCCGTGGAAAAGCCTGTTCATAATGCCGGTTCCGCGCGTGTCGCTTAAGAAATCGCCGTAATAGCCGATCAGCCCGCGCGACGGAGCCAGAAACACCAAACGCGTCTTGCCGCCGCCCGACGGCCGCATGTCGGTCATTTCGGCCTTGCGTTCGGACATTTCGTTGACGACCGTGCCCGTATAGGCGTCATCAACGTCAATCACGACTTCTTCGATAGGTTCCTGACGCTGACCGTCAATCGTCTTATACAAAACGCGCGGACGGCTGATGGACAATTCAAAGCCTTCGCGGCGCATCGTTTCGATCAGGATGCCGAGCTGCAATTCGCCGCGCCCAGCGACTTCGAAGGCGTCGTTGTCTTCGGATTCCGTCATGCGGATCGCGACGTTGCTTTCGATTTCGCGCAACAGACGTTCGCGGATCACGCGACCCTGGACTTTTTCGCCTTCAGTCCCCGCCAGCGGCGAGTCATTGACCGAGAACGTCATCGCAATCGTCGGCGGATCAATCGGACGCGCATGAAGAGGTTCTCCGACGCTCGGATCGCAAAGCGTATCCGAAACCGTCGCCTTATCCATCCCCGCTATCGCGACGATGTCTCCGGCGGATGCTTCGTCCACCGGCACGCGTTCCAAACCGCGAAACGCCAGAATTTTCGTGACACGTCCTTGTTCGATCAATTTGCCGTCGTGCGACAAAGCCTTGATCTGCATATTCGCCTTAACGACGCCGGATTCGATCCGGCCCGTAAGCAGACGCCCCAGATACGGATTGCCTTCGAGAATTGTCGCCAGCAATTTGAAGGGCGCCGTCGGATCCACTTTGGGTTCCGGCACATGCCGCGTGATCAGATCGAAAAGCGGCGTAAGGTCTTTGGGTTCGTCGCCCATTTTCTCGACCGCCCAGCCGTTGCGGCCCGAGGCAAAGAGGGTCGGGAAATCCAGCTGCTCTTCGGTCGCATCGAGCGCCGCGAAGAGATCGAAAATTTCGTCATGAACCTGATGCGGACGCGCGTCGTTACGGTCAATCTTGTTAATAACCACCATCGGACGCAGGCCGATCGCGAGCGCCTTGGAAAGCACGAATTTCGTCTGGGGCAAGGGGCCTTCGGCTGAATCGACCAAAAGAACGACGCCGTCAACCATGGACAGGATGCGTTCGACTTCGCCGCCGAAGTCCGCGTGTCCCGGCGTATCCACGATATTGATACGTAAATCGCCGTGCATAATGGACGTGCATTTGGCCAGAATGGTAATGCCGCGTTCGCGTTCGAGTTCGTTGCTGTCCATGGCGCATTCGGCGACCTGCTGGTTCGCGCGGAAGGTTCCGGACTGCTTGAGGAGCTGGTCAACGAGGGTCGTTTTGCCGTGGTCAACGTGGGCGATAATGGCGATATTGCGTAGCTTCATAATTTTAAGAGTTCATCCGATTGTTTAGCGCGGCGCACTGCGCCGCTTTTGCTGCGTGCGCAGGGTTAGGGGGTAGAATTGCTTTCGTCAATGATTATCGGGCGAAAAGCTTAAAAAAGAGCCTGATTTTGAGCATGTTTGTCCAAAACGGCCTCTTCCTTGCGGTTTTTGAAGTAAGATTGATCGACGCTCCAGCTTTGAAGAAGCTCTTTAGCCGTCGCGGGCGACATCCTGTCGAATGTCGCAAGCGCGTAAGACAATTCGCGCGGATGCACGATCTGATCGCCCGGACGCCCGCCGCGCGCGAGCAGGAAGAGGGATGTGAAGCCCGCTTTTTCGATGCCGATGGCGCGGCACACGCTGGCAAGGCCCCGGCCTCCGACTTCTTCCGTGATGGTGTCAATCAGCGACAAGGGCAGATGCGCCATGCGCGCAATCAGCATGTTGAAT
>JBAZLX010000177.1:0-3166 GCA_041650075.1 Bdellovibrionales bacterium | reverse complement strand
TCGGGCGGCTACATCGTCATAAACCCGACGGAAGCGCTGGTGTCCATAGACGTGAACTCCGGCCGCGCGACGCGCGAAAGGCACATCGAAGGCACGGCGCTCAAAACAAATCTCGAAGCGGCGGACGAAATTGCGCGTCAATTGCGCCTGCGCGACCTGGCGGGTCTTGTCGTCATCGACTTCATCGACATGGAAGACGGGCGCAACAACGCCGCCGTCGAACGTCGCATGAAGGAAGCGATGAAATCCGACCGCGCGCGCTTGCAAATAGGGCGTTTGTCGGCTTTCGGCCTTATGGAGCTGTCGCGCCAGCGTCTGCACCCCAGCCTTACGGAAATCAATTTCGAAAGATGCCCGCATTGCTCGGGCACGGGCATGATCCGGTCTGTGGACTCGGCGGCCATCTCCGTTTTGCGCCAGATTGAAGAAGAAGCGCTTCGCCTTCCCGGCGGAGAAATGATTCTCCATGTGCCGACGAACGTCGCCCTTTATATTCTCAATCAAAAGCGCGGCCTTCTGCACGACATCGAAAACCGGTACGGCGTGCAAGTGTTTCTGCACAGCGACGATAAGCTTGTGCCGCCCGATTGCCGTCTGGAACGCGCCAAGACCGTCGGCGAAAGCAAAGTTCGCGCGGCGGCAGTGGACAGCGATCAGCTGTTGGCCGAATCCGCCGTTGTCGGCGAAAGCGCGGTGGTGCCGGAAAATCAGGATTATGTGCCTGCGGCAAGAGCCGAAAACGAACGTCCCAGAAGCCGCAGAGGCCGCTTCGGCCGCGGCAGAGACCGCAATCGCGGATCCAACGTGCCGCCCGTTGCCGATCAGCAACCCGCAGCGTCGTTCGAGCCCAACGGCAATATTACGCCTGCCGATACAGCGCCCGACGACAACATCGGCAATACCGTTGCGGCAGAGCCTGCACATGAAAGCAGTTTCCTTGACGCGCCGCGCGACGATCGTCAGGACCCTTCGCGTGGAGGACGCCGTCGCGGCCGTCGCGGAGGCCGCAACCGCCATAGCGGGCCGCGCGACAATCGCGGCGACTTCCATTCCAATAACAGAGGCGAAGGCCGTCCCGCTTACGGAACCGCAGAACCTCAGAATCCGTATATACCGCCGTCAATTCCGGTCAGCGTTCACGATCTCGATACGACGCCGCGCGACCCGCGTGTGTCGCCTCCGGCTTCCGCTCCGGTTTCTCAGGCTCCGGCCCAGATGCAACCGGCTCAGCCGAACAAGCCTGTCCGGTTTGCGCCTCCGCCGTCGCCTTACGAAGTCACAAATCCCGAGCCCGATAAGCCAAAGGGTGGTTGGTGGCGTAAACTAACCGGCCAATAATCGAACAATTTTGCCGCAAGCTTGTTCAATTATAAGCGCGATTTTAAATTGGTGACCCCGTGGCCTCCACGCTTCTCCTGACCGTTCAAGACGGCATCGTCCGTTTCGGCGACAAGACGCTGTTCGAAGGGCTGACTTTCAACATCCGCGAAGGCGAAAAAGTCTGCCTCATCGGCCAAAACGGCGCTGGCAAAACAACGCTGATGAACATCGTCACGGGCGCGCGCGAACTGGACGAAGGCACGCGCTGGCAGTTGCAGGGCTCATCAATCGGCTATTTGCAGCAGGAAATTGTCCCGCAAGCAGGCCAGACGGTGCGCGATTTCATATTTGCCGCGCTGAACAATCAGGACGGCAGCCACGACTATAAAATCGAACGCGTTGTCGAACCTCTCGAGCTTCACCTCGACGATAAAATGACCAATTTATCGGGCGGCCAGTTGCGCCGCGCGGCTTTGGCGCGGGCGCTGGTCGAAGAGCCGGATATTTTGTTGTTGGACGAACCGACGAACCATCTCGATCTGACCGTTATCGAATGGCTGGAAGGCTATCTCAAGTCCTATCGCGGCGCCGTCATGTGCGTCAGCCACGACAAGGCGTTTCTCAACAATGTGTCGGAAGAAGTTTTCTGGCTCGACCGGGGCCGCCTCAGGGTGTGCCCGCGCGGTTTTTCGTTTTTTGACGAATGGGTGACGATGATCCTCGAGCAGGAAGAGCGCGAGCTTCACAATCGCCAGAAAGTGCTCGATCAGGAGGTGGAATGGGCGAGCCGCGGCGTCAAAGCGCGCCGCAAGCGCAACGTCCGCCGTGTCGAGCTGATGAAGGAAGAGCGCGACAAACTCAGGCAGGACAAATCCGCGCTCAGCCGCATGCTTGCGAAGATCGAATACACGCCGGGCGAAATCGCCGAAGCGACGTCTAAGGTTGCCGCCGAATTTTACAACGCGCACCTGTCGTTTCATGAGGCGGGGCGCGAAAAAGTCATCCTGTCCAAGCTTAATTTGCGCATAACGCGCGGCGACCGCATCGGCATAATCGGCAAGAACGGCTCCGGAAAAACCAGTTTCTTGCGCATGCTGGTGGGCGAGATCAAACCCGACAGCGGCAAAGTCAAAGTCGCGAAGGATTTGGAGTTTTCGTACTTCGACCAAAAGCGCAAAGACCTCATCCCCGAACATTCGTTGAAGCGCGTCTTATGCCCGCAGGGAAGCGATTACATAGACGTGATGGGCAAAACGCGGCACGTTTGCGGCTATCTCAAATCGTTTTTATTCGATCCCAAGATGGTCAATCACTCCGTGAGCGTGTTGTCGGGAGGGCAGAAAAACAGGCTCATGCTGGCCAAGATCATGGCCAATCCCAAAAACCTGCTAATCCTCGACGAGCCGACAAACGACCTCGATATGGACACCCTCGATAGGCTCGAAGACATGCTGGCGAGCTATAAAGGAACGCTCTTGGTCGTCAGCCACGATCGCGATTTCCTCGACCAGACGGTGACGAAAGTCCTGGCGTTCGAAGGCGACGGCAAAATAGACGTCGTGATCGGCGGCTATCAGGATTACCTCGCCAAACGTCAGGGCAAGGAAAAACCCGCAGTGTCCGCCAAGCCCAAAGAAAAAAAGAAAGAGCAACCCGCGCCAGCCGCGTCGAAGAACAAATTCACGTATACGCAGGAATACGAACTTAAAAATCTGCCCGAACAAATTATCGCACTCGAAAAGGAAATAGCCTTTACCGAAAACCAGCTCGCCGACCATGAGCTATATACGCGCGATCCGGAATTGTTCGACAAACTCTCGCGCAACTTGGCTCACGCCAAAGCCGC
>JBAZLX010000176.1:0-3182 GCA_041650075.1 Bdellovibrionales bacterium | reverse complement strand
CGGCCCACCGAGAATAGCCCTCGGCAAGATAAGTCCATAAGCGGCAACAACGGCAACATCGAGATTCAGATCGGCAAATTTCTTTTGTTCAATGGGGTCGCGCAAGGTTTTGGGAGTCCGTACCTCTATCCCGAATTCTTCAGCAATGCGGTGCACGGGGTTTTTTTGAATCTGGTGGCCGCGTCCTGCGGGTTTTGGCGGCTGGCAATATACAGCGACAATAGAGTGTCCTGCTGCGTGAAGCGCTTTCAACGCCGCGACGGCGAAGTCCGGAGTGCCCATAAAGGCCATTCGTAAAGCAGGGAGTTTTTTCATGGCGATTACAAAATATGCCCGGCGGCTTCCTCTTTTCTCTCTTTTTCAATCTTGCGCATAATGATGTCGCGCTTCAACCGTGAAAGATGATCGACGAACAAAACACCGTTCAGATGGTCAAGTTCGTGTTGGAGGCACTGACTAAGCAAATCATCGGCTTCCAATTCCTGCCTTTTTCCGTGCTGATCGGTGTAAAGCATGCGGATGCGTTTGGGGCGTTTGACGTCGGCATAATGGCCGGGGAGGGAGAGGCACCCCTCGTTGTATACAAAAATTTCTTCGGGATCGCGCCAAATGATCTCAGGATTGGCCATAAGTATCGCTTTTTTGCCATTGCGTTCTTCGGATGTATCAACGGCGATAACGCGGCTGAGTGAACCCACCTGATTGGCGGCAAGGCCTATCCCGTTGCCTTTATACATTGTCACCGCAAGTTCTTCCATGAACGCCGCGACGTGCTTGTCAACGGCTGCAACAGGCTGTGCAATTTTGCGCAGCACGTCGGCCGGTACAATTTGGATGGTCAGTTTTGTCATAACGTTTTTAATAAACGATTGCAGGGAGCAGGGCAAATACTTGCTTCATGCGGCATCTTCTTTTTCTTCGCCATCAAGGGCTTGCAGGGCGCGAGGCTGTTTATCTATGGGGTCGAGGGGGTCGGCAAGTTCTTTGCCTTCTTTATTGGCTCCGAAATCGCGCAAACGACGGGCTTTGCTCAAAACATTGCGTTCGAGGCTTCCAATCATTTTATTGTAAGAGTCGAGGCTTCCCGTGAGCTTGCGCCCCATATCTGAAACATGATCGGCCATTGTGACTATAGCCGCATATAATTCACCGCCGAGCGTGCCAAGCTTTTCGGCGTTTTCTCTCAAGTTTTCCTGCCGCCAGCCCAATGCCACAGTGCGTAAAAGAGCGACAAGCGTCATGGGCGTTGCCAGAACGACGTTGTGCAGTGTGCTGTATTCGATCAGATCGGGGTCGCAGTCTAAAGCGCCTGCCAGAAAATGATCCCCCGGCACAAACAAGACGACAAAATCAGCAGAACCCCCAATCTGGTCCCAATAAGCTTTAGAGCTTAAGGCGCGGATATGTTCGCGCACTTGTCGCGCGTGTTTTTCCATCGCCGTCTGTTTAATGCCTGCGTCGTTGCTTTGTGCGCCGTCGAGATAGGAGGCCAAGGGAACTTTGCTATCTATGATGATGCAGCGATCTCCCGGTAGTCTTACAAGATAGTCGGGGCGCATATTGCCTTCTTCGCTCGCAATATGATGTTGCGAGGAGAAATCTCGGCAATGTTCGTTCATTCCCGTCATCTCAAGGATTCGGCGAACCTGAATTTCGCCCCATTGCCCGCGCGTTGTCGGCGTGCGCAACGCTTGCAAAAGCTGGCTTGTTTCGGCGCGTAGTTTTTGTTGGGTATCGTTCGACAACGAAACGGCCTGCATCAGCTCTTTGTAAGCGCCATGCCGTGTCAGCTCAATTTCCTTAAGCTGCGTATCCATCTTGTTCAAAGTCTCCTTGACGGGTTTCATAAGCTCGTCAATAGCCGTCGTTTTTTTGTCCAAGGTTGCAGCAGCGGCCAATTCGCTCTGTTTAAGGCGGCTTTCGGCGAGTTGCAGGAAGCTTTCGTGGCTTTGGCGCAAAGCCTCGGCGGCAATAGAGCTGAATCTATCGTTCCACTGTGTTTCGGAACCTTGTTGTGCGCGCATAACAAGCCAAACGACGCTTCCGCCGATGGCCAAGCCTATAACGAAGGGTAAGAGAAAGGAGATCACGCTTTTTCCAATCAGAATCGAGTGATTCGAATCGCTGTGCGACCGATTCGATGACTATACAGCCGATTCGATAGCCTATACCAGCCGTTCAACGAGAGACCTGATCCTTTGGTATTACTGTGCTTTTTCTTGCAGAAAGCGACGGGCGGCAGGGAAGTCTTTTGCCGTCATGTCGTCAAAACTCGAAACACCGATCTTTTCTTCAACTTCACGGCGCAAGACCTCTTCATCGAGCGTTTTTATTCTTGAAGTATAGAATATTAAAGCCTGAAGCTCGGTTTTCTCATAACGATTTAAGGGCCGACTGTGCTCATGAACAAAAGTTGAGATCATATTTCCGCTGGCGGCGGCAAGAAGGGTCGTAAAACATAACGTTCTGAACGTCATCGTGACGGTCATCGTTTTTTTGGTAACGGGCGGTTCGTAGGTGTGTGGAAGGAGCGCATCGGATTCGAGCAATTCACGCGCTAGAAAAATGATTTTTTCGCCTCTATCTTCCATAATAAATGCCTATCGGCTGAAAATAACTTCAATAAAATAGAATAAAAAATGCCTTCTTTCTTATGCCTCCATCTTACCATGTGGGGATGAAACTAATTCGCATTTTGTGCGTTAATTATATTATTTTTCAGTGACTTACCTAAATTTAATAGTTTCTTGCTGTAATTTGGTCGCTCGGATAATCCGTTATTTCGCGCGCTTATGGCGCAGGGAATCGTACTCCATCAAGTCATATATCTGGGGCTTAATTGAATTGACCCGGGTTTTGAAGGGTACATCGTCCGGATTTTCCTGCAAGCGGCGATAGATCGTCGCCGTCATGGCGGCAAATTCACGGGGCGTTAGTTCGCGCTTAAGTTCGGCGGCAGTTTCCTGAAGGCGTGCGATGACTTCCGCAAGGAGTTCAATGTTCCTGCCGAAAGTAGCGCCTTTTGCTTGGATTTCTATTCCGCCGCTTCTGCTGCTCATCAAAAAGGCAGGAGTCGTGCCTAGCGTCGAGGCCAAGGCTTCAACCGTATCGTAGCGAGGAAAGCGCGAGCGCCCCTCGATCATATCGCGTACGGCTGTGGCGTTTAGCCCTGCGAGCAAAGA
>JBAZLX010000175.1:0-3190 GCA_041650075.1 Bdellovibrionales bacterium | reverse complement strand
CGGCGGGCGCGTCGAAATTCTTGACGGACTAAAGGAAGGCGACCGCGTTGTGACAAGTGCCAGCTTCCTAATCGACGCTGAAAGCAACATACGCGCTGCGCTACAAAATTTTACGCCGTCGGAACAGAAGCAGCCGGAGCACAAGCATGATCAATAATTTAATTGAACTGTGTGCGCGGAACAAATTCCTTGTGTTCCTTTTCGTTGTTGTTGCCATAGTCTTTGGCGTGCAGTCGCTTCATAATACCAAGCTGGATGCCATTCCCGATCTTTCTGACACGCAGGTTATCGTCTATTCGACATGGGATCGCAGCCCAGACATTATGGAAGATCAGGTGACGTATCCAATCACTACGGCGTTGCTTGGCATGCCGAAAGTGAAGGACGTTCGGGGTTTTTCCGATTTTGGCTTTTCCTATGTTTACGTCATTTTTGAGGAAGGCACGGACATCTATTGGGCGCGTTCGCGCACGCTGGAATATCTCAACTCCGTCACGCCGCGCCTTCCTAAGGGCGTGAACGTCGAGTTAGCAAAGGACGCAACAGCAGTTGGCTGGGTCTATCAATACGCGCTGGTCGATACCACCGGCCAGAACAGCCTTGAACAAATGCGCAGTTATCAGGATTGGTATCTGCGTTATGCCCTGCAAGCCGTACCCGGTGTGGCGGAAGTCGCGGCGCTCGGCGGATATGTGCGGCAATATCAGGTGAACGTTGATCCCAATAAGCTGTTGGGATACGGTATACCCATTAATGCTGTCGTTGACTCAATTCAAAAAGGTAACAACGACGTTGGCGCACGCCTTGTCGAGATGAACGGACGCGAATATATGGTTCGCGGACGGGGCTACATAAAATCGCTTGAGGACATTGGCAAAATTGTCGTGAAAACAAATGCGCAAACGGGAACGCCTGTTCTTGTTCGTGATGTTGCTACGGTGTCTTTTGGCCCCGACATCCGGCGCGGCGTTGCAGAACTCGACGGCGAAGGAGAGACGGTTGGCGGCGTTGTTATCATGCGCTTTGGCGAAAATGCCGAAAAAATCATTCAAAGCGTCAAAGACAAAATTCAGGAAATCAAACCGAGTTTTCCAAAAGGGGTGGAACTGGTCACAACCTATGATCGTTCCGACCTTATCGAGCGTTCGATAGATAATTTGAAGCATACGCTCATAGAAGAATTGCTGATCGTCAGCCTTGTTATCCTGATCTTTCTTTGGCACTTTCCCAGCGCCGTTGTTCCCATCATCACCATTCCCATAACGGTTCTATTGGCCTTTATACCCATTCAGCTATCGGGGATGACGGCCAATATCATGTCGCTTGGCGGAATTGCCGTTGCCATTGGCGCGATGGTGGATGCTTCCATTATCATGGTCGAACAGACACATAAAAAATTGGAACATTGGAACGCCGAGGGGCGTCATGGCGATTATCGTCGAGTGATCATCGATGCGGTTAAAGAAGTCGGCGGCCCCAGCTTCTTTTCCCTCCTTGTTATTGCCGTAGCCTTCCTGCCGGTCTTTACGTTGGAAGCTCAAGAAGGGCGGCTTTTTACACCGCTTGCCTATACCAAGACGTTTGCGATGGCTCTCGCCGCCGTTCTGGCCGTTACGCTTGGCCCCGCCTTGCAATTGCTTCTTATGCGCATGAATAATTTTACGTTTCGTCCAGTGTGGTTGGCGCGGATCACCAACGCGCTTTTGGTCGGTAAAATTCACAGCGAAGACGATCACCCAATAAGCCGCCCGATGATGAAGGTTTATCATCCTGTTGTGACTTTCGTTCTCGAACACAAATGGAAGACCATCGCAGTTGCTATTTTGGCGCTGATGCTAACTATTCCGGTGTTCTTCAAGCTCGGTTCGGAGTTCATGCCACCTTTGGATGAAGGAACGCTTTTGTATATGCCGACAACCTTGCCGGGAATTTCGGCAGGCGAAGCGGCAAAACTTCTTCAGGGGCAGGACAAAATCATCAAGAGTTTTCCTGAAGTCGAACGTGTCTTCGGCAAAGCGGGACGCGCTGAAAGCGCCACAGATCCTGCTCCTTTTTCCATGATGGAAACAACCATCGTGCTCAAACCGCAAGCGGAGTGGCCGAAGCAGGAACGTTGGTATTCAAGGCGTGTGCCGGACTTTCTTCAGGGCGTTTTGCGCCGCTTGTGGCCGGATCATAAAACAACTCAGGAATTGATTTATGGCCCCGGCGGCCTGAACGAGGCGCTTACTTTGCCGGGTATGGCGACCAGTTGGACGATGCCGATCAAGGCACGCATCGACATGTTGACGACGGGCGTCAAAACGCCTCTTGGCATAAAAATTCTAGGTTCCGATCTCTCCGAAATTGAGAAAATCGGCAGTCAGGTCGAAAAAGCCCTAAAAGATATTCCGGGAACCACCAGCGCGTTCGCCGAACGCACTGCCGGTGGTTATTTCCTTGATTTCGATTTGAACCGCGACGCGCTTGCGCGTTATGGCCTTTCTATCGACGACGCCAACAATGTGCTTATGGCCGCTGTAGGGGGAGAGCCTGTAACAACCACAGTCGAAGGACGCGAACGCTACACCGTCAATGTTCGCTATTTGCGCGATTACCGAAGTGACCTCGATTCTCTAAAACGCGTCATGGTCAGCACGCCGTCAGGTATACAGGTTCCCATAGGGCAGCTTGCGACCCTTTCTCTTAAATCAGGGCCGGGGATGATCCGCGACGAAAACGGACGCCTAAGCGGATATGTCTATGTCGATTTCAGTGGACGCGATATTGGTGGTTATGTCGCCGACGCGAAAAAAGCCGTTCAGGCAGCCGTTACCGTTCCGACAGGATACCATCTCGTCTGGAGTGGCCAATATGAATCTATGGAACGCGTGAAGGCGCGACTGATGATCGTTTTGCCGATTACGCTTTTCCTAGTTTTCCTTCTTCTGTATTTCAACACGAAATCCATTGCAAAAACGGCGATCATTTTGCTGGCGGTGCCTTTCTCCGCTATCGGTGCGATATGGTTCATCTACTTACTCGGCTACAATATGAGCATTGCGGTCTGGGTCGGATTGATCGCGTTGTTGGGAGTGGATGCTGAAACAGCAGTGTTCATGCTGCTCTATCTCGATCTCGCCTATAAGGACTCAATCGACAAAGGTAAGATGCAAAATTGGAACGATTTGCGTGAAGCTATCGTGGTCGG
>JBAZLX010000174.1:0-3258 GCA_041650075.1 Bdellovibrionales bacterium | reverse complement strand
TATAAGGGAAATTTTATCAGAGTCTATTTTTGTCATGTCCATATTGTGCCAGATAATTTTGAGGTTGGCTAGGGCAACCTGAAGACCTTCGGCTTCATGGGTTTGCCAATACGGTCAGCCTAGAATCTTTTCCAGCTCTGCCGGTAACGCGTAAGCCCATGCGCTAATTGACCCCGCACCAAGACAAATCACGTAATCACCCTCTTTTGCCATTTTGGCAATCATCGGCGCAAGGTCATCGGGAGAATTCAATGCGTAGACACCTCGGTGCCCATGGGCGCGTAAGCCTTCGACCAAGGCGTCGCGAGAAGCGCCTTCAATCGGTTTTTCGCCTGCAGGATAAACATCCGCAACGATGACAGTATCGGCATCGTTGAACGTCATGCAAAATTCGTTAAACAGGCTCGATAAACGCGTATACCGATGCGGCTGCATGACGGCAATGATCTTTCCTTTTTCACCCTTTGCTTGCAAGGCCGCCTTGAGCGTTGCGGCAATTTCGACGGGATGATGGCCATAATCGTCAATGATCGTAATTCCCTTAACAACGCCTGTGCGCGTAAAACGACGTTTAACGTTTTCAAACTTCTCAAAAGCCGAATGCATCGCTTTTTCATCGAGGCCAAGCTGCACAGCAACGCTAATAGCGGCTAAAGAATTCTGGACGTTGTGAATTCCTATCACGGGCAAAAAGAACCCCTTTATCGTACGAGAAATGTTTTTCGTTCTGTCCGATACGACAACGTCAAAGCCTGTACCGTTCGTATTGGGCTTTACGTTAACTGCCCGAACATCGGCTTGAGGCGAAAATCCGTATGTTACGATCTTGCGATCCTGCACACGCGCAACAAGCGCCTGAACCTCGGGGTGATCCGCGCACAAAACGGCAAAACCGTAAAAAGGAACGTTCTGAACAAAGGTCTCATAAGCCCGGCGAACGGCCTCAAAATCATTATAATGATCCATATGTTCAGGATCCATATTAGTAACGATAGCCACCGTCGCCGGAAGCTTGGTGAAGCTACCGTCGGATTCGTCAGACTCCACAACAATCCAGTCGCCGGAACCTAGCCTCGCATTCGTTCCATAAGCATTAATAATGCCGCCGTTGATAACCGTTGGATCAAGACCTGCAGCCTCAAACAAGCTCGCAACCATAGACGTCGTTGTCGTCTTGCCGTGCGTGCCCCCTACTGCAACCGCCCATTTCAAACGCATCAATTCCCCGAGCATTTCGGCACGGCGAACGACGGGTAAAAAAGATTCACGCGCCGCAATGACTTCGGGATTGTCCTTTTTTACTGCGGAGGAAACGACAACGACGTTGGCGCCCGACACATTTTCGGCCCTATGTCCAATGCTGATCGCGATTCCCTTATCCCGCAACCGCTTGACATTGACGTTGTCGTTTAAATCGCTGCCCTGAACTTTATAACCGAGATTATGCAAGATTTCGGCAATGCCGCTCATGCCGATTCCGCCGATGCCAACAAAATGTATTGTCCCAACAGCTTGCGGCGAAAAGTGAGCACGGCTTGTTACCTGATTCCAGTTCATATGCTTTTCTCGAAAAACGAGTTAGGTGATTTAACAAGGGCGACGACACTATCGGCAAGACTGTCAACTGCGGTTACCTTGCCCCATGCACGCGCTGCTGCCGCCGTCTTTGTCAGCGACGAAGGCAGCGCCATCAACGATTCAATTCTGACGGCCAAAGATTCAGGTGTAAACGCCGGTTCCGGAATTAGCCATGCCCCTCCCGTCTCGGCCACAATCTCGGCATTAATGGTTTGCTCGCCCGCATAGCCTCTCGGATAGGGAACCAAAATAGAAGGGCGCCCGACCACTGTCAGTTCGGCAATGGTTGATCCACCGGAACGGCAGATAACAAGATGCGATTCAGCCATTCTTTCGGGAACGTCATTGAAAAAAGTCGAAAGCTCAGCCTCAACGCCTGCTGCGGCGAATGAAGACCGCGCATCGTCAATGTCTTCTTTACGGCACTGCTGGGTGATGACAATCCTGCGCCTCAAATTTTCAGGCATCAATGCCAGAGCCTGCGGCACAACCCTGCTGAATACAGTAGCGCCAAGACTTCCACCAAGAACCAAAATTTTCATCGGCCCGCTATCTGACAATGGCACATATGGCTTAGCACGCATCGCCATAAAAGCCGGGCGCACAGGATTGCCGGTATAAATTAACCGCACGCCGGATTCCGGTTTAAGACCTATTACTTGCGGAAATGATGTTGCCACAACTCGCGCCCTACTCATCATGGCGCGGTTTGCGCGTCCAAGAACGGCATTCTGTTCGTGCAGAATGATGGGTATGTTTAACTGCGCCGCCACAAAAAGCGCCGGAACGGATGGATACCCGCCAAAACCGACAACGACTGAAGGACGAAGCTTACCCAAGTGCCACCGCGCCTGCAAAACGCCGATGCCCATCTCTATCACGCTACGAATCTTGCCAAAAATTCCACGACCTAATGAACTGGCGCGAATTCTATAAGTCGGAATGGGCAGATCGTCGCTAAACTTCGACCCACGACGATCCGTCACCACGACAACACGGTAGCCTCGCCCTAATAATTCACGAGCTAAAGCCTCTGCCGGAAAAATGTGACCACCGGTGCCGCCAGCAGCGAGAACAATGAGGGGATTATAATCAGTCATGAATCTCCCCAATGGGCTGCATCCGCGCTGCAATAGCATGATCAGTGTGGATTTCAATTCCGAACAACGAGCTTAATGCACTTTGCATCTTTATAAGTGTCGCAAACGCAGAAGTAATTCCTGCCCTTTCTGCGCTGAACCGGCGCATCCATTTCAGCAAGCGTTCCGCAGGAGATGGAGGCGCTGGAAATACCTTCATATTAATTTTAGCCTTATCATTTAAATTCAATATATTACGAACCGTCCTTAATGTAATATCATAACCACCAACCTCATCAACCAAGCCAGCTTGGGCAGCCTGCTCCCCGGTAAAGATCCGGCCCTTTGCAACATCGGGCATTTTCTCCAACGGAATTTTACGCGACACGGAGACATTGTTTACAAACGCCCGATATGTACTATCCAAAAGAGCATTGACCCTCGCACGTTGCGCAGGCGTAAATCCCGACATCATATTCCACATACCAGCGTTAGCATCCGTAGAAACGCCATCGGTAGTCACTCCAATTTTTTTCAACATCCCATCGAGAGCAAATTTTCCAGAAATTACCCCGATAGAACCCGTCAATGTCGAAGGGTT
>JBAZLX010000173.1:0-3260 GCA_041650075.1 Bdellovibrionales bacterium | reverse complement strand
CTCTGACCCGCTCCTTATCTTATTAACCAATGATGGTTAATATTCAAGAGCAATGGATGGGATAACGGCATCAAAGCAAAAAGACGGTGATTCAGGCATCGTATTCTCAGAGATCCCCGTCGCGGAATGACGGAATAAGCCAAACTACGGAAAAAAGAGCGAATCGCCCTCCCCAAAAGCCTCAAAGCTCAAACTGAAAAGAGTTGGATCTCTTACGCCACGCCAGAAGGCGTCATTGTCCCGACTTTGTCGCGTTGGGACGCATAAAGCGCCATAAAGTCAATGGGCTGCAAAGCAATATTGGGATATCCGCCCTCACGCACGGCATTGGATATAATCGCGCGAGCGAACGGGAACAGAAGGCGCGGCGCCTCGACCAAAAGAAACATCTTGATCTGTTCTTCCGGCAATTCAGGCAACGAAAACAGCCCTGCATAAGCGAGTTCAGCGATAAACGCCGTTTTTTCAGCGATTTTCGATTCGAGCTTGATCTTAAGAACCGATTCAAACGTCCCGCCGCCAAGACCTCTGGTCATGACGTTGATATCAAGCGCCATCTTGGGTTGCGTCTGCAGGTCATTGAAAATCTGCGGAGCATTGGGACTTTCGAAAGAAAAGTCTTTGATGTATTGAGCGCCCAGCCCAATGGAGATGGGAGCGGCTTGTGGAGCGGAAGGAGTATCGGACATGAATACAACGCGGTTTGAGTTTAAGACGATAATGAACCTTGAAAGTCTCTTTTGCCACGAATTTTTCTTCTCCGCAACGTGAACCGCGTTATAATCCGCCCATGCAAGTAGACATAGATATTCTCGTATATGCCGTCATAGCTGCCCTACTTTTGGGGCGGTTATGGGCTGTTCTCGGTACGCGCAACGATAACGATCCGCAGCGCCCTAACCCGTTTATACCCCCGCCCGATCTTCAGCCGGGCAACGAAACGCCGAATGCGCGGCAGAATCTCATCGCGCGGCTTCAACCCGTCGCCCCGCCGCCTCATTCGTTGGCCGGGGGTTTGGCGCAAGTGACGGCAATAGACTCCTCTTTTGAAGAAAAGCGGTTTTTACAGGAGGCGCGCGATATTTTTACTTCCGTTGTCCGCGCCTATGCCGACGGAAACCTGACTCTTGTCGCAGAGCTTCTCTCGCCCGTTCTCATGTCCCATTTTCAGCAGGCCGTCTCTGTCCGGAGAGAGGCGGGACAAACGGCGCATACCGTCATTTCCCGCATTAAGGAAACGGAACTCATCGCCGCCCGCGCCGAGGACAAACAAGCCTTCATCACGGTCAAATTCATCAGCGATCAGCAAAACATCCTGCGCAACGCCGAAGGCGCCGTTATTGGCGGGGAAGAAGGAAAATTCGAGGAAGTCGCCGATACATGGACCTTCGCTCGAGACACATCAACGCCCGAGGCAAGGTGGATCGTCGTTGAAACTAAGGGTTAGTTATTCCCATAGGTCATAAACTTGTTATTTCCATGTCCCGGCTTTGGCGTTTCATACGTCCTTGAAGCCTTGGGCGGCGCAGACGGATCATACGGAAGCTTGCTGCCTTGAACTTGCGCGTGAGGCTCTCCGGTGAAGACCGCTTCGCGAGATAACTCGTCTCTAGTTAGTGGTTCCGGGTTTCTTGCCAACTGGTGCATAACATCCACCTCCTGATCTCAAAAATATCTCTTCTTCCTATGGCCTCATTTTATACATCCCTTGGTTAAGTTCCGTTTAATTATTGTGATTAATTTTATGTAATTATTCGCAATTCTTTCTTCCGAAAAGACGACACAAAAAAAGCCTCCATCTAATTCCCTTTGAATAGAAGCAGTTAGCGTATTGTCAAAATTGGGTTAAAATTCGCGCGTCGTATTTTGCCGGATTTCGCGCATAGTGCGCTGCAAAGAAGCCCTGTTCTGATCCTCAATACGCGCCGCAGTTTGCCACAGAATATCGTTGACGAAAATCGCCGCGTTGCGATCGTGCCCCAAAACCAGTCGCACCGCGCCACTGCGCAACGCCATCAGAACGACAGGATCGCCGCGATAATTGGCAGGATCGTGCGCAATGCTCGCCATGATATTGGCGGCTTCTTCGCGCAACACGCTGTCATCGGGACACTGCAACAATTTATTGCGTTCTTCTATAAGAACCCGCGCGATGGGGTGAAGAAATCGGCGCTGCGGCAAAACGACCTTGAAGGGGGCGGTGAGGCTTCTTTTTCCAACGCCGTTGACGGCAACGATCTGAAGATCCACTTCCTGCCCCGCCCACGGACGCGAAGAAAGATCCTGAGCCTCGGTGCGGGAAATTTTTTTGGCCGAAGGAACGGGAAGAATGATTTCCACCGAAGCATTATTCGCCCCCGGCAACGAACTGTGCGGCGTAACGCGCAAAGAGATTTCGCGGATACCAGTGCTGTCCGCCGCTTCATAGGATAAAAGAAGCATTTTGTTTTCGGCAAGAACCGGCGCCGACGTCATAGAGACAGAAGGCGCGTCTGCAAAAAAAGCCTGAACATTTTCAAAATGCCAAGCTCCCAAAAAAGCGCCGCCGGCAAATACAGTCAGGACAGCAAAGAAGAAAGCAGTCCTCCTGAAACGCCGGGACAGCTTGGAACGTCGAGATTTGGAAGAAACGGGAATCATGCGATAATTTCTAACATCAAAGATTTTCCAGCACCAGAAATAAGGGGCCGAATTTGGGTCTTTATAGCCCGGTTATTATTAAAATGCCCTTACGCACGCGTAATTGGAACTATCGCGCAGATGTTGCTTGCAAATAAGGTCTTTTGAGGCTATCAAGTCGGCCTTTCCGGGAAAAAGCGGCAAAAACCGCAACAGGAATAGGGCGATTAGCTCAGTTGCCCGCGACCCGCAGGGGTCGCAAATTCTATGAGCGTAGTATGGTGTTAGGGCGATTAGCTCAGTTGGTAGAGCAGCTGACTCTTAATCAGCGGGTCGGGAGTTCGAGCCTCCCATCGCCCACCATTTTCTCAAAATAGATTTCAATGTTTTGGTGTGTTGACAACCCTTCGGTTCCGATGAACCGCATACAAACGTATTGGGATAGCTTTATAAATTCCTCTAATGTCAACCAGTTAGAAACTAAGGTTTAGTTCAATTAAAACTCCCCACACACGCCGAGGAAGGAATAGAGGCAGCGGGGGTCGGCGCCGGAGAGGCTGCTCCAGTTGATCGCGACCGGCGTTTCTTCATCCGTCGGCATTAGCCTGCCTTCTCTTTCTTCCACCGTAATCCCTATATCT
>JBAZLX010000172.1:0-3323 GCA_041650075.1 Bdellovibrionales bacterium | reverse complement strand
GCCAGGTCATGCGTTTAGGAAAGTTGGCCATTGATTGCGGCGTTGACGGCTGTATTTGTTCGGCAGAGGAGATTTTGCATCTGCGTACCGTTGTCGGCAATGACTGCGTCTTGATGGTTCCGGGCATTCGGCCAAGCGGTGCGGACTATCACGATCAAAAGCGCACCCTCACGCCGCGGCAGGCCTATGATGCCGGAGCGTCGTATCTTGTCGTCGGCAGGCCGATCATCAAGGCTGCCGATCCCGTCGAAGCCGCGAAGCAGATCAATGCGGAGTTTATTTGAGCATAGACGTTAAAATTTGCGGCCTTAGCGATGCGGATTCGGTTGCTGCCGCCGTCGAAGGCGGGGCGCGCTTTCTCGGCTTCGTTTTTTATCAAAAATCGCGGCATCATATTGATCCTGCCTCGGCGGCGGCTCTCATATCCAAAGTGCCTTCGACCGTCGCGACCGTCGGGCTTTTTGTTGATCCTTCGGACGATGAATTGAAAAGCGTTCTCGATGTCGTTCCCTTGAAGCTGATTCAGCTTCACGGGTCCGAAGCGCCCGAAAGGGTTTCGGAAGTCAGGAAGAATGTCGGACTTCCTGTCATCAAAGCCGTCGGAATAGGCATACAACAAGATGTGGCGGCGGCTAAGATCTATGAGCCTGTCGCCGATTATCTGCTTCTCGACGCCAAATTGCCTTCCGGCGTTCCTTCGGGGGGCAAGGGCGTCGTTTTCGATTGGTCTTTGCTCGGAAACGCTTCTTTTTCAAAGCCATGGTTTCTGGCCGGGGGGCTTAATGCCGACAATATCGAAAAAGCCGTGAAGATGTCTCATGCGCCGCTTCTCGACGTTTCTTCGGGCGTAGAGGACGTTCATAGACAAAAATCTCCGGCATTGATCAGGGATTTTCTCGATAAGGTTCGCGCTATAGAAACTTGTTGTTAACACATAGCAGTGACAATGGTTTTCCTACCTTTTTCAGGCATCCTTCATGCGTATTTGGGAATTTGAAGATAAAAAAGAGACGCCGTCCGATCTTGTGCGCGAACAGGACTTCATCATGCGCGTCCGGCGCATGCAGAGGGCCGGGTCGCCTTTTCTTATTTTGAATTTTATTCTGACGGCTATCGAACCTTTGGCAAAAAGCCAAGCGGCTTTGGAGGCCGTTCAGAACAAGCTTAAGGCTTTTTCGACTTCGGCTAACGGTTTTTACTTTGAAATGTCGAATGGGGACGTTTTTCTCGTTTGGGAAAACCCGGGCGAGGCGCGCCTTATGGGACGGCGCGCGATTGACGCCGCGTTGAACGAATACAAGGCCAACACCAACATATTTCTTCTGACCTATCGGTTGCCCGAAAATTACGCGCTTTTGCGCGAACGTCTCAATTCGTATGTCGAGGATGTGCGTACCAATACGCCGCCTGCAAAAATACCGGACAAGATTGAAGATAAGGCCGGGCGTTTGACGGCAAAAACCGTTCTTCAGATCGAGGGCATTCTGGCGGATATTGACCTTCGCCGGTATGGACGCACGCAAAGCATTTATAGTGACAACAATGGCGAGCTGAAGCCCATTGCCGAGGAGTATTTCATCAGTTTCGAGGACTTGCGCCGCGAGCATTTCCCAAAAATCGAAATTGTTCAGGCGGATCATTACTTTTTTGCGATATGTGCGCTTCTCGATCAGAAATTGCTGGGCGCGATGACGGCGGCTTATAGCTCTATCGCGGGGCGGGCGATCAGGCTGAATTTGTCCATCGCTTCGATTATGGGTTCCTTTTTTGCCCAATTTGTGCGCGCCGTGCCGAAAGACCAGCGCTATTTGCTCGGCTTCGAGCTTCACTCAGGCGATATTCTTCAGGATTTTCCGCTTACGCTCGGCGCTATCGAGGTTTTAAGAAAAGAGAATTTCAATATTGCCTTCGACAGTGTTACGCCGAACATGACGCCTTATATCGATTTCGGTAAATTCGATGTCAGCGCAATCAAAATAAAGGTTTCCAAGGATCATATTCCTCAATTGTTCAATTCAACGATTCGCAAGGCTGTCGAACGGTTGCCCATCGAGAAAATCATCTTTACACATTGCGATAATGAACGCGCTTTGGCTTTAGGGCGTGAAATGGGCGTCACGACCTATCAGGGCTGGCTGATAGACGATCTGGCTCAGAAACAATAGACCCTGAAATCATTCTTTTTTGACTTTATCTGGGCGGCTTTTCCTCTCTTGCCAGAAGAAAAACCGGTCGTTAGACTATTAATATCTATAGATTTTTTGTTCCCTCCTTATAGAGACATTTTCATGAAAGAACTTACTAAGGCGACGATGCGGCGTTTTCATGATGTTCGTTATGCGACGCGGTGGTTTACAGGCGACGCTATTGATATTGGCGCTGGTGACGATCCTTTGACGAGGATTCAACCGTATTTTCCGTTACTGAAAACCGTAACGTGCTGCGATAAGGAAGACGGCGACGCGATGCTGATGGATTGGGTTGCCGACGGAACTTACGACACCGTTCACTCAAGCAATTGCCTTGAACACTGCGTGGATCCTTTTATCGCTCTTAAAAACTGGGTGCGCATTTGCCGCAAAGGCGGGCATATCATCGTCACAATCCCGGACGAGGATTTGTACGAGCAGGGCATTTTTCCGTCCACTTTCAATGCCGACCACAAATGGACCTTTACGATCGGAAAGACCAATAGTTGGAGCCATAAATCCGTCAATGTCATTCAGCTTCTGGGGCAGGTTGTCGATGAGGTGAAGATTTTGAAGGTCGAGCTTCTGGACGCGGGGTTTGTCTATGGCTTGCCGCGTCAGGATCAGACGTTGGGGCTTTTGTCCGAGTCTTCTATTGAATTCGTTCTTGAGAAAATATGATGGACGTTATCGGCGCTCCTCCTTTAAGAAAAACGATCATGATTTGCCAACCCTTCGGGATTGGCGACGTTCTGTTTATACAGAAAATCATCCATCATTACGCAAGCAGGGATTTCAAGGTTGTCGTTCCCATTCTGGATGCGATCGGGTGGATGCGTTATTATTTGGCGCCACGCAAGAACGTCGAATATCCGTTGATTAGCGTCAAGGACGGCGTGGCCAGCGGCGATTTTAAGTTCGCCGAGCCGTTTTTCTCGTTAAGCGACGCGGCCGGTCCGAAAGGAGATTTTTCGACGGGTACTTTTAAGACGCCCATTCTTTATAATCGCGGCGACGAAGTTGACGGTTTTATCTTTCTGGCGCTCGGGTCGAGCTATAAGTGGCTTAACGATACGGTGATGTCGTCGAAATACCGCTATGTCGAGCTTGATCCTTCGGACTGGGCCCGGTACT
>JBAZLX010000171.1:0-3329 GCA_041650075.1 Bdellovibrionales bacterium | reverse complement strand
TACCTTGTGCTTTTTAGCTCTCCCGTGCGGGTCAGGGCACCTATCTCGACCAGCTCTTGCAGGTCGCGGGTGGCGGTGGCACGGGATGTCTCGGTGATGGTGAGATAATTTTCGGCGCTTAGGCCGACTTTGAATCCGTCAAGGCCTTCGCGGAACATACGGGCGATCACTTTTTCCTGACGGTCGTTTAGTTTTCCTCTCAGCTTGTCGTACAGCTTTGTTTTTTCGATCAGGAAGTCGATCATCTGTTGCGTGTGATCTTGGGCGTCTAAGATGGTTTTGGCAAAGTACGTCAGCCAGTCCGTGATCTCGTTGTCTTTGTTGTTCAGTTCCAGCTTGTCGTAATAGCGCTTCTTGTGGCTCTCAATAGTTTGGGCGAGCGCAATAAGTGTCGGCTGTCCGAGAGACTGCGACAGAACCTTTTCGGCAAGGCCTCGCGCAATGCGTCCGTTTCCGTCTTCAAAGGGATGAATGCTGACAAAATACAAATGCGCTATTCCTGCGCGTGTTAGCGCGGGTAGGGGAGAAGCGCCGTTCGTCGCGGTTTGATTAAACCACGCAATAAACCGTTCCATTTCTTTCGGAACATCTTTCGATGGCGGCGCTTCAAAATGCACTTTGGTTTTGTAAGAGGGGCCAGAGACAACTTGCATCGGGTCTTCGTGCGTCCGATAGCGACCAATGTCGTTAAGGTCGTCCCGTTCGTTCGAGATCATCTTGTGCCAAGCGAACAAACTTTTGTGCGTCAGCGGGGCGGCAAATTCCTGATACAGATTCATCATCATGTCGGCGATGCCGCGTTCTGCTGGCGGAATTTTTTTGTTATCGGCCTTAAGGCCAAAGTGCCTTTGGATTGAAGACCGCAAACTGTCGCGGTTAAGGTATTCCCCCTCAATCTCCGATGTCTTCAACGCCTCGTTGCTCAGGAGGTCGATAACGAGGTTGTTCTTATCCTCGTCGCCGATGTGTTTATACGCCCCCTGAAGCACGCCGGATTGGCGCATGAATTTTGCTTCAAGCTCTTCTAAAAGAGCCTTTTTATAGGTAAAATTAGGCCAATCCTGTTGCTGCCAGTTCCAGAGCATGAGCTATAAACCCTCCATTTATAACTCATAAAATAGCACAATTATGAGTTATAAACCAGAGTTTTATGCCTCACGCCTCTTTTGGAACATAAAGCCATTATCTATCAATGGGTTGTAATTTTTGGCGGATCCTTCGCTACGCGGGGTCGCCTTTGCTTGCGCTCCGGCGGCCAGGAATTGGCTTCTCGGCGCTTCGCGCCGCTCGCCCTGTCCTCCCCCGGATCAAGTCCGGGGTCGGCCATGAACCCGCTTCGCAGGTGTGCCACGTCCTGTTGATCAGACCAAATATAAAAGGGATGCGATTGAATCCCTTTTATATTTGGTCGGGGCAACAGGAATTGTAAAAACATGCTTACTGCATGTTTTTATCCTCGGCAAGCCTCGGACTTCGCTCGGCTTTTGCCTCGCTACGCGCCAAACACTCCTGACCGTCGTGTTTGGTGAACCTGCTTCCTCCTTCGCTGCTGTGCAGCTTCGGAGGACTTCGTCGCAGGTAAACCAAATATCCTGCGCCATGACCAATAAAAAAGGGCGCATTTAGCGCCCTTTTTTATTTGGTCGGGGCAACAGGATTTGAACCTGCGACCCCCAGTCCCCCAGACTGATGCGCTACCAGGCTGCGCTATGCCCCGACCTGTCCTTGGAAAGGCCGGAATATAGGGGGGGCGCGACTCAAAGGCAACATTTCTGTGATTCTTTATTTCGTCCGATTGTTCCTTAATTTCCGCGCAAAAGCCAAGAATCCCCCATTCTTATTAGGGTCTTGGGAGTGCGGAAATATTTTTTGTCTGCCTTATTGCTTATCGCTCCGAAATACGGCAGTTTCCGCAGGGTTTCCCTTATATTTTAGGTATAAAACGATGCCAACTTCAGTCGCCGTTTCCTCTAAGTCCACACAGAAGGCCATGCCAACAGAACCCGATCCTCTCTATAAAGATATGGTCAATGCTATCCGCGCTTTGGCGATGGATGCGGTTGAAAAAGCCAAGTCAGGCCATCCCGGCATGCCGATGGGCATTGCCGACGTTGTCACCGTTCTTTGGTCCAAGTTTTTGCGTTTCGATCCCGAAAATCCGACATGGCCGGATCGCGATCGCTTCATTATGTCTCCCGGCCACGCGTCAATGGCTCTTTACGCTCTGGCCTATCTGACCGGCTACAAAAAGATGACGATCGAGGAGATCAAAAAGTTTCGCCAGCTCGGCAGCCTTACGCCCGGACATCCGGAAGTCGATCCCGAAATCGGCGTCGAAGTGACGACCGGCCCTTTGGGGCAGGGGATCGCCCATTCCGTCGGGTTTGCCTTGGCCGAACGCATTCTGAATGCCCGTTTCGGAGACGATTTGGTCAATCATCGCACTTTCGTCATTACGTCGGACGGCGAAATGATGGAAGGCCTGAGCCAGGAAGCTGCTTCGCTTGCGGGGCACCTGAAGCTCGGACGTTTGATCGCTTTTTACGACGATAACAAAATCTCGATCGACGGTTCGACATCGCTCGCGTTTACGGAAGACGTTGCCGCGCGTTTTCGTTCTTGCGGCTGGCATGTTCAGTCCATTGACGGGCATGATCCCGTCGCTATCGAAAAGGCGACGCAGGAGGCTTTGGACGTTACGGACAAGCCGTCGCTTATTGTCTGCCGTACGGTCATCGGGTGCGGCTCGCCCAAAAAACAGGGCACAAGCGAGTGCCATGGCGCTCCTTTAGGCGCGGACGAAGTCGCGGCGTGCCGCGTGGCGCTGGAATGGCCTCATGAGCCGTTTGTCATTCCGGAAGACGTTCTTTCGGCATGGCGCGATGTCGGCGCGAAAGGCAGCGCCGATTTTGCGGCGTGGACAAAGCGGCATCAGGCCCATGCAAAGAAAACCGAATTCGATTTGGCGATGAAAGCCGAGATAACGAAAGCTTGCGAAGAGGCCTTGGCGGCGCTGAAAACAAAGATTGCCGCCGAAAAGCCAAAACACGCGACGCGGAAATCCTCGGGCACGGTCTTGAGCGCGATTTTCGGGGTTTTGCCCGAATTGGTCGGCGGAAGCGCCGATTTGTCGGAGTCCAATAACACTATTGTTAAGGGCTATCCCGTCGTTTCGCCCGATCATTATGACGGGCGCTATATTCACTATGGCGTGCGCGAACACGGAATGTCCGCCATCATGGGCGGCATGGCTTTGCACGGCGGCATCATTCCCTATGGCGGCACGTTTATGCAATTTGCCGACTATAGCCGCCCGTCCATTCGTCTGG
>JBAZLX010000170.1:0-3350 GCA_041650075.1 Bdellovibrionales bacterium | reverse complement strand
TATCGAACAAGGAAATAACGAGCCAGGCCGCAGTAATGACGATCGTTATCGGCGCCAATTTCAGATTGGCGCGGATTTCGGCACCGTCAATGACAAAGGGAAACATGCGGCGCAAGCCAAGCGGGCCCATACAGTACCAAGCGTCCAGAGAGACCTTTAGAATCGCTGAGGCAAGAAAAGCGCCCGTCACGCTATTAAGAGGATCTTTCGTCAGAACCGCAATATATAGCGCTGAAGCGCGCACAATATCCACGGAAAGGCGGATCATATTCAGGGCAACAAGTTTATTGTGCGACTGGATGATGCTAACAAAAAATGCATCAAAGACCAGGATTGCAATAGTCACCCCAACCATTTGCAGAGGTACAGCGTAATCCGGCTTTTGCCAGATAAGCTGCGCAATCTGGTTGTTGGAAAGCACGAAAACAACCGCACAAACAAGCGCAAGTAAGGCATAAGGAAACAACGCAGCGCGAACGATCCTTTCCGCCGCCGCCGTTTCATTTCGCGCCAAGGCACGCGTATAGCGAAGCGTGACGGCGTATGAAAGCCCGTTTTCCAGTAAAACCGAATAGCCGATCAGCGTGCCCAAAAACGCGACAATGCCGTAGCTCGCCTGGCCGTAGACATGGACATAGATCGGAATCGCCGCAAAATAGGCGATATAAACGCCGACTTTAGAAAACAGAAGAGCCGCCGCGTTAAAAATATGATGTTTGACAGCGCATGCACGCGCGTAAAAAACGGCGCAAGCGCCGCCTCCGGCAACAGCCGTTACGCTGGCCTGAAGCCCGTCTGATGCGGGAGAGGATTGTTTTTTTTCTCTCTTAATCATCGGACAGAAAGTCTTTCTTCAGAATCCCTCAAGTCGTCGCGAGCAGCCGGAACGCGAATTCTTGCACGCCACCGGTCAACCGGAATGATGATGTATTTATGCAGCAAAATCGAGCCATAAAGCGTTAGACCAAGAACTAAAACAACTCTTAGCGTCTTCCAATGAATCGAAAACGCACCCAGCAGAAGATCAACCACATAGATCACAACGATAAAGCAAATGTAGATCGGATAGCTTAAATCGCCCAAGCGACGATCCCAAGTGTTTCTATTGCTGAACAGAAAGGCAAGCGGAAGAACAAAGAAAATAACCCCAAACAGGAAAGTCGACTTAACCCATTCATGGGCTGGAATATACGGATAAAGAGTCGAAATCACGAGAACGGTGCCCATGCACGTTTTGGCGATCATCGGCATTTTCTCGAGCACAAAGAATTTCTTGTACCACAAAGTAACATACTGATGCGAAAAGGAACCAAGAAGGAAGAAAAGGATTTCCGCAGGAAAAAATCTGTACGTCCAAGGATCTTTCAGCCCTATCCCGATTAAAATCAAAAAGGCTCGAATAAGAATGGCGCCAACAAGAAAACAGAAAAAGATTTTCTTTTTTGGCAATACAAACGGCGCAACTAAGTAAAAAGATATTTCGACACCAAGAGACCAGGCCTGCGGCACAAGGAGCCCTCGCCACAAAGGCGTAGTGCATTTTGCAAAATCGGGCGTAAAAGCCAAATGCCCGCCGCATGTTTCCAAAAACAGGACCCAATCCTGAAACAACAAGGTAAGGTTTGAAAATACAAGATAGATATTCGCGCTTATCGTATTGTTTTTATAAAGATCCCAAAAGTTTATCCCGCTGAAATAGCGGATATTCTGGCCTGTCGCCGACGCCAGAGCAAAAACGCCTAACGTTATCGCCGCAACGACAATGTATATAGGATACAGCCGAAGATAACGGCTAAGATAAAAATCGAAAACCGTTTTGTAGGCGCGTTGTTCGACTAAAATATAGGACATCAAAAATCCGGAAATCATATAAAATATCTGCACTGCATTTGTGCCACCGACAAAATAGAATCCGGCGCAATGCCCAAGAACGACCGTCATCGCCAACAAGAATCTTATAACGCCCATTTCCAAAAGCCCCGATTCTTATTTAAGACAACAAAGCGCCCCCATGACACGCCATCTTCTATACATAATCGCCGAAAAAAGACAGCCCCCGCATCGCTTTCCTTGCTGTCCCTAAAGAAAAAGCAACCGCTTTGTAAAAGAGAAGCGATTGCTTTGCCGGATAATAGAGTCATGTCGCCCCTGTCGCTTTACACGGAAGAAGGCTCTTTGTTTGCGTTGCGTTTTCTAGCGACGACATAATATCCGCCGCACAGGGTAGAGACAGCCTCTTTATCCGCCTTGCGCCCTTTAACATAGAACCAAACGAAAGCAGGCAGTAAAAACGGCAGCGCAAGCGGATTTTGCCTGCCCGCGCGGGCAAGTTCTAACGCGAGCCATTTGAAATAATTGCCTTCGGTGCAAAACCGAACGATGTCGAACCCCATTTCGCGCAGCCAATGGTCAAGCCACCGGTCGGAAAATCCCGTATAGAAAAAATAGGGGTCGAAATGCCGCAAACAATTCGACGGCACGGTCAGGATTAACGAACCGCCCGGCTTCAAAATTCGCGCAAGTTCGGCTAGCGCCTTGACGGGATCGGGCAGATGCTCGAACACTTCCGTGCATAAAACGGCGTCGAATTTGCCGTCCTCCACAGGAATAGAAACGATGTCGCAGGTGTAATCCATCCTCCCGTATTCATAATCTTGCGTCAGGGAGGCAAACCCTTTCTGAGCATCGACTGTGACTTGCCCAAAATCCTGCGCAAAATACTTTAAATGGCTGCAATCCTTGCGGTATCTCTGACTTCCGGCTCCGGCATCAAGGATCGAAGAACCTTGCGGAATCTTTTGCAGTTCTTCCCTGACAAACTGCCCGCGCTCGATGGAATTATCGAAATATGCCCCAAGCCGCGATTTGATAAGATTTTTCAGTTGCGACATATGTTCCCGCTATCCCAGCGCCCGACCGACGATTTTGCGCGACAGCCCCGCTAAGGCAATTAAAAACGGTTTAAGCTTGCTGGGTGTACGATTGAAGATATAGGTGCGCAAGCTTGATTTAAGATATTGGCGATGCTGCGCGGCGGTCATGACGGGGCGGCACGCCAGATCGGCCTCAACGCCAAGGCGGTTGACTTTTAAGGCCGCCGGTTGTGTCCAAAGGCCGCGTTCGACCGCGTGGATGTAGGGGAGATAATCCTCATAAACACCGTAAAAATCCGGATATTTCTCTGCCCGCGCGAGGCTGTTATGCTCAAAAACCCACGCGCTTTCGCCCTCGCGCAAAAGATCGAGAAGAACATCGCGTTTCCAGATCGCCAAAACGGAAGTGCGATAAAGAGATTTCTCCTCGCATCTGCCAAAATCGCGGCTTTTCCTCGTATCTTGTTTGGGAAAACG
>JBAZLX010000169.1:0-3505 GCA_041650075.1 Bdellovibrionales bacterium | reverse complement strand
AGTGAATACGTCGGACGGATCGTACGTCGAACGTGCTCGCGACTAACTGCATTTGCGTGAGGCCGACTGCAGAACGCGTTCGGTCCAATTATAATTATTAGGAGGCTTTCATGCCTGCTCGTTCCCCATTGATGAACGTCATATTTAAAGCTGCGGAGAAAGCGGCCAAGGGATTGACTCGTGATTTCGGCGAGGTCGAAAACCTGCAGGTCTCGCGCAAGGGGCCTGCCGATTTTGTTAGTACTGCGGATTTTAACGCGCAGAAAATCATACGTCAGGAGCTTAGTACGGCGCGCCCGAACTTCGGCTTCCTGATGGAAGAAAAAGACGACATGTCCGATACATCCTCTAAAGAGGAACGCTTTATTGTCGATCCCTTGGACGGAACGTCGAATTTTCTACACGGCCTTGGCCATTGGGCGATTTCGATTGCCGCCGAAAGAGCGGGGGAGCTGATCGCGGCGCTTGTTTTCGATCCGATCAAGAATGAATACTTTTGGGCGGAAAAGGGCCTTGGCGCTTTCTCCGGCAACAAACGCTTGCGCGTATCGGCGCGTCGCGATTTTTCCGAGTGCCTGATTGCAACAGGCGCGCCCTTTAAAGGCGTGATGGATAAGCGCCCAAATTTCGTCAAGCAAATGGAAGCCGTCATGCCGAAGGTTGCTGGCATTCGCCGTTTTGGGTCTGCGGCCCTTGATTTTGCGTATATCGCTGCCGGACGTTACGATGGATTTTGGGAAGAAGGATTAGGATCCTGGGATTGCGCGGCGGGGATTTTACTTGTGCGTGAAGCGGGCGGTTTTATTTCGCCAATTGCGCCTGGCGCGGACATCTTGAAAAGCGGCGCTCTTATTGCCAGCAATGCCGACATTCACGACCCATTCGTGAAGCTCATCCGCGATGCGAAGTAAAAAATCAAGAACCGTTATTGTTTCTATGTGCAAAAACTGCTGCGGCAGGCTCTGAGAGAGGGCGTACGCAGTTGGGAATTTGCTCATCGTAGTCGCCGCGAAGAACTTCGCGCAGTAACTTTCGCGGATCGTCCGGACAAATAATTCCGGCAATCCTGAAAATCAGCGGTGCGTTGGCAAATGAGCAAAACTCGTTGCCCGGTCGTTTGCTTTCTTCAGCAAGAACCTCAGCCGTCTCTTCGATGCCGTCTATGAGGTTGTCGCGTTCGAGCCTGTGATAATTGCATATAAAACTTACGGCAAAGCGCTTGAGGATTTTTGGCTTGTCAGCAAGGAAAGCAAAAGAACTATGAGGGTCTTTGCTTTCATCGATTGTTGCCAGAACCCGTTCCTTGGAGCGTCGCAAAAACTTCAGAGGATCGGAATTATGATGAATAATGGCATAATAAAAAATTTCCGGCGCGTCCGAAAAAAGCGCAAATTCATGATCCTGATTTTTGCTGTCTTCGTATAACTTGATAGCCGTTCGTTTATGCTTGAGGAGAGATTCTCTTGAATTTGAAACATTGTTGATTACTGCATAACCGATAAATCCTGGGGCGTCGGCAAAAAATGCCAGTTCGCTGTTTTTGTTTTGGCTTTCTGCAACAAGGCGTTTGGTAGTCTCGATTATGTGAAGAACCGTATCGCGAGGATCTTTCGAATGACGGATGACGATGCTTCTGAAAAATTTTGGCCTGTTGGCAAAGACAGCCAGTTTGCTGTCTGGAGTTTTGCTTTCTTCGATTAAAGCTATGAGGTTGCTTGTGGCTTTTTCCAGAAATTCGCGCGGACGAAAGGGGTGTCGGGTTAATACTTGCCAGAAATCCCTTCGAGAGCTTGAGATTAAAGGAAAGGATTCAGTCAGACTTTCGACGATCGCGCCATTGTATGCTGTAATGGAAACAAGCATTCCGGGATTGTATATTCCCTTATGATTTTGACTTAATTCCTGTGCCAGATGTCGTATGAGAAAGTACCTCATGTCATTCGTGAGGGGGCGTTTTTGAAGGCGGCACATTTCTTCAAAAAGCGTCATCATCCTAATAATATCATTCTGGGTTATGCCCAGTCTGAGCAGTTCCTCCTTCATCTCTGTAGTGCTGTCCGAGATGAAGGAAAGGGCGTCTGCCGACAGAGGGTGGCAATAAAAAAGAGCTTTCCCATTGGCGCGTTGAGTTTCCCGAACGCTTTCCACAAAAGCTTTCGCGTCGAATGAATCAATTTCTAAAATATCCATGGCGGCCAAAATTCATTAAATACAACAAAACATCGAACCGTAAAAAGCCAGACGGTCTATAAGCCGGGTTTTGTCACAGCATTTCTGCTGCGGACGATCATTCATCTAGGACGTTCGTTGCCGAACGCCTCAAGCAACCAACCCGAGCTGCGCGCGGGGAAAACGCCGCGCACGGACGACCAAAAGATCGCGGTATGCGCACTGCCCGCGAACGCTTTCACGCCTACGGGAGCAGCTCCTATTCGGTCTTGCTTCGGGTGGGGTTTTCCGTGCCGTTTTTGTTGCCAAAAACGCGGTGCGCTCTTACCGCACCTTTTCACCTTTTCCCGTTCTCGCGAACGGGTAGTTTGTTTTCTGTGGCACTTTCCTTTGGGTCACCCCAACCGGACGTTATCCGGCACCCTTTTCCCCTGAAGCCCGGACTTTCCTCCTGCCACTTGCTAAACGCTCCGGAAACGGAGCGCTTAGCAAAGTGGCAGGCGATCATCCGACCGTCTGGCGGTGTCTTTCTAGCATGCAAGGGTGATGCAAGAGAACAACAATCTGTAGAAATATCAAGAACCTCAGGAATTTACTTGGTTTTTTGGTTAAGGTTTTTTTGCAAAAACCGAATTCTGGTAGTATGACTATCGCATCCCTTAAGGGCAGCATAATTCCAAGGAGAAACATCATGAAGAAGCTTTCCGTATCCCTTATCGCGTTGGCCCTTGCGCTTGTAGCGGCGCCAAACGTGCATGCTGCCCAGACGACGCCCGGCTGGTACGCCGCCGCAGGTGTTGGTGTGGCTTTTCCTCTCGATGCGGACATTCGCGCGGGCGGTGTTGAACGGAAAGCTAAGACAGAGAATGCCGCGCTAGATCTTCTCGCTGGCGCCGGTTACGCTTTTGATAATGGACTTCGTTTGGAGGCCGAATATTTCCACAATCAGGTGGATGTGAAATCCGTCAATGGTGTCGCTGGCGGCGGCCACGTGACGAACAACGTGCTGTTCTTCAATGCCTTGTACGATATTGATACGAACTCGATGTTGACACCTTATATCGGCGCCGGTGTCGGTCCCGATTTTGTTGATGTGGATAACGTTGGTACAACGGGCGCCTATCTGAACGGCGACAAGGTCGTCGGCGCCTATCAGGCCATTGCAGGCGTTACGGCGAAGATGGACATGAACTGGGCGATTACGGCGGATTACCGTTATGTCGGCTCGTTCGATCCCAAGGTTGACTATACGGGCGGCACGAAGGGACGGATTGAAAACGCGTCCCACAATATTATTGTCGGTCTCCGTTACAGTTTCGGCGCGGAAGAAACCATT
>JBAZLX010000168.1:0-3520 GCA_041650075.1 Bdellovibrionales bacterium | reverse complement strand
GACTGCCGCGATGCCGGTTTCAGCGTCACCGTCGTTCCCGGCGCAAATGCGGCTGTCACGGCTTTGGCTTCTTCGGGGCTGCCGACGGATCAATTTATTTTTGCAGGTTTCCTGCCGCCCAAAAGCGCGGCTCGCAAAAAAATCGCCCTCCCTTTCAAGCCAAGCGCCGCAACGATTGTGTTCTACGAATCCCCGCAACGCCTTGCCGAAAGCCTTAAGGATTTGGCGGACGTATTGGGTGACGACCGTCCAGCCGCCGTGGCCCGCGAACTGACAAAATTTCATGAGGAAATGCGGCGCGGAACTTTAGGCGACTTGGCAAACCATTACGCGACAAACGCGGCCAAAGGCGAAATCGTCATTCTGATCGGCAAAAGCGAAGACGAAGAACCGGCTGCCGATATTGATGCCCTGTTGTCCGAACGATTGAAACATTTAAGCGTCCGCGACGCCGTCGCCGAAGTCGCCGAAATGACGGGAATACCCAAAAAAGACGTCTATGCGAAAGCTTTGGAATTATCTGAATCTCACAAGAAATGATAAGAAAAACGTATCAGACCGGCCTTGCCGCCGAAAGATTGTGCCGCCTTGCGTTGCGGCTGAAATTCTATCGTATTCTGGCGACGCGCTATAAAACGCCCATGGGTGAAATAGACATCGTCGCCGCGCGCGGCAATACCGTCGTTGCCGTCGAGGTCAAAGCGCGCGCCACGCGCGATGCCGCTGCCTTCTCAATATCCAGAGAACAGCAATCGCGCATCGCAAACGCTTTACAATATTTTATAATGAGCACACCGCGCTATGCGCGCGCGCACTTCCGCTTCGACGTCATGCTGGCGACGCCTTGGCACTGGCCAGCGCACGTCAAAAATGCGTGGCTGGCCGAGTAACCAAAGGTTCTTCTATTTACCGCCAATCGGCAGAACGTTCTTGCCGTAGACTTCGTTCAGCACTTGGGCAATCGCCGTATAGATCGCGGAAGCGCCGCAGAAAATGCCTTCCCATCCGGCAATGCGGGTTACAAGTTCGCATTTGGTGAAATCGCCCGCAGCCAACAGGAAGAACAAAACAGCCAGCGAGGCAAAGACGACCTGCAAGGCAATGCTCATGCGCAACGTCGCGACGAACATCATCAGGGTAAAGATGCCCCATAGCCCCAAGAAAGCGCCCATGGTCGCCTTATCCGGCGCCGGAATGCCAAGCGACGTTTTAGGCAAAAGAACCAGCGTCACGAAAGAAATCCAGAAAAGACCATAGCTTGAGAACGCCGTCGTGCCGAAGGTATTGCCCTTTTTCCATTCCATCAGGCCGACGATAAGCTGCGCCAGGCCGCCATAGAAAATCCCCATAGCGAGGATCATGGAATCGAGGGGATAAAAACCGGCGTTATGGAAATTCAGCAGGACTGTCGTCATACCGAATCCCATAAGTCCCAAGGGGGCCGGGTTAGCTAACGTATTTGCTTGTGCCATTGATTGCTCCTGTTGTGATGTTGTCAGGACGGAATCACCTATAGAGGGCGAATCCTTACACAATGGTAAAAGGCCAACAATCCTAGATCGTAGCTGCGCCGCAGCAAAAAAGGTTATTTGTACCAAAGGATCAGTGAAGTGACTCGTTTAGGTCACGAGCGGTTGCGTGCAGCGCGGCGCAGAAGGGCAATTGCGTCAACAAGATATAAGCGAAGCGCAGAGCGAGTGATGTCAACCGCTGTGGCCGAAATCAATGGTCGTTTGGTATTACTTTCCGATTTTCGCTATGTCTTTCTTGTTCATCTCCCAATAAACGGCGCCGATAAACAGGCCGCCGCCGACGATGTTGCCAAGGGTCGCCCACAAAAGATTGTAAGCCGAGCCTATGAGCGTGGCCGTCCCGTTTCCTAACAGAGACATCGAGAACGTCCCCATATTGGCAATCGAGTGTTCGAAGCCCAAATAAAGGAAGATCGAGATGATGAGGATGATGGCGAACATGCGCGCGACATCCTCTTTCAGATGCATATTGACCCAAACGGCCATGCAGACGACCCAGTTGGCCAGAATGCCCCGGAAGAAAATGGATGTCATCGTCATTTCCGTCTTGGCAAGCGCGCCCTTATAGAGGGCATGATCGGCAGGCAAGGCGTCCAAAGAGCCCGCGCCGAAAAGCAAAAGCGCAATCAAAATCGAACCCATCAGATTTCCGACCCAGCAAACGCCCCAAAGCTTTAAAGTTTGCGCCCACGACGTGTGACCGGCAAGGGACGAAACGGTAAGAAACATGTTGTTGCTGGTAAAAAGCTCGGAGTTCGTAATGATAATGACGAAGAGTCCGACGCCGAAAAACAGCGACGCGACGACCTTTCCGAACGGACTTGCCGCAAGATTGTTCGACAAATTCCAGAAAAGAAAGACGATCAGCCCCAGATAAAGCCCCGCGAGCATCGAGCGCATGAGGTAGTGGCCTATATGTTCTTTCCTTAAGGTAACTTTGCGCACACCTGCCGCAATGGCGTTCTGAATGATCTGAAGCTCCACGACGCACCTCGTTTGCTTGGGAAAAAAGAAGGCGAAATCTCTACCACGCCTTAAGGATGGTGAGAAGCGACCCTTCTATTTCCGCCGCAAAACGACGTAAAACGCGCCTTCGCCTCCGTGCCTGGGGGCAGCGGATCGCAAAGCGAGGATCGAAGATGATTCGGGCAGTTGCCCTAGCCAGCCTTCAAGATTGCGGCGCAGGACTCCTGCCCCGCCGCGTCCTTTGCCCGTGACGATGAGCAAATTGCGTTTTCCCGTTTTGACCGCGCTGGCGATAAAGGCCGTCAGCGCATCGAAAGCTTCGATTTGCGTCTTGCCGTGAAGATCGAGTTTGGCGTCAATCTCGACATCGCCCTGGCGGAAAGATTTTTCGCGCTTGCGTTCCAACGATCTGAAAATATCATCGGGAAGTTTTCGCGGCGCGGCAATCTTTTGCGGTTCTGCCGGAACGGCAGGCTTGGCGACAGGTTTTGGCGGCTGCGTCTTTTCTATACGAGGTTTAAGCCGTTTTTTGTTAATCGGCTTGACTTCGCGCGTATAGATTTCCCAGCCTCTACTTGTCATCGGGGGTTACGCCCTTCGGCAAAAGGACATAGGCGCGTCCTTCGTTTTGCATCGAACCGGCCTGTTGAGCCGCTTCTTCGCCCGCGCCCCAGAAGAAATCGCCGCGCACGGCGCCTTTAATCGCGCCGCCTGTGTCCTGCGCTATCATCAGGCGCTTAAGGCTTTCGCCTTTTCCGTCGGTCGTATCGAGCCAGACGGGCGCGCCCAAAGGCACATGATGCGGATCGACGGCGAGGCTGCGTTTGGGCGTTAACCCGACGCCTTGCGCGCCGATGACATCGTTACCCGGCAAACGGCGGAAAAAGACGTAAGCCGGATTCCAGTTCATGATTTCCTGCGCGTAAGACTTGTCTTGCGCGAGTTTTTCACGAATGGCAGGCATTGTGACGGGACGCTGGAGTTCGCCGCGATTGGCCAGCTCTCGGCCAATGGCTTTGTAC
>JBAZLX010000167.1:0-3547 GCA_041650075.1 Bdellovibrionales bacterium | reverse complement strand
CGCCTGAGTCACGAAGGCATTGAAATTGTCGAAGGCATTGAAACTGAAGCCTGCAAGCGTTTAATCCATGCTTTTGCTTTCCATGCCGCGACGGGCAAGCCCTTTGTCACCGTCAAGCGCGCCTTCGATGAAAACGGCTCCATGGTTCCGTCTGAAAAGAAAAAAACCTTCACGTCAAAAGAGTCTCTTATTCTTGCCCACAGGTTGAGAAAAAAAGCCGATGCCATTGTCACGGGAAGCGGAACGATTTTAGCCGACAATCCCCTCTTCACCGTAAGGCATGTGCCTGACCATAAAGGCAAGCAAAGGTATCTGGCCATTCTCGACAGGCGCGGACGCGTGCCGCACGATTATATCGAGCAAGCCGAAAAACGCGGGCTGGATGCCTTTATATATAAGGACGTGGATCGCTGTTTTTCCGACCTCACGGCGCGCGGCGTACGCGATATTCTTCTCGAAGCAGGCCCGCTGTTAAGCCGCGCCATATTAGGCTCTGCCCATTGGACAATGCTGGTTGATATTCACAAAGGCGAACCGGACAGGGTCGAGGTCTCGTTTAACGAAAATGCCCCTATCCCGTTCGATACACAAAATGTCGAGCTTGAAACACTGCTGCCGCTCTAACTAATGATACCCGGGAACGTCGTCGTGAAAGCGATACGGGCCTTTAAATTTCGCTGAAGCCGCAGCCCGAACGGGATCCTTGCCCGTATAGACGACACTCGGATGATTGCGATAAATGCTTTCCCAAATGCCCTTAATCTGACCGTCAATCCATGTCGAGAACGTCTTTTTACCGAATTTTTCGACGCAGGCTTCAATCCACGGCGCCGCATCGTCCTTCCGGTTCAGTCTTTTCTTGAGCGCTTCGAATTCAGCTATGATAGCGCGCGCGCTCGGATAATCGGGCGTGACAGGATACGCGAGCGCCGGATTATCCATAAAATTGTCGCCGTCAAAAGAAAGAGACAAATGCGCTCCGCACACGAAAAAATTAAAAAGAACCTGATTGGGAAGAACGGTCTGATAGGCAAGCCTTAAAACTGCATCCCCCTCTTCGCCGTCTTTATCGCTGAAGTAAAGCGGCACGCGTCCGTGATCGAGATGCTTTTTATAGATTTTCATCAAAAGGCTGTCGAACTGTTCCGGAGAGAACTCGGCAAATCTGTGTTTTTCTTTTACGAGAAAAGCGAAAGCCCCGATCAAGTCTCCAGATTGGGAACGGGTATTGACGGCTTCTTCCAAAAATTGATCGACAATAGTGTCTCTGGCCTTAGGCATCCTATCCTCTATATAAAAGCGACGGTAATACGTTTGTTAATATGCAAGCGGACAATAACACTTTTGAATTATTTTCGGCAAAGCGAAAATAGCCCAAGTTTCATGGATTTTTTGGTTAATTTATATCTTTCCAAGCAGCGCCGCGCCGCGCAATCCGGCCAACGCGCCAAATTTTGCGGGCACAAATTTCGTTCTCGGTTTTTTACAGATACCGTATTTACCCCAGCGCTTGGGAACTTCTTCGTACAAGCCGGGCAAGGCGTTAAGGCCGCCGCTGACCGTAATAATATCCGGATCGAAGCTTTGCAAAATGGTGACCATCGCCTTGGCGACGAGCGTAAAGTATTTGTCGAGAACTTTTTTCGCGGCAGCATCGCCCTGCCCCGCCAACGCGCCGATTTCCTTGGCGTCAGCCTTCTTATTCGTCGCCGCTTCATAAAGCCGCGCCAGCCCCGCGCCAGAAACAAACATTTCGGCGCATCCTTCAAGGCCGCATCCGCATTTCGGCCATGCGCCGTCGGCGGCTTCATAAGACGGCAAAGGCAAATGGCCTATTTCGCCGGACATACCGTTGGCGCCCGCAATAACATGGCCGTCGAAAATGTATCCGCCGCCCACTCCTGTGCCGAGGATAAGGCCGAAAACGGTTTTATAGCCTTTGCCCGCGCCTTCCATAGCTTCGGCCAACGCTGCGCAGACGGCATCGTTTTCAACCCTGACCATGCAGCCAAGAATTTTCTGGAGATCGGCTTCAACGGGTTTGTCGAGAACGCACCGAAGATTGGGAGACCCTTTCAATAGGCCGGTCTCGCGATCCATAAAACCGCAAATGCCCGCGCCGATAAAATGTGCCTTGCCGCTATTCTTTTCAAGCCGGCTAACGATGTCGCGGCACACGTCAAGGAACGCGTCGTATGTTTTAGGCGACGGCTCGACAATTTGGGCAAGCTCCGCGCCCTTGTCGTCGAACAGGGCGCCGGCGATTTTCGTGCCCCCGATATCGAGGCCTATGGACTTGTTCATCTCGCCCCCTTCAAGCGCTTCAGGACATAAAGCCGCAAGGCGCTGGATAAATTTCCCGTCCGATGGGCGTCAACGCGCTCGATAAGCTGCTTCAGAGAAAGCTTGTCTTGCGAAGCCATCGCTTTCAGCTCGCTCCAGAATTCGGGTTCCAGAGAAATGCTGGTATTATGGTGCGAGATTCGGACAGATCGTTTCATGATATTATACCAAACAACCAATGATTTCGGCCACAACGTTTGACATCACTCGTTCTCTCGCCTGCGCTCGTCGCATGCGGGACTTCGCCTTATATTCTAACGGCTCATCCCAAGTCCCTGCGTACGCCTCGCTTGTCGCAACCGCTCGTGACCTAAGCGAGTCGCTTCATTCGCAGGTTGCGCACTATTATTCGCATATATTTTATCCAGCTACAATAAAGCGATAACGCCGTCATTTCATTCATTGGCTTTTTGGCGGCAAAAAGTATATAATCCGCAGCCTTGAAGGGAGCTTGGCGCTCCTTTTTTCGGACCTTACTAATGCTCATTATGAGCATAAATGGAGCATAATGGACGCAAGTCCCCCCACCCTGTCGGCGCCTTCCAGGCGCGCAGCTGCGATTTACGAACGCGTCAAGTCCGTCATCCCCGCAATGGAATGGGCGGTGTTTGCCGACGACGTCGAAGCCATCTTAAGCCTGAAAGAAAAACGCAATGCCGTCATCCTCGCGCACAATTACATGCGCCCCGAAATATTTTACGGAGTCGCCGACTTTCAAGGAGACTCCCTCGCCCTCGCGCGCGAAGCCGCAAAAGTAAACGCCGATGTCATTTTAATGGCGGGCGTGCATTTTATGGCCGAAACCGCGAAGCTCCTTAACCCGACCAAGACGGTTTTAATTCCCGATCTCAGAGCCGGATGCTCTTTGGCGGAATCCATCACGCCCGAAGACGTAAGAAATTTGCGCAAAAAATATCCGAACGTTCCTGTTGTCGCCTACGTCAACACGTCCGCCGCCGTCAAAGCGGAAGCCGACATCTGCTGCACGTCGGGCAACGCGAAAAAGATCGTTGAATCTCTCGGCGTTCCGCAGGTTATTATGCTTCCCGATGAATATCTGGCGCAAAACGTCGCGCGGGAATCAAAAGTCAAAATCATCGCATGGAACGGCCATTGCGAAGTCCACATGGGCTTTACGGCCAAGGATGTCGCCTTGTTCCGCGAACAAAATCCGGGCGTCGCCGTTCTGGCGCATCCCGAATGC
>JBAZLX010000166.1:0-3594 GCA_041650075.1 Bdellovibrionales bacterium | reverse complement strand
CGGGACAATCAAGGCGCATTGCAAACGCGGCGACTTGAAATGCCGACCGAGACAAAGACAGGCTTTGCTTCAATGGGCTTATGATCCGTTTATCTGATTTGCCCTACTCTTTGATCGCCGAGCCTGCGGCCCAGCCGCTCGACCATGCCCATTGAAGATTGTAACCGCCGAGCCAGCCTGTGACGTCAACGGCCTCTCCTATTATATAGAGGTTCGGCACAGGCGCGCATTCCATCGTTTTTGACGAAAGCGCCTGCGTCGCCACGCCGCCCAGCGTTATTTCCGCTTTGGCATAGCCTTCGGTGCCGGAGGGCGTGAGCGCCCACGCTTTCAGCAACGCCGCGACGGCTTTCAGTTTTTCATTTGTCAGCGCGCCGATTTGGGAATCCGGAAAGTGCGTTTCCGTCAGCGTTTGCGCCAAACGTTGGGGCAAAGCCTCGCCTAGAATAGTTTTCAGTCCGGCCTTCGGGCGTTCTGCTTTGCGGCTTGTAAGAAAAGCGTACGCGTCCTGTTCAGGCATAAGATCGATCGAAAGAGCCTGCCCTTCCCGCCAATAGGACGAGATTTGCAATATCGCGGGGCCTGAAAGTCCTTTATGCGTAAACAGCATGTCTTCGCGGAAAGATTTTTTGCCGCAGGTGACGACGACCTCAAGCGAAAGACCGCTTAGGGCGCGGAAAGGAGCAAACGCCTCGTCTTCGAAAACCAACGGCACGAGCGCAGGCCGCGTTTGTGTCAAAGGAAGGCCGAATTGCCTGGCTATTCTGTGTGTAAAGTCCGAAGCGCCCATTTTCGGAATGGAAAGGCCGCCCGTCGCCAAAACAAGGGAGGCGGCTTCTATTTTCTCGTTTTGCGTTTGAATGGCGAAACTATCTGTCTTGCTTATGCTTTTAATTTCCTGCGAAAGGCGAAGCTCAACCCGCGCCGCTTCGCATTCTTCCAACAGCATATTGACGATGGACTTGGCCGCGGCGTCGCAAAACAATTGCCCGAGCTTTTTCTCGTGATACGGAATTTTGTGTTTTTCGACCAGCGCCACAAAATCGCGTGGCGTATACGATTTTAACGCCGAGATGCAAAAATGCGGATTGTCCGAGATATAACGATCCGCCGCGGCGGATCGGTTGGTGAAATTGCATCTCCCGCCGCCGGAAATCAGGATCTTCGATCCGGCTTGCTCGGCATGATCGAGAAGCAGAACCTTCCGCCCCCTCTGTCCCGCGCGTAACGCGCACATCAGGCCTGCGGCGCCTGCGCCTATAATAACGACGTCAAAATTTTGCATACAACAATCCCGCCCCAATTAACGCCCCCGAATTTAGCACATTATTGGCCAAGCGCTAAATCGGCATATTCTTTTATTTTGGCGATATACTCAGGCGGGTGGTTATTTTTGCGCCCCTCAAGATAATCGGCGAGTTTTTCAATGCGCGTTACCGTTTGGCCTCCCTCGTCAACCGAGCTGCGGAAAACGGGCGTTACGGCGGCTTTTTCGATATAGGTGACCTCTTTTCCTTTATAGGCGCCCTTTGAAAGCGTGAGGTTGAGGATCAGGCTCAACACGTACTGCGGCGCCGTAAACCTCCACGTCAGGGTTCCAAGAGAATACGCGATCACCGCGATGCGGTTCGGGTCTCTGTGCGTCCTGTAATAGTCGACCGGCTGAATGACGTGCGGATGGTGGGAAAGAATGGCGTCCACGCCGTATTCTACCAGCACATGGGCGATTTCGATCTGCCTTCGGCGCGGAAAAAATTCGAATTCATGCCCCCAATGCAACGAAGCGACGATGAAGTCGCATTTTTTGCTTTTACAGTCGTCAATTTGTCGTTTCAGGATTTTCAATTCGGGCGGCGCTTTTTTCGAAAGCAGCCTTGCCACGTTGATGCGATAGGCGTCGCCGTCCGGCACAACCCTCCCGTTAAGGCCGAAGGTCGCGGATACGAAGCCGATCCTGATGCCTTCTTTTTCGATGATCCTGCCGCGTCCGAAATCGTCCGGCGTCGCGTTCGTGCCGATGTTCAGGATATTTTCGTTTGAAAGAACTTTTTGCGTTGTTTCGATGCCCTCGACGCCCATATCGAAGATGTGATTGTTCGCCGTGTTCATGACGGTGAAGTTTTTGCCTTTGTGCCCCTTCAGAAGATCGAACTGCTTTCTGGAACAGCATTCGAACGGAGGCCCTTTATCCCCGATAACCTCTTTCTTCAATTCCTGTTCCGTGATGGGGGATTCGAAATTCGCGAACGAAATTGTCCGGTCGAAAAGCAAATCGGCGATGTTTTCGAACAGCACGTCTTTTGAATGGTCAAGCCCGTCCGCCTGAAGCAAGTCCCCGGCAGCAGCGAGCGTCAACGACGCCTGTTTTTCGAACCCTTGCGGCAGCCCGGCGTCGCGGTTGTCGGTTTTCACTATGTCCCCGATGGAATCCCCTTTCTCGGGACGAACAATAGGATTCGTGCATTTGAACGCCCAATAAATCATGTCCGGCAACGCCATTTCTTCGAACGACGTCGCCGCGTTTTTATACGAATGCTTCCAGCAACCGAACAACGCGGCCAATCTGACGGCGCTTTTCATGGCAAGCCCCAGCGCGCGCGACGACAGCTCCAGAACGTCGGCGGGCGTAGAGGGCAGATCAACGGGCATGAAGGGCTCTATAAAAAGGGGAAAAGCGTTGTTTTTGCCTAATCGTTTTTATCCAGAAGCCTGCTTTTTTTTATTTTGCTGATAGCGTCGATCTGCTCTTGCAACAGATAAAGCATGGTCGTCTCGCGTTTGGTCGGCTTCTCAATCTTGACGTGCTTGATCAAAACCTCAAGCGCGTCGCCGATGCGGCCCAATTGCTTGCCGTAAGACCCGACCTCGTCGAGAATTTGCTGCTCAAGCTCCGGCTTCGACGTGCGCCCCATAAAGATGTTCACGAGGCCTATTTGGCTGCCCATGGAACGAAAAACGGAACTCCACGTCCACGGATTGATGGATTGCGTATTGTCGCCGCTAAACGGCATACGATTGGATGTAGCCATGCTTGCCTCTTGGAAAAGAAAGGAAGGGATCGAAGGAAGGAAGTTCCAGGCTTTACAGCCTGCGGTTGTATTGTATACCGCCAATTTTTCCATAAGGAAAGCTTTTGCATACGGCGAAAGCATCTTTGTGTTTGCGCTAAAAATTATGTCGGACAGAAACGGCGGTTTCCAAACTGGCTTTACGATTGCCCTTCTCCTATTCTGGAGCAAATCGTTTCCCGGAAAGCAAACTTCATGAAAAAGCCCGCTTCTCCCTTTTCGTTCGTTCCGCGCTTGTTGTCCGCAGCGTGCGCCTTTCTTTTTTGTCACCGGCAAAAATCGCCGCTTCTTCCGGTCATCAAGGACATCATCCGCAAAGAAGGGCCCCTATCGGTCGAACGCTATATGGAAATTGTCCTTCAGCATCCGACCTACGGCTACTACCGGTTTGGAGACCCCATCGGCGGCGTCGAGGATTTTTGCACGGCGCCCGAAGCCAGCCAGATGTTCGGAGAAGTCATCGGCCTTTGGTGCCTTGCCGCCTGGCAAAAAATGGGAAGCCCCGATACCTTTACGTTGCTGGAAC
>JBAZLX010000165.1:0-3628 GCA_041650075.1 Bdellovibrionales bacterium | reverse complement strand
CGGCTAAACTTGGGCGTTCCCGTTTGGCAGATAGAAACCGATTTGCGCAAAACCGTCGGCGACGCTCGCTATTGGATCGAACACAACACATATGAACCGGATGAAATTGCCGTTCGTTTTCATCACCGGTTGGTCGTTATTCATCCTTTTCCAAATGGGAATGGCCGGTGGTCACGGCTTGCGGCGGACGTTCTGGTTGCGGAGCTTGGGCAACCCAGATTGACATGGGGACGAACCAACCTGCAAAATGCCGATGAGAGCCGTCGCTTCTATATCGAAGCCCTTCGTGCCGCAGATAATCATGATATTCTGCCGTTGCTTGCGTTCGCGCGGGCATAGCGGGGTGCGGGAGGGAGTTTTTGTCCGCCTTGCGTCCGGCAGGCAATCCCTCTATAACCCCGCCAACGAAATTTTATAAGGAGCACCAATTATGGCCGTTGAACGGACATTATCTATTCTTAAGCCCGACGCGACAAAGCGCAATCTGACCGGCAAGATCAACGCCGTGTTCGAGGAAAAGGGCCTGCGCATCGTTGCGCAAAGACGCATTCACATGACCCGCCAGCAAGCCGAAGGCTTTTATGCGGTTCATAAGGAACGTCCCTTCTTCAACGACCTTTGCGATTATATGTCGTCCGGCCCCGTCGTCGTTCAGGTGCTGGAAGGCGAATCCGCGATTGCCAAAAATCGCGAAATCATGGGCGCGACGAATCCTGCGAACGCCGCTCCGGGCACGATCCGCAAGCTGTTCGCCTTGAACATACAGGAAAACTCGGTTCATGGTTCGGACAGCGAAGAAAACGCGAAAACGGAAGTTGCGTACTTCTTTAAGCCGGAAGAAATCGTCGGGTAAAACTTATACCGAACGACCAATGATTTCGGCCATGACGTTTGACATCACTCGTTCTGCGCCTCGCCTGTCGCTTGCCAAGTAATATATTGGGTTATAACAATTCTTTCAGTTCAGCGAGCGACAGGCTCGTCGCAACCGCTCGTGACCCAGACGAGTCGCTTCATTCGATGGTTGATACTAGCGATCTTGGGCTGCAAACCGCGGTTTTTGCCCCAACCGTTTGATTAACATTAAGAGGGTTCTTTTTTTCGGAAAAAAGACAATTGCTTTCAAAAGCGATTTTACGTTACACTGTTCCGAGTTGAGCAAGAAAAGGTGAGATCAGACGTGTTGAATTTCAAGTTGGTACTCCTGCTTTGGCGTTGACCGCGGCGCGACCACATAGAGTCGCACGGCCCATCAACGCATCCCAGCCCCTCCAGAGGGGCTTTTTTATTACCCGAAAAGCAGCAGCAGAAGATGAAGAGAAAAATGAGCGAAGGACAGATTTTAACAAGAGAAGCATTCCAGGACGCCATCGGCGGCGAAACCTATCTTACGGTTCATTCCAGCGAAGCCGAGATCAGGGCGGTCTTGAAAAGACGAAAAATAGCCGTGAATGCCGATCAGATGAAAATGTTCGCCTCTTCCTTCAGAAAAGCGGCCGCGCATCTTTTGAAAAAATGGACAGCGGATAACGAGAAAGGCTCGATCCGTCCGTCTTTGGCCGCTTTGTTGAGACAACACGGAATGGAAGGGCGGGCGGATATGATTTCGCCTTCGCTCGTTGCCGATTGGGCGCTCAATATGGTGAATGAAAAACGGACTCCCCATGAAAAGCCTTTCCGTCCCGATCCCGAAGAAACGCAAAGGGAATTGAACCGGCGTTATTGGACGGAAAGATTGAGAGAAAACCAAAGGGTGCCGAAATGACATATCTGGCCCTGCTCCTGCCTTGGCGTTGACCGCGGCGCGACCACACAGAGTCGCACGACCCGTCAACGCATCCCAGCCCCAGATAAGGGGCTTTTTTATTGCCTCCGACAACTCAAACCAAGCGAGAAGAAAATGAACGCTACGGAACATAAACAAAAATACAAACCGTTTTCCGGAGTATCTCTGCCCGACCGCGAATGGCCAAACCGAAGAATAACAAAAGCTCCTCGTTGGTTGAGCACGGATTTACGCGACGGCAACCAGGCCATTTACAACCCGATGGACATTGCAACCAAGCTTGAGTTCTTTCGAATGCTGACAAAAATCGGCTTTAAGGAAATAGAGGTCGGCTTTCCTTCGGCCTCTCAAATCGAATTCGATTTTGTCCGCGAGCTCATCGAGGGCGGCCACATTCCTTCCGGCGTGACGGTTCAGGTCTTGACGCAGGCGCGCCCCGAACTGATTGACCGCACGATGGAATCCTTGGCGGGGGTCAAACAAGCCATCGTTCATGTGTACACGGCGACGTCGCCGACTTTCCGCGAGGTTGTGTTCGGAATGTCGAAAGAAGAAGTGATGGACATGACCGTTGCGGGCATAACGCAGATCCAGGAACTGGCGGCGATGCAGCCAAAAACAAAATTTTCATTGGAGTACAGCCCGGAAACTTTTTCCCAGACGGAAATGCCTTATGTGCGCGATGTGTGCAACGCGGCTATCGAAACATGGACGCCCAAAAAAGGCAGCGAGCTTATTTTGAATCTTCCCGCGACGGTCGAGGCGTGCATGCCCAATCAGTATGCCGACATGATCGAGTGGACAAAAAGAAATCTGATAACGCGCGATAACGTCAGCATCAGCCTTCACACGCATAACGACCGAGGCACCGCCGTCGCGGCTGTCGAAATGGGCTTGTTGGCGGGCGCCAATCGCGTCGAAGGGTGCTTGTTCGGCAACGGCGAGCGTACCGGCAACGCCGATATTGTTACGCTCGCCCTCAATTTATATACGCAGGGCCTTTTACCCGGCCTCGATTTTTCGAACATTGACGAAATTGTCGAAACGGTCGAGCGATGCACCGGAATCCCCGTGCATCCGCGCCACCCTTATGCCGGAAAACTCGTTCAAACCGCTTTCTCGGGCGGGCATCAGGACGCCATCAACAAGGGTTTCAAAAAAAGAGATCCGGCTTCTTTTTGGAACGTGCCTTATCTTTCCATAGATCCGCAAGACATCGGCCGCAAATACGAATCTCTTATCCGCATCAACAGCCAGTCCGGCAAAGGCGGCATCGCCCATGTTTTGGAATCCGCGAAAGGATTTTCCATGCCCCGCAACCTTCAGATCGAATTCAGCGGGGTCGTCCAGAAACGCGCGGAAGAAAAGGGAACCGTTGTCAGCTCGAAAGAAATCTGGACTTTGTTCAAGGAAGAATACACGGAAACGCGAGAGCCTTTGCAATTCATCGGGCAAACCCTTTTTGCGGCGGAAGACAATAAATCCCAAGGCATTCAACTGGATTTTCTGGCATATGGTCGTCAATTGACGGTGCGCGGTATGGGTAACGGCCCTATTGACGCTGCGGTAAAAGCTCTGGATTTGCACGTAGACGTTCAATCGTACGAAGAACAGTCCTTGTGCAAAGGGTCGGACGCCAAGGCTATCGCGTTTCTTGAAATGACGGTTAACGGCGATCCTGAGGTCTTTTTTGGCGTCGGCATTGACGCCAACACCGTCACGGCGTCAATTCGCGCCGTCTTCAGCGGCATTAACCGCGCCTCGTGTCAGGGCAAGCTTAAGGTGCCGTCCGATTATGGGGCGGCGCGGCTCAAAATTGCATAATTGCCAAGCTGTGGGTGG
>JBAZLX010000164.1:0-3636 GCA_041650075.1 Bdellovibrionales bacterium | reverse complement strand
GGCTTCTCCGGTGCCGGTGGAGTACAAGAACGAACCTGAAAAATCAGGCGATGCGCCGGAAGAGACGGGAACGGTTCCGGAAACGGAAGTCCCCGCCACGGCGCCTTCGACGACGGGGACGGGCGGGCTTTACTAGGGGCCAGACCCTAATACAGTTCCCACCATTTCCACAGCATGGTTCCGTGGGCGGCATAGGTTGCGCCTGCCGGAACGATAACCATTCCGTATACTTCGCCTATTGAACCGCGCGCAAAATTGAAGGCTACGGCGCCGTTTACGTCAATGGTTTGGCCGGAGGCCCAGCTTCCTGCCGATGTGGCCGAGATGGCGACGGCCATCGGGTGATCGTGGGTGTTCGTAAAAGTCGTCGAAGGAAACGATCCGTACTCGCCGCCTCTTTGGGACGTTACGTTGTACCATTTGGCTTCGTCGAAGGACCAGCCGCTTTTCCCCATCGGTTTCCACAGGCATTTGTTGGAAGAGCAGTCCGTGTTGTTGGCGACCTTCGACAGACAGGCAACGATATTCTTTTTGTCGGCATCCATCTGCGTTTTTCCAAGCGTCTTGCAAGGCAGAGCCAGACATGCCGCGCCGCTTGACGCGGGGTCGCATACGGAACCGCTTTTTTCGGTTACCGTGCCGTTCATGGCTTTCCATTGGCAGGAACCGCTTGAGCAATCGGTTTTATTGTCAACGGTCGACAGGCAGATGATGAGGTTTTGTTTATCAACATCAAGCTGCGATTTTCCGAACGTTGTGCACGGCGCCGCAAGACAGGCCGTTGTGCTTGTTGTCGGATCGCATGCCCATGCAAGGGAGGGGGCAAGCAGAACGAGACATCCAAATGCGGCAGATTTTAATACATTTGTGAACACGAAAGCCCCCTCTTGTCAGAAAAGCGCCTTATGGCTTGTCTTAATAAAACTCCCTCCATTTGACCAGCTTGCTTCCGGCAACGCCGTAACGCACGCCGGGCGGCACGATAAAAGTTGATACTGAAGTCGCCGCAGGCACCTGGGAGTCTTGGCCGAAAAGCTGGTCGTTTATCGAGAAAAACACCGTCGTAAGCCAAGAGCCTGCTGCAGCGTTCGTGACTTCGACCTTGATCGCGTGGCCGGTGTTGTTCGTATAATTTGAATAGGGCGGATAGCAGGTCGAGACGCAGCTTGAAAAGCCCGATGGATTGCCGCTGCCGCTTTGTCCGTAAAGTGCGCTGTAGTGGCGCTGAGAGGTTACATCATGCCATGATGCGGAAGCCGGAAATCCTGTGCTTTCGCCGCCGCCCGAAGACAGCCATTTACACAACCCCGTTGAGCAATCCGCATTGTTGGCCGTTGATGAGAGGCAAAACAGAATGTCTTTTTTGGTTGAGTCAATATTAGAGGCTCCGAGGTTGTTGCATGGTTTGGCCGCGCATGTCGTTGCGCTTGTGGCGGGATCGCAGAAGCTGACTGCCGCATGTCCGGTCGCGCATGGAAGAAGGACAAGCCCGCCAAAAGCCGCCATCCATGACAGTTCTTTAAGCACGTCGCCCTCCGTTTCCGAGATATGGGCAAAAGCTAAAGAGTCAGAATTAAGGCCGGGTTAATAATTGAATAACGCAAATTAGACAGAAGGCGAAAAAGGATCAAAATTTCTTCGGTGAAAGGGCTGGTTGATAACGTTTTGAATAAGAAAACAAATTCAACTTTTCCGGCTATATAACCCGGCTCTTTGCTGCCGCAATATATTTATGCCTCAAGCGATTGAAACTTTCTCTTTCTTTACCATATCCTTAACACTTTATTTCAGAATAACAGATCGCATTCGGAAGAGGATAAATTCGTGAACAACAATCTCGGCAAAAATATCGCGTTCCTGCTAATTATAGGAATGCTTCTCGCTCTCCTGTTTAACACGTTTCAGGCGGGCGGGAATTCGTCGGCGCCCAATCCGATGCCCTTCAGTGATTTCGTCAAGATGATTGACGAAGGCAAGGTCGCCGACGTCACGATTAAAGGCACCGCCGTTACCGGCCACATGTCCGAAGGGAATATCGCGTTTGAAACGCGCGTGCCGTCTGATGCCTCTGTATCCGACAAGCTTTTGGCCAAGAACGTCAAGATCACGGTGCAGGACGAAAACGCCGATGCGCCGTCTTTCTGGGGCTTTATGCTCAACTGGGGGCCGGTTCTTTTGATGGTCGGCGTGTGGATTTTCTTTATGCGTCAGATGCAATCGGGCAGCGGACGCGCCATGGGCTTTGGCAAGAGCCGCGCGCGCATGCTGAACGAGAAAACGGATAAGGTTACGTTCGAGGACGTCGCGGGTATTGACGAAGCCAAGCAGGAATTGCAGGAAGTCGTGGATTTTCTGAAAGACCCGCAGAAGTTTCAGAAACTCGGCGGCAAAATTCCGAAAGGCGTCTTGCTGGTCGGCCCTCCGGGAACCGGTAAAACGCTGACTGCGCGCGCCGTGGCGGGCGAGGCCGACGTGCCGTTCTTCACGATTTCTGGCTCGGATTTCGTCGAGATGTTTGTCGGCGTCGGCGCTTCCCGCGTGCGCGACATGTTCGAACAGGGCAAGAGAAGCGCGCCCTGCATCATCTTTATTGACGAAATTGACGCTGTCGGCAGGCATCGCGGCGCCGGTCTTGGCGGCGGCAACGACGAACGCGAACAGACTCTGAACCAGTTGCTTGTCGAAATGGACGGCTTTGAAGCCAACGAGGGCGTCATCCTGATCGCGGCGACCAACCGCCCCGACGTGCTCGATCCGGCGTTGCTGCGTCCCGGTCGTTTCGATCGTCAGGTGTTCGTGCCCAATCCCGATATTCTGGGGCGCGAGAAAATACTTAAAGTCCACATGCGCAAGATTCCTCTTGCTGCGGACGTTGACGCCAAGATTATCGCGCGCGGCACGCCCGGATTCTCAGGCGCCGATCTCGCCAACCTCGTCAACGAAGCGGCTTTGATGGCTGCGCGCGCGGATAAAACGGCCGTCAGTATGGCCGAGTTCGAAGCCGCCAAGGACAAGGTTATGATGGGCGCCGAGCGCCGGTCCATGGCGATGACCGACGACGAAAAGAAGCTGACGGCCTATCACGAAGCCGGGCATGCGCTTGTGAGCCTGCATGTGCCGCAAAGCGATCCGCTGCATAAGGTCACGATTATTCCGCGCGGCCGCGCTTTGGGGCTTACGATGAGCCTGCCTGAACGCGACAAATACGGCTCGACCCTGATTGAGTTGAACTCGCGCATTGCCATGATGTTCGGCGGACGCGTCGCCGAGGAAATCATTTTCGGCAAGGATAATGTCACGACGGGCGCGGCCAGCGATATTGATCAGGCGACGACGGTGGCGCGGCGCATGGTCACGGAATTCGGCATGTCCGACAAACTGGGCCGCGTGCGTTACAGCGCAAACGAGCAGGAAATTTTCCTCGGCCATTCCATTGCCCAGCAGAAAAACGTTTCTGAATCAACCGCCGAGCTGATTGACGTTGAAATCCGCCGCTTGGTCGAGCAGGGCGAAACGACGGCGCGCAATATTCTGACGGAGCATCTTGAAGGCTTGAAGAAAATAGCCGGGGCGCTTCTGGAGTTCGAGACGCTGTCGGGCGACGAAGTTAAAGCGCTGTTGCGCGGCGAAAAGATT
>JBAZLX010000163.1:0-3640 GCA_041650075.1 Bdellovibrionales bacterium | reverse complement strand
TTGTATAAGGTATTTTTGGACTTTTGCTCGATTGTGGCCTATTCTGCCGAACACATTTAATCCTTAAGGAAGATCCATGTCGCTTAAAACCGTTTCCGTAAACCCCGACAAACAGGCTCTGGCCGATGCGCGCGCCCAGATTGATAAGATCGATTCCGTCCTGCACGATCTGTTGCGCGAACGCGCCGAAGTCATAGATCACGTACGCAAACTTAAGGGTAAACAGCACATTTATATCCGCCCCGGACGCGAAGCGCAGATGCTGCGCGCGCTGGCCGGACGTCCGCAGGGAAAAATTCCCGAAGGCATGATCGTGCGCGTGTGGCGCGAAATGATTTCGGCCTTCACGCTTCTTGAAGGGCCCGTCAAGGTTGCCGTCACGGTTCCGCCGAAGGGTCCCGATTTGTGGGATCAGGCGCGCGATTTTTACGGCTCTTTCACGCCGCTTATCGAAATGCCGAACGCTCTTGCCGCCATCAAGGCCGTTCAGGCCGAAAAAGCGACCATCGCCGTCGTGCCGTTTCCGAAAGACAAGGACAAGGACGCGTGGTGGCCTTTGCTGGCAGGCGACAAGAAAAACATCTTGACCGTTTTCGCCTCCCTGCCCTTCGAAATCCTGAAGGCCGGACGCAGCAACGCGCGGAACGCCATGCCGGGCGGGCTTGTCATCGGGAAGCTTTATCCCGAACTGACCGGCGACGATTACAGCTTTCTGGCTTTGCAATGCGTCCATGTGCCGGAAGGCGAAATGAAGCGCCTTTTGGGCAAGGCCGGATACAAAGTGCGGCAGTTGCTCGCTCAAACCATGGGACGCGGCGGCTCGGCGCCGACGCTTTATCTCGTTGAAACCGAAGGCTATGTCGGGCGTAACGACACGCGTCTGTCGCGTCTGCGCGCCATGCTTGGCAGCCGTTTGCAGCATTTAGCGCCCTTGGGCGGTTATGCCGCGCCATTGAAATCCGGCAGGAAATAAGCTTTCGCCATGAAAAAAGACTCCTTTGGACTCATCGGCGTCGGCTCATTCGGCGGTTTTGCCGCGCAACATCTGGCGAAGCATTTCGACCTTGTTCTGCACGATCCCGTCGCGAACGTATCGTCGCTTGCAAGAAGACTGAAGGCGCGCAAAGGCGATCTGAAGGCCGCGGCGTCGTGCGACATCGTCATGCTGGCCGTGCCCGTCCAAAAAATGCGCAACGTGCTGGTCGAGATTTCGCCGTATCTTAAAAAGAACGCTCTTGTGATTGACGTTGCCTCGGTCAAGATCAAGCCTTGCGCCGCGATGAAGAAGCTTTTGCCCAAAAGCGTCTCTATCGTCGGGACGCATCCGCTTTTCGGACCTCAGAGCGGCAAGGCGGGCATCAAGGGACTGAATATCGCCGTTTGCGACGTTCGCGGCGGCCAAGGATCCTGCGTCGCCCGTTTTTGCGTCGCCAAACTGGGCTTGCGCGTCACCCAAGTGACGCCCGAAGAACACGACCGCGAGGCGGCTTACGTTCAGGGCCTGACGCACATGCTGGCAAAAATCGTTCTTTCCCTGAACCTGCCGGAGATGCGCTTTCCGACCTATACTTATGAGCTGATGCAGCAGATGGTCGAGATGGTTCGCTATGACTCGGACGACCTGTTCCACGCCATCGAACGGGAAAACCCCTTCTCCAAGGAAGCCAAGCGCGCCTTTTTCGCAGCAGCCAAAGCGCTTGAGGCCAAAATGGCGAAGGCCAAAAGCGCGTAAAGCCTCGGTTCTGCTCAAGAAATATCGAAATTAAAATAGGGCTTTACCTGAACGGCAAAAAAGCTTTATACGTGCTTGCCATTAACAAGAAACCCGAGGGGTCTTTATAATGGCGCAATTCCGTGAAGCTTTGACATTCGACGACGTGCTGCTCGTGCCGCGCGCTTCTTCCGTTTTACCGTCCGACGTCCAGACGACGACGTATCTGACAAAAACGATCATGCTCAGCATTCCGCTTCTTTCGGCAGCCATGGATACCGTCACCGAAAGCCGCCTCGCCATCGCTTTGGCTCAGGCCGGCGGCATCGGCGTCATTCACCGCAATATGACCCCCGCCGAACAGGCCGAGGAAGTCCGCCGCGTCAAGCGCTTCGAATCCGGCATGGTGGTCAATCCCATCACGATCACGCCGCAGGAAACGTTAGCCGACGCCTTGCGTTTGATGTCCGGCAACAAAATCTCGGGCATTCCGGTCGTCGAACAGCCGTCGGGCAAACTGGTCGGCATCGTGACCAATCGCGACGTGCGCTTTGCCACGAACATGAATCAACCCGTTTCGGAACTGATGACGCGCGAGCTCATCACCGTTCGCGAAGGGGTCAAAAACGAAGAAGCCAAGGCTTTGTTGCACAAACACCGCATCGAGAAGCTTCTGGTCGTCGATTCTTCATACCGCTGCATCGGCCTTATTACCGTCAAGGATATAGAGAAAGCCCATGCGTTCCCCAATTCGTGCAAAGACGACAAAGGCCGCCTGCGCGTCGCCGCCGCCGTCGGAACGGGCGCGGACGGGCTGGCTCGCGCCGAGGCTTTGGTTGACGCCGAAGTGGATTTGGTCGTCGTCGATACGGCGCACGGCCATTCGTCGCGCGTTCTGAAGCAGGTCGAGGACGTGCGCAAGCTTTCGGGCAAGACGCAAGTCATCGCCGGAAATATCGCGACAGCCGACGCCGCCAAGGCTTTGATTGACGCAGGCGCGGATGCCGTCAAGGTCGGCATCGGGCCGGGGTCGATTTGCACCACGCGCATCGTCGCAGGCGTCGGCGTGCCGCAGCTGACGGCTATCATGGACGTGGCGGAAGCGTGCCGCAGACACGGTATTCCCGTCATTGCCGACGGCGGCATACGTTATTCGGGCGAAGTCGCGAAAGCTATCGCCGCAGGCGCGGACGCCGTCATGATGGGCGGAATGTTCGCCGGAACGGATGAGGCTCCGGGCAATGTCGTGATGTTCCAGGGACGCTCGTACAAAGCCTATCGCGGAATGGGCAGCGTCGGCGCGATGGCGGGCGGATCGGCCGACCGTTATTTCCAGAAAGCCGACTGCGATCCGGGCAAGCTGGTTCCCGAAGGCATCGAAGGACGCGTGCCTTATAAAGGCCCCGTGCAGAGCATTATTCATCAATTGATCGGCGGCTTGCGCGCGGCCATGGGCTATACGGGATCGGCGACGATTGCGGATATGCAAACCAAAACGTCCTTCGTCCGCATTACGGGCGCCGGTTTGCGCGAAAGCCACGTCCATGACGTGCAGATTACGGCGGAAGCGCCGAATTATTCGGTGGAAGAGTAAAAACGGGGGTTCGCGTTTGCGCGCGCAAGCGCGTAACGTACGGAATGACGCCGGTTTTGTTGCACAGAGGCGTTAAGGTCTAACGCGTTATGCGTCGCGCAGATGCGCTTTTCTGGATTCCGGCTTTTGCCGGAATGACGAATAATTCATTATTTAAAAACCATTCTTCAATAAACCTTCCTTTAAAAAAGCAAAAACAAAATCCTTTAAAAAACCATCGTGTGGCATTCAAATGAATGCTCCCGCGGGATCCTGACGCACGATACGTCAAGAGGTTCCAACATTCCTCGCCGATCGGCTCCTTCTCCCCCTTCTGCGCAGTTGAGGCGAAGAGC
>JBAZLX010000162.1:0-3652 GCA_041650075.1 Bdellovibrionales bacterium | reverse complement strand
AGACCCAAAACAAAGGCCAGAAAAAAGACGTTTACGTTCCCTATACAGGTCAGGCCTTCATTCCGCCGATAACGATTTTAAACGGCATGGCTTTTTATTCTTGCAACGGAATAAGCGTTTCGGAAAAAGTCCGCGAAGAAAATCTTTTCGATCTTAAAAACGTCGGCGATTTTATAGGAACCTATCCCGAAGAGACCAAAAGCAACAACGTCCCCTATGGATCGTCGTCCGCCCCCTTCAATCAAAGGCCGGATGACAGATATTATTCCAACTTCCTGACCGGGGAATGCGGCGCCGATCACGTGACAAGCGGCAAAAGATACCGGCTTGTCAGCGCCAAGGCGTTATTCATTTAAATATTTCATGACCAGCTTGCAGAACCTGTCGCCCGCCTTGCCGTCGCGGCGGTCGTAAAGCTCTTTGCGCAAGGCCACGCGCTTGTCGGCATATGCGTCCGGCAACGAGCGGTCGGCGGCGGCATCGGTCGCCGCGACAAGATCCTCGACGGCTTTTGTCATCGGGCCGACCGTATAGTGATCGCGTCCGGGGATCATGGGGCGCGATTTCGCGATATAGTCGTCGTGATCGGGGCGATAAAAAACGAGCGGGCGATCGAGAAGAAGGAAATCGAACGCCAAAGAAGAGTAATCCGTCACCAGAATGTCGGTTTCCTTGATCAGCGGGTAAACGTCGGTTTTCGGCGCGACAAATTGCAATTCGGGATAACGCATGCGCAAGCTTTCCGTCGCCACCTGCTCGCCCGGATGAAGATTGATGCACAACAAATACCCTTTTGACCTGCAATGCCCGGCAAACTGATGAATGCGCGCTTTGTCGAACCAGCTCATATTTCCGGCGTCGCGGAACGTCGGCGCATAAAGGATCGTCGTCTTTCCTTCGCGCCGCGCCTGTTCCATGCGCGACAGGGTTTCCTTATCAACGTTGATCATGTCCGATGTCGTAGGCTCGCGGAACAAGACGTCGTCGCGCGGATAGCCTATCGGCGCAAAATCGCGGAACAAAAACCGCTGCGCCCAGACGGCCTTCGACGACGCATTGGTCGCCACAAGCGCTTCGAAGGGGCCGCAGGCCGCCATAATTTCGAAGTGCGCCTGACTTTTCAGGCCGATCTCCTTCAAAGGAATGCCGTGCCACAACTGAATGAATTTCGCCCCCTGCAGCAGCGCATGCGGCACGATGCCTGATTGTATCGGGTAAAAAACATCGTGCAGGACGACGACTTTCGCGCTCAACATAAGCGGAAGATAGTCGGGGTGCTTTGACGAAAGGTACGGCAAACCTGCCATCTCCAGAAGCGTTTGTTGCGACGCGTCTTCGGTCAAAAAAGCGCACGTGACGTTTTTCTCGCGCGCGACTTTTTGAAACGCAAGATAGGCGTATTTGATGTTGTCGCCGAAATAGCTTAGCCCCACGAAAATAACCGAATTCGTTTTGGGATAAATTCTGGACACTTGAGCCAAAGATTGCACAGCCGCGTGCGTGTTGACTTTTTGTTCAAGCGCGCCAATTCTTTTTTCAATCTGATCGAAAGCTGACGTGTCCATATTCGAGTATTCGTTTCGGAGGCAGAAAAATGCGGGATAACGAAAAAACTCTATCCTTTATCGGACGTTGAGTAAAGCTCCCGATCCAAACAATATTTCCGTATTGCAGCCTGTGCGGCGGAAGATTAGCTTTTTTCAGAAATTTTGTTTTCCCCTTTAAGGAGGCTTCCATGTCGAAGAAGTTTTTGGTCGGCGTCGCTGCTTTTGTCGCCCTTATCGGAATTGGCGGGTACTTTTTGGGATCGGGGCTCGATTCAATCGTCCGCATCGCCATCGAAAAAATCGGCACGGCCGCCACGCAAACCGCCGTTGACCTTGACGACGTTACTCTTTCCCTCACCTCAGGCGAAGCTTCTCTTTCGGGATTGAGCGTCGGCAACCCCGACGGCTTCAAGGTCAACCCATCGCTTTATCTGGGACATATTTCGGTGAAGCTCGATACCCAGTCCATTTCAGGCACGGGCCCCATCGTCATCAAGGAAGTCGCTATCGTCAAGCCGGGCGTCGCCTATGAAGTCGGCATCAACGGAAGCAGCAATCTTGAAACGCTTGCGAAAAACGCTCAAGCCTATGCGGCATCCATGAGCGGCGAAAAGGCAAAAGCGGCGAAAGCCGACGACGCGGATAAAAAGCCCGCCCGCAAGATCGTCATCAACAGCATGACGATTTCGGACGGCCAAATTTCGATCAGTCATGCCGCCTTGGGCGGCAGGCAGCTTACGGCGCCATTGCCGCTTATTCGCCTTACCAATATCGGCAAGAACGAGGGCGGAACGACGCCTGCCGAGGTCGCTAAAAAAGTTTTGGATGCCATTACGAAGAGCGCAGGCCAAGTCGCGAGCTCCAGCCTTACGAAAGAACTGGGCGCGTCGTTTAACAAAGCAGGCGAAAAAGCCGGAACCGCAGCCAAGGAAATCGGCGGCCAAATCAAAGGGCTTTTGGGAAGAGACTAAAACCCGTGGCGTTGCGTGAAGGCGCGGATTTCCGCGTTCAACGCGTCGTCTTCGTAAAGCATGAAGAAATGCCCGGGGCCGTCCCACAACGTGTATTCCAGCGACGGGAAAAGCCCGCGCAAATCGGATTCCAGGCTCGGCTTCACATCCGGCGACCGGGCATAAACGCCAAGCGTCGGCGACTTAACCTGCTTTTGCGGCCATGAGGACAATTTCACAAAATTCGTCATCGAAGAAACGCGAACCCTCGACGGCGTCATCATGATGCGGTCTCTGACTTCGGCCTTCGCCCAATCCGGCGTGTCGGAGCCATGAAGCGTATCAATAAAGGCGCGCGTATAGTCGTCGCCGTTGGGGCCTTTAAAGTTTTTGGCGAAGCCTTGCATTTCATTCTTCCATGCGGCGAGGCCTTTGGCGTCGCGGGGCGGGAAGAAAATGGCGCCGTCAACCAAGACGATGCCCGCGACTTTTTTAGGATTCATGATCGCGGCATGCCGCACGACATTCGCCCCCATGCTGTGGCCGATTAAAACCGCGCGTTTGACCCGCGCATGATCCATGACGGCGAGAACCGCTCTGGCCAATGTCTTTTGCGTATAGGGACCCGAAATCGCTCCGCTGGCGCCATGCCCCGGCAGATCGAGCGCAATGACCCTGTGATCCTTGCTTAAATCGCGGATTTGGAAACGCCAGATGTCGGCCTGAGCTCCCCAACCGTGTACGAAAACGAGAGGAACGTTCCCCTGCCCTATATCGAGATAACGCAGATTGATGCCGTCGAATTTGGCATATCTGTAGGATGGTGGCGGCGACTTTTCCATGCAGGCGCAGGAAACGCATCCGAGGACGGCGACAAATAGAAGAATTAAGCGGACGGAACGTGGCATGACAAAACCAAAGACCGGAGGATAGACAGAGAAATTCTGTATCCCGGTTTTATGGGGTGTTTATGACGTTTTCAATAGATTAAATGCGCGGTGACGCGGATGAATTATATTCTATTGAATTATTTGGTATAAATTTCTCGGCTTCATTCAAAAAAACCTTCCTTTAAAAAAGCAAAAACAAAATCCTTTAAAAAACCATCGTGTGGCATTCAAATGAATGCTCCCGCGGGATCCTGACGCACGATAC
>JBAZLX010000161.1:0-3675 GCA_041650075.1 Bdellovibrionales bacterium | reverse complement strand
AAGAACTAGAAGAAATTCTAGATAATGTTATAATAAAAACGAGGGCGGTTGTTATTCCAGTGGAAGAAATAGAGGCTTGGCTTTTATCAGATCCTTCGGCTCTGAAAAAAGCAATGAGGCTGACTAAGCTTCCAAAAAAGATTCATAATCCAGAAACTATCACTTCCCCAAAAGAGTACCTTCAAAAACTAGTAAGGAGTCATTCAAAAAATAAAATCAGAGTTTATGTGAATACTTCAGACAATTCCCAAATTGCCAAAGCAACCAATATCAATCAAATTCAGAATTGTTGCCCTTCTTTTGAAAAATTTCGAGTTTTTGTAACCGAGGCAATCAGTAAATAGTGCCCTATTCACAGGTGGCAAGAAATCCTCGTCTTATGTCGCGATTCTTTGCCCATTTTCACCTTGATTTTCCACGATAAGCATCGGATGTTTAATGAATGTTTTGAGCTTAACAACATGATTCCCCCATGCTGAGCGACCTGGCTTCCGGCTATCTTCCTATCCTGATTTTTATCTACGTGGCCTTTACCGTCGCCGTGGTCGCGGTGGGGCTTTCTTTCCTTCTTGCCAAACGAAAACCTGACCCGGAAAAAGAATCCGCATACGAATGTGGTTTTCCCGGCTTTTCCGACGCGCGAGCCAAGGTCAACGTGCGGTATTACCTTATCGGGATTTTGTTTATCGTCTTTGACCTTGAAATTGCGTTTCTTTTTCCGTGGGCGCTTGCGCTTAAAGACATTGGGATGGAAGGTTTCTGGTCAATGATGGTGTTTCTGGGCGTCCTTGCCATAGGCTTCTTTTACGAATGGAAGAAAGGAGCGCTCGAATGGGAATAGCCGATCCTGCCGTTCCTGCCGCCTCTTTCGGGGATGAGCTCGAAGACAAAGGCTATGTGCTCGCTAAGCTCGACGATCTTCTGGATTGGGCGCGCGCGGGCTCTTTGTGGCCGATGACTTTTGGCCTTGCATGCTGCGGGATCGAAATGATCCACGCTTTCATGAGCCGCTACGATCTCGACCGTTACGGCATGATGCCCCGATGTTCGCCGCGTCAGGCCGACGTGATGATCGTCGCCGGAACGCTGACGAACAAAATGGCTCCGGCTTTGCGCCGCCTCTATGACCAGATGCCCGAACCGCGCTGGGTTATTTCGATGGGGAGTTGCGCGAACGGCGGCGGCTATTATCACTATTCCTACTCGGTTGTCCGTGGATGCGACCGCATCGTTCCCGTGGACATCTACATTCCGGGCTGCCCGCCTACGGCGGAAGCCCTGGTTTATGGTCTTATGCAATTACAGCGGAAAATAAGGCGCGGCAAAAAAGTCATAAAAAGGACATAACAGGATGCTTTCCGTCGAGGACCTTCAAAACGAGATTATGCGCGCGCTCGGAACGGCGGTTCTCCAGACGTTTATCGAGCTTGGCGAATTATCCGTCGTGGTGCCCAGAACGCGCATCGTCGAAGTTCTTCAAAAACTGCGCGACGATCCCGTGATCGCGATGAACCAGCTGATGGACATATGCGGCGCGGATTATCCCGAAAGACCCGAGCGTTTTGAGATCGTCTACCAGCTTTTAAGCCTCGTCAACAATGTGCGCGTAAGGATCAGAATACAAACCCGCGAAGACACGCCGGTTCCGACGTCAACGGGCGTCTTTAAATCCTCAGGCTGGTACGAGCGCGAAATATGGGACATGTTCGGCGTGGCTTTCTCCGGCCATCCCGACCTGCGCCGCATTCTGACGGATTACGGGTTCGAGGGACACCCGCTGCGCAAGGATTTTCCGCTGACGGGCTATGTCGAAGTCCGCTACGACGATGCCCAGAAGCGCATTGTTACCGAACCGGTCAGCCTTCCGCAGGATTACCGCCATTTTGATTTCCAAAGCCCGTGGGAAGGCGTGACGACTGTTCAGTTGCAGCGGGAAGAAAAAGACAAAGGGGATAGCTTCTCATGACGGACGCTTTCCCCGAACGCATTGAAGAGCGCAACGGCAAAAAAAGAGTGCCGTTTACGCTAAACTACGGGCCGCAGCATCCGGCGGCGCACGGCGTCATGCGCATGATCCTCGACATGGACGGCGAAGTCATAGAGCGCGCCGATCCGCACATCGGCCTGCTTCATCGCGGCACGGAAAAGCTGATCGAGCACAAAACGTATCTTCAGGCGGCGCCGTATTTCGATCGGCTCGATTACGTCGCGCCGATCGGGCAGGAGTACTCGTTCGTTCTGGCGATAGAAAAATTGCTTGGCCTTGTGCCGCCCCTTCGCGGTCAATACATCCGCGTGCTGTTTGCTGAAATCACGCGCATCCTGAATCACATTTTTGCCGTCACGATGTTTGCGAACGATCTCGGCGCGGTCACGCCCTCGCTATGGGGGTTTGAGCAGCGCGAGATTCTGATGGAATTCTATGAACGCGTGAGCGGCGCGCGCTTTCACGCAAATTACTTTCGTCCCGGCGGCGTGCATCAGGATATGCCGAAAGGCCTCGTCGAGGACATTGCCGCGTGGGCGCATGCATTTCCGAAATTTATAGACGATCTTGAGGAACTTTTGACGGATAACCGCATTTTTCGCCAGCGCACCGTGGACATCGGCGTCGTGACGAAAGAACAGGCGCTCGATTGGGGTTTTTCGGGGCCGATGCTGCGGGCGTCAGGCGTTCCGTGGGATTTGCGGAAATCGCAGCCCTATGACGTTTACGACCGGCTCGAATTTGACGTTCCCGTTGGAAAGACGGGCGACTGTTTTGCGCGTTATCTCGTCAAGATTTACGAGATGCGTCAATCGCTTCTTATAATTCTTCAGTGCCTGAGGGATATGCCCGAAGGCTCCGTGATTTCCGACGATCGTAAAGTGACGCCGCCAAGAAGGGATGAGATGAAAACCTCGATGGAGGCCATGATCCACCACTTCAAGCTTTATTCGGAAGGCTTCCATATTCCGGCTGGCGAAACCTACACGGTTACCGAAACGCCGAAAGGCGAATTCGGCGTCTACCTCGTCGCCGACGGGACGAACAAGCCCTATCGCTGTCATATTCGTTCGGCGGGCTTCGCTCATCTGCAGGCGGTGGGCGAAATGTGCAAAGGCCACATGCTTGCCGATACGATTGCGATTGTCGGAAGCCTTGATCTTGTGTTCGGGGAAAGCGACCGATGAAGAAAGAAAAGAAAAAGCTCAAAACATTTTCTTTCACCCCCGACAATCTCGAACGGGCGGATGCGATCGTCGCCAAATATCCGGCGGGGCGGCAGGCAAGTGCGGTCATCCCGCTTCTCGACCTTGCGCAACGGCAGAACGGCAACTGGCTTTCGCAGGAGGCGATGGAAGCCGTGGCGAAAAAGCTCGATATGCCGCCTGCGCGCGTTTACGAAGTTGCGACGTTCTACACGATGTTCAATCTTAAGCCCGTGGGCGAAAACCATGTGCAGGTTTGCACGACGTTATCTTGCGCGTTGCGCGGGTCGGCGGAAATCGTCCATGCCTGCAAAAAGAAACTCGGGATTGAAATGGGCGCGACGACCGAGGACGGCAAGTTCACGCTTACCGAGGTCGAATGCCTCGGCGCGTGCGTCAATGCGCCTGTCGTGCAGATCAACGACGATTTTTACGAAGACCTGACGCCGGAGAGCATGGAAAAAATTCTCGATAAACTGAAAT
>JBAZLX010000160.1:0-3678 GCA_041650075.1 Bdellovibrionales bacterium | reverse complement strand
TGAAAGGGTCGCTTACCCCGGTTACGAGAATAACTACACGATCTATACCAATACGGCGACGGATGCGGTCGAACTGAAGTTGTGGTACACCTACACGTCCTACGACACAATCGGAACGGCGTATGCTGGCGTTCTTTATGAAGCTGCCGGGTATATCCTCAACGGCGTGAAGACGCAGTTGACCCCCGATGCGTCGGTAAACCTTCTTCCCGGAGTTGCATATCACGGCGTGCTTACGCTGTCCTTGATGGCGGGTGACGTTTACGGCTTCTATGTCTTCTCGAGCGACAGCCTGTGCGGCCTTTCGACGATCAGCGTTTCGAATGTGCCCCTTCCGGCAGCGTTGCCCTTGTTCGCAGCCTCCTTATTCGGTTTCGGCGCAATCTCGCGCAAGAAACGCGCTTAAGAGAGTCGGAATAAGATCTCTCGATTGAGTTACTCCCCGTTCTTTATTTAAGAACGGGGAGTTTCTTTTTGGGGTTACATAATTTCGAGTCTTATTTCTTCGCGGCGGAAGAAGCGGGGCTTTTTATCTTTTTAGCCAACAGATGCAAGACGTCCGTCACGCCTTTATGCGCGACGGCAGAGATAGTGTAGACGGGCTTTTTGGTCACACGCTTGAGCGCAGCCACTTTGCGCTTGATTTCGGATGCATCGAGCGCATCGCACTTGTTGAGGGCGACTATTTCCGCCTTGCGCGACAGCCCTGCCCCGTAGGCTTTAAGTTCCGCACGGATCGTTTTGTAATTGGTCGCGACATCTTCTTCCGTCCCGTCAACCAGATGCAACAGAACGCGGCAACGTTCTACGTGCCCCAGAAAACGATCTCCCAGACCGTGCCCATCGTGGGCTCCTTCGATCAATCCCGGAATATCGGCCAAAACAAAAGTTGTCTTGTCGCCCTTGCTTCCCATGCTCACGACCCCGAGATTGGGCGACAGAGTCGTAAACGGATAGTCGGCGATCTTGGGCTTTGCCGCCGTACAGGCTGCAAGAAAAGTTGATTTGCCCGCATTGGGCATCCCCACCAATCCGGCATCGGCAATGAGTTTTAAGCGCAGCCAGACTTCGCGTTCTTCGCCCGGATAACCCGGCGTATAATGGCGGGGCGCCTGATTGGTCGCCGTCTTATAATGCGCGTTGCCGAAGCCGCCGTCGCCGCCTTTCATGAACATAACGCGTTGTCCCGGCGTGCTGAGATCGGCCAGAACCGTTTCTTTATCCGTATCCATAATTTGCGTGCCGACGGGAACCTTGAGAACGAGGTCTTTGCCTCCGAGCCCCGACCTGTCGCGCCCGGCTCCGCCACGGCCGTTGCCGGCCGCGTAATGCTGTTGGTAGCGGTAGTCTATGAGCGTGTTGAGGTTGTCTGCGGCTTCGAATATGACATCGCCGCCTTTGCCGCCGTTGCCGCCGTCAGGCCCGCCGAATTCGATATACTTCTCGCGGTGAAAGCTGACGCATCCGCGTCCGCCGGATCCGCTTTTAATATATATTTTTGCCTGATCGAGAAACTTCATAATCACACTCTAGTCCGCAATCGTTTCCAATAAAAGCTTTCATCGGAAAGTGGATTTCTGGACTTATGATAAAAACTAAAAAATGCACTGCGGCAAAAGCCGTAGTGCATTTTTTCGTATTCTTCGCCAAACCGGCTATATGCCGATTACTTATCGCCTGCAACGACGGAAACATACGTTCTGCCGCTCTTTTCGCGATATTTGACTTTGCCGGCGATGCGCGCAAACAACGTGTGATCCTTGCCCATGGCGACGTTTTCGCCAGCATGAACCTTCGTGCCGCGTTGGCGAACGAGGATGTTGCCTCCGATCACTTTCTGATCGCCGTATATCTTGACGCCCAAACGTTGACCGGGGCTGTCGCGTCCGTTGCGGGAAGACCCGCCTGCTTTCTTGTGAGCCATTTTTTTCTCCTGGATTAGGCCTTAATGCCTGTGATTTTTAAAACCGTATATTCCTGCCGGTGATTGTTGCGGCGGCGGTAATTCTGGCGACGCTTTTTCTTGAATATAATAAGCTTGTCGCTGCGCGCCTGCTCGACGATCTCGGCTTCAACCGACGCGCCCTTAACGAGCGGCGCTCCTACGGTCACTTTGCCGTTGTCGCAAACCATCAATACTTCGGCCAGATCAACCTTGGCCGTCGCTTCTCCCGGAAGCTTTTCAACTTGAATAACGTCACCTTGGGCAACTTTGTATTGTTTGCCGCCGGTCTTTACCACTGCGAACATGATGTTAAGTCCTTACTTTATATGGGCGCAACGACTCTGCGGAACGCCCGCCCAAAGGGTCGCGCCGCGAATGGGGGTAATGGAGGAATCACGCCTGAAAGTCAAGAAAAAGCGTTCGGGATTTGGTTAATCTCCTCAAGGGTTTATTATTTCGCGTCTTTCGGGTTTGAGTTCACGGAAATACGGGTACTTCCGCCTATTTGTTAACCCTACAGCTATATTTTTTCTTCCCCGCGCTCTGGCGATGGCGTGTGGCGGATAAGCCAGATAACACCAAACAGATCGTACGTTCCCCGTATAGCGCGTCCCAAAAAATCGGATTTCGAAATACCGACTTCGCGCGGCCTGTCGTTGACGGGCGTAAAGACGCATTCATGCCCGTACAGCTTGAGCAACGCAGGCATAAAGCGATGCAATCCGTTAAAAAAGGGTAATTCCAGATACGAGTCTCTGGGAAAGACTTTCAAACTACACCCCGTATCGGGGCAATTGTCGTTGAGCAACGATTTCCTGATTTTGTTGGCAAAACGGCTCGCTAAACGCTTTGCCATTGTGTCTTGGCGGTTAACGCGAATACCGGCAACCAAAACCTTACGCTCCCGCCCCTTCATCCACGCGAGATCAAGAAGCCGTGGCGCATCGGACGGATCGTTCTGCCTGTCGCCGTCTATCGTCATAATCCATGGCGCACGCGCACGGCGAATGCCGTTACGCAGTGCCGCGCTCATACCCAAACGCTTGGGGTGGCTGATGTGGCGTACTCTCGGATTACCCATTTTTGCTTGCTGGATTTCCAAGGCTGTCGTGTCCGTACTGCCGTCATCAACGCAGATAATTTCATAATTCCTTCCCACAGGCGCATAGCTTCCAAGCGCCAATGAGATTTCTTCGATCAATGGCAAAACGTTGCCGGATTCATCGAGCAACGGAATGACGACAGAAAGCAACGGCGTATTTTCGCACACAGAACTATCCTTTCGTTGAACCGCCCTGTTGTGGCGGAAAATAACGTTAAAAACCAGCATAAAAATGAATGTTTTCGAGCCGATCTAAAGTTCCGCCACGGATAATGGATTGGCACGTATAAAGGTTTTGCATTTTTGGGCCTTTTTCGCTAGTTTGCGCCCCTTACCGTAACATTGTTGCGGCATTCGGCATGCGCCCGTAGCTCAACTGGATAGAGCATCTGACTACGAATCAGAAGGCTGGGGATTCGAATTCCTCCGGGCGCGCCATTAAAAAAATGGGGGCTTATACGCCCCCTTTTTATTTTTCAGTTTTTATCAAAACGCTCCGCAGAGGCCGAGGAAGGAATAGAGGCAGCGGGGGTCGGCGCCGGAGAGGCTGCTCCAGTTGATCGCGACCGGCGTTTCTTCATCCGTCGGCATTAGCCTGCCTTCTCTTTCTTCCACCGTAATCCCTATATCT
>JBAZLX010000159.1:0-3770 GCA_041650075.1 Bdellovibrionales bacterium | reverse complement strand
TGGATTTCAGCCGCGCGATGTTGCTGGCAAAACAGGTCACGACGATGCGGTTCTTGATCAGGGGAAAAAGCCGGTCAAACCCGTTTTGCACGGTACGTTCGGCTCCCGAATGACCGGCCACCAAAGCGTTGGTCGAATCGCAAACTATGGCCATAAGGCCTTTACGACCCAGCGCTTTGATTTTCTCCGTATCCGTGGTTTTGCCGATAATGGGATCGGGGTCGAATTTCCAGTCGCCTGTGTGCAGAACCGAGCCGTGTTTGGTGTGCAGTGCGAGCATTTGCGATTCAGGAATTGAATGCGTGACGGGAATATAGTCGCATCGAAACGGGCCTATGTCGAAAGCACCGCCGCAAGGAATTTCTATAACCTTCGCCACAGATTCTGCGTAGGCGAGTTTGTTGCGGATCAATCCTGCCGTGAATTTTGTCGCGTAAATGGGGCAGCGCAATTGAGGCCACAAATAACCCAGCGCGCCGATATGATCTTCGTGCCCATGCGTAATGACGATCCCCAAAAGATCATTCTGCCTTTCGGCAATAAAAGTAATATCGGGCGTGATAAGATCAATGCCGGGGGTCGTTTCGTCCCCGAAGGTTACGCCGCAATCAACGATCAGCCATTTTCCAGAAGTTCCGTAGAGGCTGAGATTCATGCCAATCTCGCCGGCTCCGCCCAAAGGCAGAAACCACAGCGCGTCGTCGGGCGGACGATGCGGCTGTTTATGCGACCGATTCATTCAATAATTACCTTTCAAAAAATCATAATTTGATTCCAGAGCTATAGGCTGTTTTAGCGTACGGTGCAAATAGACTGCAGGGACAGCATGCAGGAAGCCGCCTGCTATTTTCTTAGCCCGTAAAAGCGATAAAACCGCATGCCTTGCTCTATCGCGGCCATACGATGCGCCCACGTCGTTATGCGCTTTTCGATGGCTCTTTTCGTGTCCGCATCCGGTTTAACTCCCGTTGCCATGAAACGGGCAAACCGGATCAATCCCTTCTTGATTTCTTTTTTATAGTAATCCGTTTGATCGTCGTGAACGCGCAACGTAACGCCGTTCTTAGCCCATAATTCAGCCATCTCGACAAGGCTGATGGGAACCGCGCCCGTTTCAAAAGCTTGCCAGGCGAGGATTGCCGGTTGATCCTTGAATTCCGGATTGACGATATAATCAGTGAAAGAAATCTGAACCTGCGGCTTGCAACACGCCATGATGGCTTCGACAAATTTTTTCTTGTTGGCGACGCGATAAAGCGTTTCGCGCGCGACAACGCAGTCATATTTATACGCTTCGGTCAGGCTCATCGGATCATAAGCCGTAATAGCGGCGTGTTTGCCCATGCCTGCATAGACAGAAAGAGTCATGCCTCGCGCGGCAATTTCCGGATCCGGCTCGCGCCCGTTGATGTAGACGCCGAAATCATGAGCCGTTTTGCGCATGCGGAAACCCAGCCCTGCCGAAAGATCGAGCATGCTCATATCGCCGGACAGGCTAAGGGGGTTGACCAAAAGATCCGTGATGTACTCATCGCCCGGCGTTACGCGACCGTCGCCCCACATTTTTTCGGACACTTCCCCCGGTGCCGCGTGCCATAAACGTCCTTTAATTACTCTCGGGGCCTCTTTCGGCAAAACAAAAGCTTCGGGGGCTTTTGATGCAACAGTAGGCGGCTCGTAATACGGCGTTTTTTGCCAATTACCGTCTTTCCAGAAATCTTCCGCGACGCCGATAAGCTCCTGCTTTAGAATCGCGAGCGCCCGCCGAACCATAAGGACGGGAGAAGCCGGGCTGCTGTTTTCTGCTGCAGAAGGCGGGGACATAAACAAAACCGAAAAAGAAGGAGGGGTATCCTAGCACAAAAAATATGGTTAAAAAGCCCCTACCTGTCCTTCTTTATCCTGCTAAAACCCTGAGAGTCAAGGAAGCTTTGGCAATTACGCGTTTCCTTGCGTGTCGGACAGCATCGCGGGGGTAATGCCTATCTTGGCCATTGCGCGCTCCCATTTGGTGTCCATATTGCGGTCAAACAAAATTTCTTCATCCATGCCAACCGTCAGCCAGCCGTTGCTTTTCAGCTCTTCTTCGAGCTGGCCGCCTCCCCATCCGGCATAACCCAGAACCATTAAGGCGCGCTCAGGCCCCTTGCCTCGGGCAATGTCTTGAATGATCTCGATGGTTGCCGTGACGGAAACGACATCGTCAATCCGCGTTGTCCCTTCGCGCATGTATTCGCTGGAATGTAAAACAAACCCCCGCCCAACCTCAACCGGCCCGCCAAACTGCACGGGTATATCGGGGACTTGCCCCGGCGCCTCAATATTCAGTTGTTCAAGCAGCATCGGAAAATCGGCGTCGCCAAACAGGCGATTAACAATAAGCCCCATTGCTCCGCTGGGGCCGTGCGAACATATGTAGATGACGGATTGGGTAAAGCGCGGATCTCCCATTCCCGGCATGGCAACGAGCAATTGTCCGGTAAGCCAGCTCGGCGACTCCGGTATTTCAAGCTTATCGGAGGCTTTGCCGAGCGTTTTTGTGTGGGAAAGGATATCTTTCATGACTCTTTCTTGATGCCTACTCTTCTCTTGCTTATTCTCTCCTAACTTGCGATTCTTTGGTAGCTTTTATTGCATAGAGCGCCAATCAAGACGATGGCTGTTTTCGTTCTTGCCGCCGAGATGAAAGAAGAAACATGATCCGGTTTCTTTTTACCCTGTTCTTTCTGATGCTTCCTGCGCAAGCCTTTGCTTTGGCTGGGGATTGGGTGGGGGACGATGTTGCCTCGGTTCGTTTGATTTCCGGCGTTACAGCTGTAGGAAGCGATGCTGCCGTTCCGCTGGGGCTTGAGGTCAAACTTGCGCGAGGGTGGCACACTTATTGGCGTTCCCCCGGTTCGACGGGATTGCCGCCGCAACTCGACTGGAGCCGCAGCCAGACGGAAGAAGGAAATCTTCAAGCCGCGACGCTGTCTTATCCTGCGCCCCGCCGCTACGTTTTTTTCGGGCTTGAGACGATAGGATACCAAGAGCATATCGTTTTCCCCATTGATGCGACGCTGCTGAAAGCGGGAAAAGCTTTGAAAGCAGAGGCCGGGATTGACCTGCTGCTTTGTCGTTCGATTTGTATACCGAAACACTATGATTTGGCGTTGGCTCTTCCCATTGGAGGCGCCGATCCAAGTCCCAATGCTGAATCGTTGAATGCCGCAAAAGAAAAACTGCCGTCCGATCCGGAAGACGCGGGCATACTCTTGAAAAGCGTCATAAGCGACGGAGAAAGCCTGATATTTACGATTTCGACGCGCGAGGCGATGGCTCAGCCGGACATATTTATCGAGAATGATAAAAACATAGGTTTTGGCGCGCCAGAGGTTGTTATTGAGCCGTCCGGACACGTTGCGACGCTTAAGGTCAGACCCATTGATACGCTTCCCCAAGATGTAAGTTTGGCCAAACTTCCTCTGACGCTGACAATCGTCAACGGCGATCGGGCGACGGAGATCAAGGCTGTAACGTCTTCCGCTACGATAGCGCCGGATGTTTTTATTCCTCCCAAGGTCGAGTTTAAACTTGCTTTGTTGTTTGCGCTTCTCGGCGGCTTTATTTTGAATCTGATGCCGTGCGTGCTTCCTGTTTTATCTCTCAAGATTGTCAGCGTCGTCAGTCACGGCGGGGGCGATAAGGGGAGGGTGAGGCAAAGCTTTCTTGTTACGGCAGCAGGAATAACCTTCTCGTTCCTTCTTTTAGCGAGCGTCATGATTGCGTTA
>JBAZLX010000158.1:0-3783 GCA_041650075.1 Bdellovibrionales bacterium | reverse complement strand
CAAGCCCAAAGGGCGCAGGCGCGACTAAAAAATTGCCACTTTGCGAGCGGCGGCATCTTTGCCGACGCGCGGCAAAGAAATCCCATCCTCTCCGCCATTAAAGAAGCCCCCAATTGGGGGCTTTTTTATTGGCGGATGGGGGTGCGGTGAACGACCCGCCGGGTTCGACAATTTTTAGGAGCGACAAGCCCAAAGGGCGCAGGCGCGACTAAAAAATTGCCACTTTGCGAGCGGCGGCATCTTTGCCGACGCGCGGCAAAGAAATCCCATCCCGCGCGACAGCGCGGAACAAGCCCTCCCCGCCAATCCTTTCGGAACAACCTCTGAACATTTTGTCGTCATGTTCAGAGGCTCAAGTGCATGAATTTCCATGATTCACATTTCTTAAGTTTGTAATCGAAACTGCTTACCGGTTGTATTAATCGGCGCTAGATTAGCGTTGTTTCGTTCATGCGAGAGAAATCTCCACAGACAAGCGTTGTGGCTGTATATTGGGCGATAAAGGGAAGCCTTTAAATCATGTCTAAACAGAGCCGCTCGAAAAACAACTCCGATCATCAAAAAAGAGAAGAAAAGACATTAATTGAAAGATCATTCAAAATAGCCCAAATACAAGCGGAAATCGAAGATCAGCCAAGCCCGCCATGTCCGGATGCTATCATAAAATATAATGGCAAGAAGATAGGGCTGGAGCACACCGATTTATTCATAGATGATGGAATTCAAAAGCTGCAACATTTTGCAAACAGCGTGACGGGCTGGGCAGCAAAAAATTACAAGGGCCCACCATCTTCTATTTATCCCACCTTCGAAAAAGGAAAAACGAAAAAAACCCCTAAGGATTTAGGAGAAAGTTTAGCTGCTTTTTGTGCAAAAACGCCTGATGGAATCCATTACAATCCTGTTTTTGAAAGAGCTCGTCTCACACAAATAAAAAGTGTTAGAATTTCTCGATACCCAAGTGATGCGTGCTTTAAGGATTCGGCGTGGCGCCCAGAACTTTACTGTTCTAATGAAGATATGGTTGAGGCATTAAGAAAAAGAATTTTAGAAAAAGAGGAAAAGAGAAAAAGCTCTTATAGCAAAAAAATCCCCTGTAATTGGCTTCTGATTACTGCAAGGCCAGCACAGGCTTCTCAGTTTTTTCATTGGACGCCGAAAGGCTTTGGCTCAGCCCTTGCGAGTACTGGGTTTGAACGTATTCTTTTTTGCGATCTGTCTTTTGGTAGATGTTTTGATATCCCCCCTTCATAAAATACTGAACCGCGATAAGTTATCTCGATTGAATCTCGTTTCATTTACCCCCGCTCCACCATTGATACCGGAGCATCTTTTAACGCCCCCCCCTACACAAAACACCCCTCGTTTGACGAAACCGTATCGGAATGCCGAAAGCGGCGGATGCCCTTGATTTCCTTCTCGCGGCTGCGTGTTTTGGCGATGTCGTAGTTCGACTGCATCCGCATGAGGGTGTCCATTTTAACGCCAAACGCCTTTTCGAGGCGCAAGGCCATTTTGCCGAATATCTCCGCCTCTTTCGGCATATGGTTTGCATGGCTCTTAGTCGAACCTTTACTAATGGGGAGTTTTTGCCTATGGCCGAGACCGCTTACCGCATCAATCTGTCTTCCGTTCGCGCCCTTCAAGACGTGCTGAAGCCCGTTTCTCTGGCCGAAGCGCCGGACGATCTTTTCCAGCAGATTATGAAGGCCAACCAGACCATGTTAGAGATGGATTATACGTCCTTCCCGGACACTTCAGGCAATCCCACCTACGCGAAGTATGCAAGCATCGTTGTAAACGGAAAGGTTGTCGCGCAAATTGACAATCACGGCTGGCTGGAAACGTCGAACGCCATGGCAGGCGCCTGTACACAAGCTATAAACAAAGCGGATGCAAGCGCTGGCGTTACGAGCGGCCCTTTGTTGGCGCAGACCCGTGCAGAAAAACTCGCCGAGTCTTTGCATGGTCAGATTGTTAAAGCTTCTTCGGCCATGACCCAAAGCGCCTTTGAATCCGTGCCGCAACCCAAAGCGACGGTTGACACCAAAGCCATGATAAACGACCCGCGTTATGCGCAGCTTGAACAACTCCAACAGGCACATGCCGCTTTTCTGGCGCAGCAGATCGCGCAAAATCAAGCAGCCGGATGATCGCCTTATTGCCGTGAAACAAAGGGATATGCTTCGAAACCAACCGAAGCTCCATTTAAAACCAACACAAATGGGAAGAATACGCCTTGCGCCTGCAATTAAATCCCGCGTTTTAATTTCAGTCCTTGAGTCGTTGGTGAATTAACCACCTTTTCGCGAAAAACGGATGAGCTTCCGGAATCTTTTTTGCTGAAAACCGATAAATTGGTTGCAAAACATTAATTTCGAAAATAGACTACCGCCCCTGGGTCGGAACCAAAAGCTACGGCCCTTCACAGATTGAGTGAGAAAAGAAAGTCAGGCTGACTTTTGCAAACAAGCGATAGATGTTTGAAACAATTAACCGGTCGCAAGGCCTCGCACATAAAAGGAAAGAAAAATGAATAACAAACTGTTCTGTACCGCCGTTCTGGCATCAGCCATCGGATACTCAGGCGTCGCCCAAGCAGCAACTTACACCGTTGATTTCGACAGCACGCAAGAATTAGGAAGCGCGGTCGGTTCTGTTTCCCCCGATGATTACTTTTCGACAATCAGCTCCGCATCAATGGATTTCACAATCAGCGGGAAGGAAACCATGACGAACGCTAAAGGTTATTCGTGGTATTACGACCCCCGTGTTGATATTTCCATCAACGGATCCACGGTGGAGAGCAACTATGACCTCGACGGGAACTTCGTTACGCTGCATTACAATCTGGGCGCTGACGCCATTAATTCCCTGATTGCCAACCAATCAATAGATTTTAACGTTACTGCCCTTGTGACCTTTTGGTGGAGCGATCTGAGCCCATGGGGCGGTTATTCCCAGTCGAGGTTTTATCTGGACAGCATCAGCCTGAACATCTCGGCCTCTGAAGCGCCTTCTGCCGTGCCGCTTCCTGCTGCTTTGCCTCTATTTGGCACGGCGTTGGTCGGTTTTGCTGCGCTGCGCCGCAAGCGCTCGAAGTAAAATCCGCTATAACGAATAAGAGAGGGAGCCTGTTGGCTCCCTTTTTTATTGCTTCCCGTTTAGTCCTGTCTTTCATCCTTGTGTATTCTCTCTTTTGCTTCGTTGTTTTGCGCGATAGTCTTTTAGAACCATGTCTTTTCGCGTGCATTCAACCATTCATGTTAACGACGATATGCAGTCCGGCTACGCTTACGTTCTGGCCGAAGCTGCGGGGAAGAATTTCGATCCTTCCTTTATGCCGCATTTTTCGCCGAAAGAAATGCTCGCGCTCGGCGTCTTCGAAGGAAAGTACTGCAACGACTGCCGCCGCGAATTTCCCAAAGACTGGTTTGCCAAAGCAAAAATCAGCCCTGTTGCCGACCCCTCTCTCAATTTCTTTAGAATCAAAAGCCGGCAGCCCCTTTATGTCTGGCAAGACAAGGGCTGGATCCGCGGCCCCGACCCGCGCGGCTGGTTTCAATGGTACTGCCGCTATTATCTGGGTCGCCGCCTGCCCGACATTGACGCGTGGCAAATCAAGCGCTGGCGCGCCTTCGCCCGCCACGCGGGACAAATCAAGGCGCATTGCAAACGCGGCGACTTGAAATGCCGACCGAGACAAAGACAGGCTTTGCTTCAATGGGCTTATGATCCGTTTATCTGATTTGCCCTACTCTTTGATCGCCGAGCCTGCGGCCC
>JBAZLX010000157.1:0-3823 GCA_041650075.1 Bdellovibrionales bacterium | reverse complement strand
GGCAGCGGGGTCGCAAACGGGACGGCGCGGGTCGTGTGCCGAAGGCGGTTCGACAAGTCTTAAGGAGAAAGCGTGAATGCTTACCGATAGAGACCGCATCTTCACCAATCTCTACGGCTTCGAAAGCTGGAACCTCGCGGCTGCGCGTCGTCGCGGCGTATGGGACAACACGGCCGATCTTATCAAGAAAGGCGCGGTCAAGATTATCGAAGACGTTAAAGCGTCGAACTTGCGCGGACGCGGCGGCGCGGGATTTCCGACCGGCGTCAAATGGTCGTTTATGCCCCGCGCTTCGGACAAACCCCTTTATCTTGTGATTAATGCGGACGAATCCGAACCCGGCACATGTAAAGACCGCGATATTTTGCGCAACGATCCTCACCGGCTGCTCGAAGGCGCGTTGATCGCGGCTTATGCGATAGGCGCGCACGTCGTCTATATCTACATTCGCGGCGAATTTTATAACGAAGCCCAAATCGTGCAGCAGGCGATTGACGAGGCGTACACTTACGGCCAACTCGGCAAAAACGCGGCAGGGTCGGGCTGGACGTGCGACGTTTATCTGCATCGCGGAGCAGGGGCTTATATTTGCGGCGAAGAAACCGCGCTGATGGAAAGCCTCGAAGGCAAAAAAGGCCAGCCTCGCAACAAGCCGCCGTTTCCGGCGCAGGCGGGGCTCTACGGTTGCCCGACGACGATCAACAACGTCGAAACGATCTCGGTGATACCGGAAATTCTTCGCCGCGGCCCCGGATGGTTCACGAGTTTCGGGCGCGCCAACAACAGCGGCACGAAACTGTTTTGTATTTCGGGACACGTCAACAAGCCCTGCAACGTCGAGGAAGCGATGAGCCTTCCGTTGAAAGAGCTTATTGAAAAATACGCAGGCGGTGTGCGCGGCGGGTGGGACAATCTGCTCGCGGTTATTCCGGGCGGCTCTTCGACGCCGCTTCTTCCCAAAGACATCTGTGACACGGTCTTGATGGACTTCGACGCTTTGCGCGAGGTTCAGTCAAGCCTCGGCACGGCTGGCGTGATCGTGATGGACAGGTCTGCGGATATTATCGAAGCCGTCACGCGTCTTAGCGCCTTTTACAAGCGCGAGAGCTGCGGCCAGTGCACGCCGTGCCGCGAGGGCATGGGGTGGATATGGCGCACGATGTTGCGGATGACGGAAGGTCGCGCGACGGTTGACGACATAGACGCGTTGCTCGACGTGACGAAAGAAATCGAAGGCCGCACGATCTGCGCGTTTGCCGACGGCGCGGTAGGCCCGGTGCAAGGGCTGATCCGCCACTTCAGGCCGCAGATGATCGAGCGTATCGAAGCTTATCGCAAGAAAGTGAAGGCCGCATGACAATACTGCATTTTATTCCCGACGAAACGAAGGCGCCCCGCAAAATGTATCGCATGTCGTCGCTTGTTTGCGTGATCGGGGAAGAAAAGAATTACACACAATCCGAAATAGATTTACTGGAAGCGTTTGCGCGCGCTCATTTGGTTTGGAGCGACTTTATTGGATTGGATAAACGCAAGGCGTACTACGTCTTTTTTCAAAAGCTCGACGACAATAAATGGCATCGCCGGAAGGAATCGTGGGCGAATGTCAACTGTATCGAACCGACGCTCGAAGAAGCGCTTGCCTCAATGTACAGGGCCAACAACATACCGATTCCTCAGGCGTTGATTGCGACACGGCGTAATCCTCCCGCGGTTGTCCGATTGACGGACGGAATCCGGGTAACGGAGGTTCCGCATGCCTAAAGTCGTCATTGATGGCATGGAATATGAGGTCGCGCCGGGGACGAGCATCCTTCAGGCCTGCGAGCAGATCGGTATCGAGATTCCTCATTTCTGCTATCATGACAAACTCAGCATAGCGGGCAGTTGCCGCATGTGCCTTGTCGAAGTCGAAAAAAGGCCAAAGCCGGTTTCCTCATGCACCGAGCCGTGCGCGGAAGGCATGGTCATATATACGAACTCGCCGATGGTGAGAGCCGCGCGCGAAGGCGTGATGGAACTTATGCTCATCAACCATCCTCTCGACTGCCCCATCTGCGATAAGGGCGGCGAATGCGACCTTCAGGACCAAGCCGTGGCGTACGGATGCTCATGCGGCCGATATATCGGCGACAAACGCGCCGTGCCTGAGAAAGAACTCGGGCCCCTTATCAAGACGGCGATGACGCGCTGCATCCACTGCACGCGCTGCGTCCGTTTTCTTGATGAGGTTTGCGGAACGCCGGAACTTGGCGGCATGGGAAGAGGCGAAGATCTTGAGATCGGCACGCACAGCGGTCGCGTTCTGACATCCGAAATGCAGGGCAATCTTATTGATATATGCCCGACGGGCGCTCTGACCGGCAAGCCTGCGGCTTTTGCGGGACGCCCATGGGAATATCAGAAGACCGAAACGATAGACGTGCTCGATGCGGTCGGTTCCAATATCCGCGTTGATACGCGCGGCAACGAAGTCATGCGCATTCTGCCGCGCCTTAACGAGGCGGTGAACGAGGAATGGATCGGCGACAAAACGAGGTTTGCCGTTGACGGCTTGAAATGCCAGCGGCTCGATCGTCCCTATATAAGGAAAGAAGGGAAGCTCGTTCCTGCATCGTGGGACGAAGCGTTTGCGCTGATTTCGGACAAAATTCATGCAGCTCCGGCTTCTCGCGTCGCGGCGTTGGCCGGAAATCTTGTTGATTGCGAATCCATGTTCGCGCTCAAAAGTTTGATGGATGCGATAGGCTCGCCCAACATTGATTGCCGACAGGATGGCGCAACGTACGATGTCAGTACGCGCGCGGCTTATATTATGAACAGCAAAATTGCCGGTATCGAAGAGGCGGATGCCATTCTTCTTATCGGAACCGATCCCCGCCGCGAAGCGACGATCGTCAACGCGCGCATCCGTAAAAGATGGCTGATGGGCGGTTGCCGCATCGGCCTTGTCGGCGCGCCGACCGACCTTGGTTATCCGTTCAAGTACTTGGGAAATACGTCGCAAGCCCTTGTTGATCTTTTGGCAGGCGCGGGCGATTTTGCGCCGATTTTAGCCGAGGCGAAGAAGCCGATGTTTATCCTCGGGGCAGGAGCCCTGATGCGTTCGGACGGAGCCGCTTTACATAGGACTGTCAGAGAATTAGCAGAGCATTTTAATGCAATACGTGAAGATTGGAACGGCTTCAACGTCCTTCAAAATGCGGCGTCGCGCGTCGGCGGCCTGGATTTGGGCTTTTTACCGCAAAGAAGCGGGTCGGGGACGCGCGATATTCTCAAAGGCAAGATGGATGCGCTCTGGCTTCTGGGTGCGGACGAATGCGATCTCAAAAATCTCGGCAATACGTTTGTCGTCTATCAGGGGCATCACGGCGACAACGGAGCGGAACGCGCCGACGTAATTTTGCCCGGAGCAGCCTATACCGAGAAAACGGGCATCTATGTCAATACCGAAGGCCGCCCTCAACTGGCGCTTCAGGCGACTTTTCCTCCCGGCGATGCGCGCGAGGACTGGAAAATCATCCGTGCCTTTTCGCAAGTATGGGGGACGCCCTTACCTTTCGACACGATCGCGCAATTGCGCGAAAAGATGTTCGAAAAAGCGCCGCAGCTTGCCGACATCGGGCGCGTCTCCAAGGCCGTTCGGCTGGAATTCGGTTTTCCGGGCAACGTGACGAACGTTCCGTTTACGCCGGTGATAGATAATTATTACATGACCGACGCCGTCTGCCGCGCTTCAAAGACGATGGCGGCGTGCGTCGAGGAAATCCTGCCTCTTGCGAAGGAGGTTGCGAAATGATCGTCGAAGAATTTTTCCTCGATA
>JBAZLX010000156.1:0-3840 GCA_041650075.1 Bdellovibrionales bacterium | reverse complement strand
ACGTCGCCCGTGGCGCCGTGCTGTTGGCAAAATTAACCTCGCCCACAAACAATCGCGCATAATCGAACGCAACGGCAGAGCCTATTGCCAGAGCAGGCAAGGCCGCAATGACATAAGCAAGCTGGGGTTTGGTAACGATGCTTTTAAGGCGCGACCCGACGATCATAAGCCTTGAATAGTCCGGATCGCTCCCCGCAAGCCGCATTTTATTGCCGTTCAACCAGACGCCGCCGCCCTTCTCTGCCGACAGCGTATGCCCCGTATTGGGGTCATGAATCCATGCTGCAATGGTTTCCCTGCGGCGTACGCAGGCAACCATCACGCCGAATTCCCGTCTTCCTTGGGTAAAATTCCACGTGCCGTCAATAGGATCAATAACCCAAACGTCGTTTTCGCCGTCAAAACGCGAAAGAATGCCCGGGTTGTGGTCGAAAAACTCTTCGGCAACGATAACGCTCCCCGGCAGAATATCCGAAAGGCGCTTCATGAGAGCGTCTTCCGCAGCCCTATCGGCCACCGTCACTATCTCATTATCGGCTTTTGTCTCAATATCGCCCTGCTCCAATTTACGAAAACGCGGCATGATCTCGGTCGCGGCGACATCCTCAATAATGTTTTGCACGGCGGCAAGATTGGTCGTTTTCATACTGATGTTCTAAAGAAAGCTTTGCGAAACGAGAGGCGGGGAAGATTTCTATCTAATTTGGAATTAAAAATGAATAAAGGCTAGCTCTTTTTTTTGAATTTGCTCTGAAATCTCCCGTAGTCGGCTTTCTCCAGGTCAACCTTGAGGGTCGCATGCGTCTTCGAATCGCGGCGCTTGACGATCTTGCCGTGCGCATGAAGCCACGACAAAGCCGCTCCATCGGAAAGCGGTAGTTTAATATCATAGGTCTTGGCGCGCGAGGACACTCGTTTTTCAATCAAATCCAGCAAGTCGGGAACGCCCTCGCCCGTCAAAGCCGAAATGCCGACTTTGCCGCCTCTGGCACCATGTCCGAAGCCGCCCGAAGACGCAACATAGGGGATTTCCTGCGCAGACGGGAGTAGGTCAATTTTGTTGAGCACTTCAATTATCCTTTCGTCATCCACGGCAATGCCCAGATCGGCCAGAACATCCATAACGGCGTCGCGCTGCCCCTTGGCGTCCGGATGAGAAATATCGCGAACGTGCAGGATGACATCAGCCTGAAGAACCTCCTCTAACGTGGCGCGAAAAGCCTCGATCAGATGGGTCGGCAGATCGGAAATAAAGCCCACGGTGTCTGAAACGATGACTTCGCGCCCGTTAGGAAGCTTCATGCCGCGCATGGTAGGGTCGAGCGTCGCAAACAACATGTCTTTGACCAAGACTTCCGCCCCCGTCAGGCGGTTAAACAACGTAGATTTACCTGCATTGGTATAACCGACCAACGCCACCGTCGGATGCTCGGCGCGGTGCCGCGCTTCGCGGCTTAGCCCGCGCGTACGGCGGACTTTTTCAAGCTCTTTTTTAAGACGCGCGATGCGATCCGTAATAATCCGGCGATCCGTTTCAAGCTGGGTTTCCCCCGGCCCGCCCATAAAACCGAACCCGCCCCGTTGCCTTTCCAAATGCGTCCACGAACGCACAAGCCTCGATTTCTGGTAGTTGAGGGCGGCAAGTTCGACCTGCAGCTTTCCCTCGCTTGTTTTGGCGCGGGCACCGAATATCTCAAGAATGATGCCGACGCGGTCAATAACCTTGCAATTAAAGGCGCGCTCCAGATTTCTTTGCTGAACAGGCGTCAAAGTATGATTGACGACGACAATGACGATATTTTGATGCTTAACCAGATTGGCGAATTCTTCGACTTGCCCAGAGCCCAAAAGCGTCGCAGGAACCGTTTTAGTCAGAAACAGCGTCGCGCCGCAAACCACGGCCAAATCAATGGCTCTGGCAAGATCGACAATTTCCTGAAGAGCCGCATCGTTGTCGTCTTCGGCTCTTTCGGATTTTAGAACGGGATTCAGCACCAGAGCACGTTCATTATGCCGGACGCCAGAAATATCTGTGTACGCTTGCGTCACGCTTTGGCTTCGCCGCCTTCAAAAAGTTGCACTTTGTCGTGTGGCATAATAGTCGAAATCGCGTGTTTAAAAACCAACTGCTCGTGATCTTCGCGCCTTAAAAGCAAAGACGTTTCGTCAAAAGCCGTAATGATGCCCTGCAGTTTAACGCCGTTGAGCAAAAAAACGGTCGCGGCTTCCTTGTGTTCGCATAAATGCCTCAGAAAGCCGGCGGTCAGGGTATCTTTTTGCTTCATACAGTGTTGATAGCCGTATTTCAGAGGCTCTTCAAGTGTTCCAAAATCGCCTTGCAATCAGGAAAATATATATCTACGCCAAGCCTTTTCGCGTCTTCGCCGGTGCCGACCAGAACCGGCGTGCATCCGGAATTGCGGGCGCAAAGAACATCGGTCTCGCTGTCGCCTATAAACCAGACGTCCGTTCCGCCGTTCAATCCGGCTAAAAGCAGGGCGCGATCGGCATGTTCGCGCGCCGGTTTGTCGAATGGCGCGTCATGAGCGCCGACGACAGCAGCAAAATACTTGTCCCACCCGAGGTGATGCGCCTCATATCGCAAATGTTCGCCCGATTTATTGCTGACGACAACCGCCGGGATCTCTTTTGACTGGAGCCACATCAAAAGCTCCGATGCGCCCAAGGATTCGTTTATCCCCATGCGTTTGCGAATTTCCATAAAGGATGCGTAATAGTCCTGCCAAGCATCGCGCCACTTGTCGCCGAACCAGTCCGGAAAGCTTTCCCGCGCCGAGCGCGTGCAGTGCATAAGTATCTCGTTACGGTTCCAGACGCTAAGGCCGTACTTGGCGCGAACAAAATTGATGGCTTCTGCAATCGCACCCCAACTGTCAACAAGCGTATTATCCCAATCAAAAATAACGGCTCGAGGTAAAGTATTTTTCATCAGTTTATATTTTCCGACACAATGGCATGGTTTTCATTGCTGCTGCCATGAACGCCCAGCAGTTTCAGTTTACGGTGCAACGCCGATCTTTCCATCCCGATAAATCCCGCCGTACGCGAGATATTGCCGCCGAAACGCGTCACTTGCGCCAAAAGATACTCGCGTTCGAACATTTCGCGCGCGTCGCGCAGAGGCAATTTCATGATCTCGCCGCCTTTTTCCCAACGCAAAACGCCGGGCGCGGCAGACGTGATTTCGGGAGGCAGCATGTCGGCGCGAATAGGCTCCGCCGGATTGCCCTGAGCCATGATCAAAAGCCATTCCATCGCATTGCGAAGTTGCCGCACATTGCCCGGCCAGTCATAGGATTGAAGAGCCGCCATGGCATCCTCGCCCAACGTGCGAAGAGGCGTGCCCGACGTTTCGGCTGCGCGCGCCAGAAAATGGCTGGCAATGACGGGAATATCGTCGCGCCGTTCGGAAAGCGCCGGAATCTTGATCGGCACGACGCTCAGGCGATAATACAAATCCTGGCGTATCGTCCCTGCCTGCATGTCCGCCTGCAAATCGCTGCTGCTGCTCGCAATGACGCGAACGTCAACCTCGACGCGGGTCGTTCCGCCGATGCGGGTAAAGACCTGCTCTTGCAAAAGACGAACGAGCTTGCTTTGCGTTTCAAGCGGCATATCGCCGACTTCGTCAAGATAAAGCGTGCCGCCGTGCGCCTGTTCGAACAAGCCGATCTTCCGGCTTCCGCCGCCTGCGCCATGCTCCGTCCCGAAAAGCTCCAGCTCGAGATGCTCGGAATCCATTGCGCCGCAATTGATAACGACAAACGGCCCTTCGACGCGTTTAGACGCATTATGAAGGGCGCGGGCTATCGTTTCCTT
>JBAZLX010000155.1:0-3861 GCA_041650075.1 Bdellovibrionales bacterium | reverse complement strand
CGAAATCGCGAAGCTCGTGCGGTGCCGCTCGACGGCGGTCGAAGGGTTGACGTCCTTGGCCGACTACGTCAAGCGGATGAAGAAAGGGCAGGAGTCCATTTTCTATATCTGCGGCGAAAGCGTCGACAAGCTTCAGCGCAACCCTCATATCGAAGGGTTTAAATCCAAAGGCGTCGAGGTTCTTCTTCTGACGGAAACGGTTGACGATTTCTGGCCCGGCGCTTTGGAAAAATTCGAAGGCAAGGCGTTCAAGTCGGTGACCCGCTCGGGCGAGGACTTGGGCAAAATCGAAGGCGACAAGGAAAAGAAAAAAGAAGAACCAGCCGAAGCGCCGACTGATCTGATCGCGCTTATCAAGCTGACGCTCGGCGACGCGGTCAAGGATGTGCGCGCCTCGGACAAACTGACGTCGTCCCCCGTTTGCCTGTCGGCGGACGAAGGCGATCTGGATATTCATCTCGAACGCTTTTTAAAACAACACAACCAGATCAGGACGCCTTCAAAGCGCATCCTTGAGGTGAATCCCGACCACCCCTTGATCGCGCAACTGTCCAAACGCGCCAAGGAAAAGGGAGCGTCCGACAGCCTTAAGGATATTGTCTGGATTTTGTTTGATCAGGCTAGGCTTCTGGATGGGGACACTCTGTCCGACGCGTCCTCCTTCAGCGAGCGCTTAAGCGCTGTATTATCAAGGGCGCTTTCGTAACCTTTTGTTTACGAATAACGGCTGCATTCAGACTTTTTTAGGCTTGTTGGCGTAAAATTCGAATTATGCCCGAAGTTTAGGGGATAATTTGAAAATGCGCGCGCGCATGACATTGAAGGCAAAACATCCGATCGGTAGCGTTCTGGCGCTGGCCGTTGCTGCCGTGTGCTTTGGCTTTCCTTCTCCGGCGTTGTCTATGGAAGATCCTTTTCAGTTCGAGGCGGGCCGATGGATGTCGTCCAAAACCTATAACGAAAACGTTCGCCGCAACATAATCGAACCCGAAGCAAGCGTTGCCGACGAGGAACAGAAAGAACAACCTTTCGTTGCCGAAGTTCAGATTGCGCCGCCTGCCGTTGCGACGCCTTTGGCGTCGAGCGCGGCCGCGACGGAATTTTTAATGCCCGCCATGCCGGGAATGAACAAGGGATATGAGTTGCGCACAACGTCAACGCAGGAAACAGAGGACAAAAAAATTCGCCTTTTTGCTTCTTCTTTGCAAGCCGGAACAAATCCGCCAGAGGCAAAGTGGAAAACGCCTTCCGCGAAAAACCTTTTGGCGCAGCAACAGGAAGACGAAGATCTTGAATATCCGCCGCTTAATATCCGCATGAGTTTTTTGCCTGCGCGCAATATCCCGCCCCCTCCGAGCCCGGCTTTGAAATCGGCGCCGGAAAAGGGTCACGACTTGCTGAGGCAGATGGCGGAAATCAAAAAGAAAGAGTCGAAAACGCCTGAAGAAGCCGCTGCCTGCGCCGCTTTGGAGGCTTATAAAAAACAGCAAATAGACGCCATTCAAAGGGACAGGGAGACGTTGGCGGCTCTTCGCGAGGCCATTCATTCTTTGGGGCTCGAAAAGGAATTGGATTTTATGACCGAGAAAGGCAGCGCCTTAAGCACATCGGCCAATCAGACGCCCGTTCCGCTTGATGCGCAGCCGACGACGACCGTCAGATAACGACGCCGCGCATAAAAAAACACGCGACCGCCGCCGGAAATTTTAAGGGAATAACAAACTCACGCCGTCGTGGTGACGGATTCGTTCGTTTGTTTGGGCATGCCGCTTGCCGTCAGTCCCTGACGCAAATAGGCGACAGCCCTTGCCGAAGGAGCCTGCGAAAGAACTTGTCCGCTGGCGACATTGACGTACTGCGTAATATATCCCGCCATGGGATCCTGAATAATCTGCGGATTTCGAACAGAGGCGGCCGAGGCAGCCGCGGAAACCGGAGTTTCTTGTGCGGTGACGGCCGACGCGCTCACGTAGCCGGGGGCTGCTACGGACGAACTGACGACGCTTACGGTTCCTGCCATTGCATCTGCCTCGTTATTTTAAAACACTCGCAAGAGGAACAAAAATAAGAAGAACCTGCACAGACCTTCGCGTGCAGGACGCACCGTTACCTACACGTTAACTATAACTTAAAAAACACATATTGACAAGGAGAAATCCCTGCGTATTCCGCAAACGGAACGGACGGGAACATAACGCCAGTCTTTTGATTTTCAAGGAAATTTTTTGGCGGAAAATTACCGAAAAAGGGCGGCAATTAAGACAGGGATAACCATTTTTCCGGATAATATAAAATGACAGAGAATCACCTTGATGGTAGGACAGGCATTCAAGATGCCTGCCTCGCGTGATTTTCCTTTTCTCGGTCTCGTTTTTTTTAGGGGAGCCGTTCATGAAGAATAGAGACAAGACGATGTTATCCGTTCTGGCGTTAGCCGAACTTTTGCTCGTCTCTTTTCCATCGGGCGCGTCGGCTCAGTCCATTTATGTTCAGGACGTGGAAAAAGACGATGAGCTCAATCAAAACCTGAGCGAAATACAATTTTATATCAATGGGAATTCCCGTTATCTTCCCGGCGGGGTAGGCGTTAGCGACAAGTACAACACCAATTATCTTTTGGGCGGAGGAAAGGACGGTTCACCCGACTGGAACACCAACAGCATGATTTCGCAGGTCGTGTACGAACTCGGCGGGCCCTATTCGACAGCGGGCGCTCTTCCGTTCGGAAAGGTTACGTCTACCGAAGGAAAGGGGACGCAGACCCAGTTTTTCAATACGAACACGATTCTGCACAATGCCTTTTTAGGCTCCAGCGCCAGCGAAGAATATATCGGCAAAACCTACAACGTTGATACGAAGCAGGGCGCCCTGATACAAGAGCCTGTGATGGATAAAGCCACGGGTCTCGGCAAGTCGGGAACGGACGTGGTTTCTAACGCGACACAGGCTCAGAAAAGCGCGACGGCGAGATTTATAGATCCGCCCAACTCGACGCAACTCGGAGCCGTTTTCAGATACAGATGCCAAAACAAGCTTAATCCCGTTAAGGCTCCCGATCCTGAGGGCAGGTTTATTGCCAGCGCCAAAACAACGAGCAATCTGGACTGCGCGGAGCAAAACGACACTTACGTGCGCCGCGACCGCACGCTCGAAGCATTGCTGGGGCCCTTGCAGTATGTCGCTCCGGAAGAAATGAAACCGCCTGAAACGGGGGCGGGCGAAACATACGTAAGATTTAAGAATCCGGTGGCAAACGAAAAATATTATCCGATTTATGCCGCAGCTGGTTTCTGCCAGAACATTTCGCTTTATGCTTTCTCGAACGCGCCTTCCTCGGCCAATTCCACCACCGCCATGCAGATTTCCAATATGATGGCCAATCAGGAAGCGCTCGACAGCAAACTGACGGCCAACTGCTGGCATTTCTTTGAAGAACGCGTGGCTTATCCGAAGGCCGTTTCCGAGACTCGCAACAAAGCGCAGGCCGAACGTTGCGAAGAGGATTATTCGGTCAGGCATGTAATCGACAAAGAGACCAAAATGACCTGTCAGTCGGAAGGTCGCAGTACCTTGAAAGCGCGGTTCGATATGGCCTATAGGATGGATTCGCCCGAATACGTTTCGTATTTGAACACGCTTGGCGCGGCTGTAAGGGCTCAGCTTATGGCGATGGCGCTGGCCGATGCGGAAAGATTCGAGCAAAGCCTTTTGATGGAACGCCAGATCATGACGGGCGCTCTGACGGCGGCCAACCGCACGCCCATTGATCTGTCCGGCGTGTCGGCAACGACGTCTATTTCGAAAAGCTCGGGAACCGGACAGTAGCACCCGGCTGGTGGAAGCGTCGGATAGTTCTTTTTA
>JBAZLX010000154.1:0-3874 GCA_041650075.1 Bdellovibrionales bacterium | reverse complement strand
CGCGCCTTGGCTGGGGCCTGGTTGCCGATTTGCATGCCGTTACTTACGAACTGCGCCTCGGAATCTTGCATGCCAAGGCTGAAAAGCTTGGGTGTCCCGTTCCGGACAAGGTTTTAGAGTTTCTTGCCCACAAGATATCGTCGAATGTTCGCGAGTTAGAGGGCGGGCTTAATCGCATTGTCGCCCACGCTCAGCTTGTCGGGCGTACGATTTCTCTCGAAATGACGCAAGAAGTTTTGTCCGACTTGCTTCGCGCGTCGGAACATCGCATCACCATTGACGAAATTCAAAAGAAGGTTGCCGAGCATTACAACGTTCGAGTTGCCGACATGCATTCCGCACGCAGGTCTCGTGCCGTTGCGCGGCCAAGGCAAGTTGCAATGTATCTGGCAAAACAGCTGACCCCGCGCTCGTTACCGGAAATTGGCCGCAAATTCGGGGGACGCGATCACACAACCGTTATTCACGCCGTCCGCAAAATTGAAGAGCTTTCCGCTTATGACGTTTCTTTCCGTGAGGACGTCGAGCTGTTGCGACGCCTGCTGCAAAACTAGCGTTACGCCTCCGCCCAAAAAGCTGTTGCGCCCCAGTCAGGTGCGCGGGGGGTCTTGGTGAGCGCTTTACTAAAGCGGCGCGACAAGAGTTGGCATCGCATAAAAAAACAGACACCCAAAGCTTGCAACGGTAAGAACCAAATACGTCAGCTGTGCGCCGAGAAACCGCAACGCGTCCGCTCCGCGAGAGCGGTTGCTCCCAAACGCATGCATAAAACGAGCAACAACCAAAGTTCCGCCCAGAACATGAATCGCCGGAGCGGGCGCTCCGCAAACCTCGACCCCGACAACAAGAAGGAGTGCAAGGGGAACATAATCAGTAAAGCTACCGATCAGCGCTTCGGCGCGACGCAAATCGGGGTCATTCTGTTCTCCCCGCCCAATTACGCGCACCCAGCTTTTCATCATATTAAAGGACAGAATAACCAGCAAAAGACCCAGAAGGCCCGCATAAAGCAACGTGACGTGGATTTGAGCCATAGGCGTCTCCTTTGGTTAATTTTTGGAAACAAAAAACGGAAGTCTCTCTTTTTCTGGTTTTAAGCCCCTCGCTACTCTCAAAAAGTGGGGGAAACCCCGGATATGTCACAGATATAAACCTACTATTAACTTTCGTGTGGTCAAACAATAAGATTCGGAAAGCTAGGACATCTTCTTCGGAGCCGTTCTTTGACCCCTATACCTCTTGTACCTCTTGATTTGAGAAAAAAACGGAGGCGCTGTTGCCTTCTTGTGGCCGGCTTCTTGCTCGCCCTATCAGGAACACCGCTGTCTGTTTACGCTGCGGACTCCGCTCCTGTCGGGGATGAAACCGGCGCTGGCGCAAAGACGCCCTTGGCTGTAGCCGCCTCCGCCGAATCTTCAACTCCCGCACCTACCGTTTCAGGCATTGACATTCCCTCTCCCCCTCCTGCCCCTGTTTTCTCAACAGATCCCAACCAGCTCGCCGCTCAAGCAGAGCAAGCGGCTGCTCAAGCACAATCTTCTGCCGAAGATGAGTTGCGCAAAAAAGAACAGGACCACAACGCCAAGTCTTTCGATAGGGCTGCAACAGGCCTGATTCCTCTTTCTCCTGAACAAATTCGCACTTTTATGAAAAGGCTTCAGGAGACTCAGGACGCGGCGCAAATGCCCTATGAAGGCACCCCGAAAGGGCAAACGCGCGTTTCAACAATTTCTCTCGATCCCGGCGTTGAGCCCCCCCAAATCAATCTTAATTCGGGATATGTTACAACTCTTTCCATCGTTGACGTCACGGGCGAACCTTGGCCCATTTTGGATATCGGTGTCGGCGGAAACTTTGAGGTTTCGCCAACGCAGGGAGGGCCAGATGGTGCTCATATCGTTCGCGTTGTCCCGCTTACTCGCGTAGGCACGGGCGATTTATCAATCTTGCTTAAAGATCAACCGACCCCTGTTATTTTTCGCCTCTCTTCGGGGGGGCCGACCGTTGATTTGCGCTATGACGCAAGAATTGCCAAGCTTGGACCGCACGCAAAGCCTCAAATTATTAATCGCCCGCGGCTAGAAGCTGGGGATGAAACGTTAACAAGGATTCTTGAAAACGCCCCGCCAGACGCCGCCAGTCGTTTAAAAATTGCCGGGCTCGATGCACGCAGCAAAGCCTGGGCTGTTGGCGACAAAGTATATGTTCGGACACCTTTAACTTTGCTGTCCCCTGCATGGAATGCAAGCATCGTCTCGGCTGACGGTACGTCCGTTTACGAGATTGGTTCTGCGCCGGTTCTTTTAATGTCCGATAATGGCGCTCTTATTCGCGCCCAAATTTTGAGAGACGAAGATCATGACAAGTGATTTTGAAAACGACCCCAACGAAGACGCTTTCGAACCGGAGGCCACTGCGGCAAACGGTTCGGAACAGAAAAAAACCTCCTCCGGTAATCTGGCGGCGGCGTGGCGCACGAGTCCTTTCTTTCGTTTTACGGTTCTTATCGTTGCTGTTTTCGCGATTGGCGCCGCTGCTATCAACTTTTTTGGCGGGGAAAGCAAAACGGGGGCGGAGAACACCCGGCTTTCTCGCCCACCTACGCTTAATGAAGCCCCCGGCGGTGTCGCATCGCCTTACATGCGCCAGCAAACCGAGCTGGCTAATACAGAGCGGGCACAGCAAGCCATTGCGAGCGGAGGAAGCGCCATTCCAACGCCCTTGGGACAACCAACGGATGTTAGCGGTTTTGGAAACGGGTCAAAAAAAGACGACCCCTTAAAAGAGCTTAGGGCGGAAACAGAGCGGCTGAAAAAGCAGGTTCAACAACAGCAACAAGCCCAGCAACAACAGCAGGTTCAGCAGCAGCAACTTCAACCAGAAAAGTTCGACACCTCGCTGTCGCAAGCGATGCAACGACAAATGCAACAGCTTTTGGCAAGTTGGGCGCCGCAAAGCATGAAGGTTCTCCCTGTTGTTGGCCCCGTGAAAGAGGAGATGCAGGAACACGCCGAAAAACAAGCCGCTGCTGACGCCGCCGCAACCCATCGGGCTGTGCAAAAAATCGTGGTTAATGCAGGTACGGTCAGCTATGCCCAACTTTTGACGGAAGCAAATTCCGACGTTCCGGGGCCCATTCTTGCTCAAATCGTCTCAGGCCCCTTAGCGGGCGCCCGCGCAGTTGGTTCTTTCCAAACCCTCAATGGTTATGAAAAGTATCTTGTGTTAAAATTCACCCTCGCTGGCAAAAAAGGCAAAGATTATGCGCTTAATGCTATTGCGCTTGATCCGGACACAACGTTGGGGGGTATGGCAACCGAGGTTGATGAACGCTATTTTGCTCGTGTTGTTCTTCCCGCCGCCGCCTCTTTCCTCGAAGGACTGGGAGATGCTCTCGCAGATACAGAATCTCAAGTTGTGACGTCCTCCACCTCCACCATTACTACTCAAGCGGAAAAAGGGCTTGATGAGGGTCTTTATGAGGGCTTGGGAAAAGCGTCTCGGACCGCGGGGCAGTTTTTCCAACAACAGGCTAATATGACAAAGCCTCTCGTTCGCGTTGCGGCAGGAACTCCCTTTGGCTTGTTCTTTGTTGCCTCTGTCAAAGAACCTACGGGTTACGGGGAAATTGACCAATTAAATCAAGGACAAACGCCCGGCGTTACCAAATTTCCGCAAACAACCACGGTTGGAACGCCCGGGGCTGGAACGGGAGATCCGGCGCAAGGGATGTATACCCTGCCCTATCCAAATTATGCAGCGCCCAGCTATAATTCTGGTTATGGTTATGGTACTTATCGGCCAGAGACGTCCTACACACGCTAAACATTAAACATATGGACAGGGGTCTTCATTTCGGGCAATTCAAGACCTT
>JBAZLX010000153.1:0-3880 GCA_041650075.1 Bdellovibrionales bacterium | reverse complement strand
AACTCTCGCGAGTCCAAACAACGTCGTTATTATCAGGCAGGACATGACAAACGAAAGTCATCGCCGATTTGAGCTTTTCGATTTTTTTGACGGCGCAAAGGCGGTTCAGTCTTATGACCGCGGCGTCAACTTCGGCTTCAGGAATATTTTCGCCGACAAGAGCCAATTGTCCGAGAAGGGCGGAAGCGATTTTGTTGATGTGGAAAACGTCCTGAGAAGCCGACCCTTCCTCGGTTTTGAATTTTGCCCAATCCGAAAGAGCCTTTTGACGTCGTTCTTCTCTCGACATTTTGGGCGGCAAACGAATTTGCCGAAAAGCAGGCGCCTCGCCTTCAGAAATTTTTCTAGCAACGTCGTTCATAATTGCGCTTTAAAAAAAGTAATAATTAAATCCTTTTTCACACTTAGCATGAAACTAATTATTGGACACAGGAAAAACAAAAAGCCTCAATCGTCGGCCATATTGCACAGACTAATTAGCGTTAACTTGTTTGATTTCGTTTGATAATAAACCGACGGTGAGGACAAAATAAGTAGACCTGTTCCATCTTAGAAGCGCGCGGATATTGTCGGTGACAAGGAAGCTGTATCCGTGTTCTCCGTCCGGTTGAAGAAGCGATGTCCTGAGGCCCCGCTGCGGCAGGGGCGACCCGTCTATTTCCCGTACTCCCTTAAGGCTCCATTCGTTGAGAGAAAGGGAATGCTTAAGGCCGACTTCGTCGCTATCAATATCGCCGCCTTTGACTTCGTGCCCCCATATCAGATCGCGCCGCCATCCTTCCGCGCTCAGGTAGTTGGCGATGGAGGAAAGAACGTCGGGCGTGCTGCCCCAGATGTCGCTGCGTCCGTCGCCGTTTTCGTCAACGGCAAAGTTCAGATAGGTCGAGGGCATGAACTGGCATTGCCCCATGGCGCCCGCCCATGATCCGCGCAGCTCTTCCGGCGCCATGTTTTCGCGCTCCAGAATATACAAGGCGGCAAAAAGCTGGTTGCGGAAAAAAGTCGCGCGGCGTCCTTCGTAAGCCAGCGTCGCCAGCGAATTGATGACCTCAAAATTGCCCATGTTCTTGCCGAAGTTGCTTTCGGCTCCCCACAGGGCGACGATAATTTCAGGCGGCACGCCCGTGCGTTTTTCGATCTCTGCAAGCTCGCTTTTGTAAAGACGCATAAGGCTCGCGCCTTTGTTGATGCGCGACGGCGTAATATTAAGACGCCGGTAGGTTTTGAAAGAAATCGTCGATTCAGGCTGTTTCCTGTCCAATTTCACGACGCGCGGGTTGGGTTCGAAATCGTCCAGCGCTTCATGCACGACGCGCGGGGAAATCCCTTTTTCCATGGCTTGTCTTTGAAGGTTCTGAAGCCATTCGGATCCCGATTTTGTGCGAAGAGAAGCGGCTTGAGCAAAGGCGGCGGAAAAGACGAGGGCAAAAAGAAACAGGCATAGCGACGTTATCTTGGCCATAGCGCATCGGTCCTTCCCATAAGATAGTAATAAACAAGGCCGATGTATTCATGCATGGCATAGGTCAGAAGGCGCATTTGTTCGGTGAAGCTGAAAGCAAAAGCCCGCCTGTATTGACCCGTCGTAAAGTATCCTGTCGGTGCCGCCGCGACATTCCAGCCTGCCTTGCGAAAACAGGCCATCGCCCGCGTCATATGCCAGGCGGATGTGACAAGAAGCCAGTTTTGCGAAGCGTCGGGGTGTACGAGGTCTGCCGCATAGGCGGCGTTTTCATGCGTGTTGCGCGATTTGTCTTCGACAATCAGGCGATCCATGGGCACGCCGATGTCGGACATATATTTTTGGGCAATGTCGGCGGCGGCTACGCCTGCGGAAGAAAAGGCCTCGGGCGCTCCTCCTGAAAAAACGAGTTTGGCTTCGGGATAGCGTTTGGCCAAAGTCAAAAGCGTGACGTAGCGCCGCACCGAATCGAGAGCTATGGGCTGTTCGCGAAAAAGGGAAATAGCGGATTGTTCGTCGCCGCCGATGACGATGATTCCGTCAACCTTTGCGGGCGGATCGAAAGCGAACCGGTTTTCAAGCGGCGTCAGCGCCCATTCGCCCACAGGAAAAACGGCAATTGACGCGAGGCAGAAAAAGGCAAAAAAAGCGAGGACAATGCCTGTCTTCTTCAAACGCGGGCGGGAGGCTCTTTCCAAAAGCAACCCAAGTCCAAGCATAAGTACGATAAGGCTTCCGGGAGATAAAACGCACCACAGAATCTTGGACAGGACGAAAGCCATTCTTCTTTCCTCTCAGGCTATAAAACCTGCGCATAGCCTTGCGCTGACCTTTGATGGGAGAGGAAAGGGGAACCCTATTCCTCCATGCCGATAGCGGCCTTGTACAATTCCAATAATTCTTCGTTTTCGCGGCGTTTTTCAAGCTCTACTTTGCGAAGGCGCACAATTTGCCGGATTATTTTGACGTCAAACCCCGTTCCTTTGGCTTCGGCGTAGACTTCCTTGATGTCGTCGCCGACGGCCGCTTTGTCTTCTTCAAGCTTTTCTATCCTTTTGATAATCGAACGCAGCCGGTCTCCTGAAACGCCGCCTGATTGTACCGGGGTCTTTGATTCGTTTGGCATCAATTGCTCCATAATATATGTTTTTTCGGGTAGGCAGCGGGTTCTAATGCAGACCACGGAATGAATCCAGAGAAAATAAACTTTTTCTTTTTCCTTTATGCTATATGATATGCAACCTTTCCTTGTAAGGCAGGAGACCCCATGCCGTATATTCTTCGAGGCGAAAACGGAAAAGTTGTCAAAGTCAGCACGCGTGGCTTGGCTGGCGGCGAAATGGTGCCGCATAATCATCCCGAAGTGCTTTCTTTCCTCAGGCAACGAGGACAAGACCCCCAGCAGGTCGAAACCGCCCTTAACGAATTGCGTCGCACCGACAATGAAATGGCGCGCGCCGTTGAAGACGTCATTATGATTTTGCTGAAGAAAAACGTCATCAAGATGACCGATTTGCCCAAACAGGTTCAGGATCGTATATCGTTCCGCGTTAAGCAGCGCGTGCTGATCCAGGACATCTATGATCAGGCGACGGCGCGGACTCCTAATTGAACGAAATGAAGCGATTCTGGGCTGCCCATTGCCCATTATAATTTTTGAAAGGATAGATTTATGCGCGGTTATTTTGCCGTCGGCGCGGAAGGTATCAGCAAAGGATTCAATCTCGGCAATCTCGTGCGCACGTCGCATGCGTTCGGCGCGAGTTTCTTTTTCACCGTCGGCAGCTCGGTCAATTATGCCGAAATAAAATCAACGGATACGTCGCATGCCGACATTCATCTGCCGTTTTATTCGTACAAAAATATCGGCGAGTTCACGTTGCCGAAAGATTGCTCGCTGGTCGGCGTCGAATTAATCGAAGGCGCTGCCGATTTGCCGAGCTTTCGCCATCCCTTGCGCGCGGCTTACGTTCTGGGGCCGGAAAAGGGCAGCCTGTCGCCGGAAATGGTCAAGCGATGCCATCATATCGTGAAGATTCCGACCAAGTTTTGCGTCAACGTCGGCATAGCAGGCGCGCTGGTGATATACGATCGTATGATTAGCCTTGGAAACTATGCCGAGCGTCCCGTGCGAGTCGGCGGCAAGAGATAAGCGGATTACAAGTTTTCCTTGATCCACGCTTCGAGCGCCGTCTTCGGCACGGCGCCGATTTTTGTCGCCACCGCTTGCCCGTTCTTGAAGATGATGAGCGTCGGAATGCTACGGATACCGTAGGTGCCCGGCGTCGCGGGGTTTTCGTCAACGTTGACCTTGGCGATGGTAATTTGTCCCTGAAGATCGTTGGCGATTTCTTCAAGCACAGGGCCTATCATCTTGCAGGGACCGCACCATTCCGCCCAAAAATCAACCACAACAGG
>JBAZLX010000152.1:0-3915 GCA_041650075.1 Bdellovibrionales bacterium | reverse complement strand
CTTGTCGCAGGCGCAATGATGGGTGCCGAAGCGCAAGACGACGCGGCGGAAGAAGAATAACCATAACTATAAGGGGGTTAATATGTATGTCCGCCTTTTGCGGCCGGGGACTTTTTGTCTAATTCGTCCACGCGTCCTTCGTTCTTTGGAGCCGCTCGGCTTCAACTTTTTCCTGCTCAATAGACGCCCAAACGGCCTGCCAAGCCTCGCGCGCCTCATCAAGCGTTGCATCGGGACGGGCAGCTTTGGCCGCGCCCATGTAGGATGCGGGGGATAAAATTTCTTCTAGAGTCGAGTCTCCCCCTTCATAAGCGAAGGGGGAGTCGTCGGACTCAGATAGAGCGCGCCGCAGCTCATCCGTTGTCGGCGACGTATCGTGCGCTTGCGATAAATGGTTGACGATTTTTTCGTGTAGCGGTTTAAATTCGGGCGTTTTGAAATCAAAAACAGCAAAAGGCTCCCCAAATTCATCAAACAACGCGGGGTGATTGATAAGCAAGGCTAAAAGGATTTTTTCCCTTGCTCTCTGTCTGTCCTGAGGAGGAACGCGCGTCCCCGTATAGGGCGTTGTCGGCTGACCGTTTTTTCCGTGTCTGTTTGGCGCAAAAGCTTTCGGCTTCCACCCAAAGGCGTCATCAATGCGTTTTTTAAATTCGTTACGATAAAGTTCGCGCAACTGTTCGTCTTTAATTTGGTTGACGCGCTGTTTAAGAACCGCCGCGAATGCCCCGCGTTCTTCAGGCGTATGCATCGAACGCCCCGCAAGCGCCAAAGCCCACAAAGCATCAATCATCGGTTTTGCTTGTTTAAGAACGGCGTCAAAAGCGGACTTTCCGGATTTCTTTATAAGCTCATCGGGGTCTTTAGCTCCTGTAATCGTAGCGATGCGCAGCGTTTGCGCTGGGGTCAAAAGCGGCAGAGCGCGGTCAACCGCACGCGCGGCGGCGCGCAAACCTGCATTGTCTCCGTCAAAACACAATATGGGACTGTAGTCGCGCGAAGCGTCGCGGTTTTCTGCGGGGGGCAATAGTTTCCACAATATTTGTATCTGGTCGTCAGTCAAAGACGTTCCAAGCGGTGCGACCGCGCCGCTGAATCCCGCTTCGACAAGCGCAATTACGTCCATATAGCCTTCGACAACGATGATGGGCTGTCCCTGAGAAAGGGCAGTGCGAGCGCGCGAAAGGCCATAAAGCAGCTGCCCCTTATGGAACAGCACATGATCCGGGGAGTTGAGATATTTTGGCTCTCCCTCTCCCAAAATACGCGCGCCAAACGCAACCGTGCGCCCGCGTCTGTCGCCAACGGGGAAAATCACCCGATTGCGGAAAAAGCTGTAAAATTCGTTTCGCTCTTCAGCTTTTTTTGCAAGCCCGACGGAAACGACTTCTTCGGCTTTATATCCTTCGCCGACCAGCTTGCGCAAAAGAGCTTGCCCATCGGTCGGCGCATACCCGAGACGAAACCGCCGGATAGCTTCGTCGTTAAGGCCTCGCCCGTGCAAATATGCAAGTGCTTCGCGGCCTGTTGGCGCAAACAATTGTTCCTCGAACCACGCTGTCGCACGATCAAGCAGTAGATATAGCTTTTTCTCGGCATCGTATTTTTCGCGCTCGATGGGCGTGTCGCGCGGCACCTGTAGCCCCGCCTGAGCCGCAAGATTTTCGACCGCTTCGGGGAAACTTAAATGGTCGTGGCGCATCACAAAACCGATAACGTCCCCGTGCGCGCCGCATCCGAAGCAATGGTAAAATTGTTTATCGTCGTTAACGTAAAAGCTCGGCGTCTTTTCGTTATGAAAAGGGCAGCAGCCCTTAAACTCGCGCCCCGCCCTGACCATCCGCACGCGCGAGCCAACGACCCCCGATACCGGAAGCCGGTTGCGTATTTCTTCAAGAAAGGACGGAGGAAATGACATGAAGAACGGCTTCAGCCCGCCAGCCGCGCTTTGACGAGCGCTCCGGCTTGCGAAAAATCCATTTGCCCGGCGTAGGCCTTTTTAAGTTCTCCCATCACCTTGCCCATGTCTTTAACGCTTGCGGCCCCGGTTTCGGCAACGGCCTTGTCTATGGCGGCCTTAACGGCAGCTTCGTCCATCTGTTTGGGCATGAAGCGTTCAATGACGGCGATTTCTTCGCTTTCCTGCTTGACCAGATCCGCGCGCCCGCCTTTTTCGTACGCGGCTATAGACTCGCGGCGCTGTTTAACCATGCCTTGCAACATAGAGAGAATTTCGGCGTCGCCGATGCCTTCGGTATTTCCCTTGGGGCGCGCGGCAATATCGAGTTCCCTCATGCGCGAAATCATGAGGCGCGTCGTTGCCAGGGCACGTTCGTCTTTCGTACGCATGGCGTCTTTCATCGCGTCGGTTATCTGGGTGCGTAACATAGGATTCTCCTTAAAATATGGGGCTTATATATACCTCTCCCCCGCCCCTTCCCGCAAGGGCAGGAGAACGGCGCCTCAATATATGGCGTTAAGCCTGTTTACCTAAATTCAGCCGCCTGTAGCTAAGCGCCTCGGCTATATGCGTGCGTGAAACGCCTGTCTGCCCCTCAAGATCCGCGATCGTCCGCGCCACGCGCAAAACACGGTGATAGCCCCGCGCCGAAAGCTTGAGCTGTTCGGCTGCCCGCGTTAGCAAAGAACGCCCTTGCTCGTCCGGGGCGGCGATTTTTTCCAACAGTTCGCCATCCGCTTCAGCGTTTGTATGCATGGCTATCTTTTCTTTGTTGTCGTTTGAAAGTTCTTTAAAACGTGCCGCTTGTATTTCGCGCGCACGAAATACCCTTGCGGCAACGGCGGCGGAATCTTCGGCTGGCGGCGGCAAACTAAGATCAGCGGCGGTAACGGCGGGAACGTCCACGTGGCAATCAATGCGATCGAACAACGGCCCGGAAATTCGCGATTGATAATCGGCGGCACATTTGGGCGCGCGGCCGCACGCAAGGGCGGTGTCGGCCAGATGTCCGCAACGGCAGGGATTCATGGCGGCCACAAGCTGCACGCGCGCGGGATATGTAACATGGTGATTGGCTCGCGCGACAACGGCGCGACCCGTTTCAAGCGGTTGGCGCAAGGCTTCAAGCGTTGCGCGCTGAAATTCGGGAAGCTCGTCGAGAAATAATACGCCATTATGTGCTAAGGAAATTTCTCCCGGTTTTGCGCGAACGCCGCCGCCGATCAACGACGGCAGCGAGGCTGAGTGATGTGGATCGCGGAACGGTCGGCGGCGTAACAGCTTTCCTTCTTCCAGCAATCCTGCCAACGAATGAATCATTGAAACGTCCAGCGCCTCATCGGCGGCCAGCGGGGGCAGAATGCCGGGAAGCCGCGAGGCCAGCATGCTTTTGCCTGCGCCAGGAGGCCCAATCATAAGTAAATTGTGTCCTCCCGCCGCAACAACCTCCAGCGCGCGCCTGGCTGTTTCTTGTCCTTTAATATCGCGCAAATCGGCATAGCCGCCTTCTTCGGATTGCAGCCGCGCTTCGGGGCGACCTAAAACTTGCGTGCCTTTAAAATGATTGATCAGCGAAAGAAGCGATGGGGCCGCAAGGATTTCAATTTCCCCGGCCCACGCGGCCTCGCTGCCGTTTTTGGCCGGACAAATAAGACCCCGCCCTGCAGCGCTTGCATTAACCGCAGCGGGGAGAACGCCCGCGACAGATGACAAAGCGCCGTCCAGCGCTAATTCTCCGAGCGCCGTGTAACGAGAGATTTCTTCAGGAGGTAAAACGCCCATTGCCGACAAAAGACCGAGCGCAATAGGCAAATCAAAGTGAGAACCTTCTTTTAAAACATCGGCGGGTGCCAGATTGACGGCAATATGTTTGGCCGGCAGCGATAGCCCCAAAGCAAACAAGGCTGCGCGAACCCGCTCTCTGCTCTCGGCAACGGCTTTGTCCGGCAAGCCGA
>JBAZLX010000151.1:0-3950 GCA_041650075.1 Bdellovibrionales bacterium | reverse complement strand
CGACCTGATTACTCTGCTTCGGAAGGAAATCAACGAAGCTCCGATAACCGACTTTTTGAAATGTAACATCGCGAAAAATATCATGGCTTACGCGTATACTTAAAAGAAAATATGTCCAAACTCCAGGCCGCCGCTATCGCGGCGGTCATGGCTTACGAAGAAGATCCGGCCAGGCCGCTCAACACGCTGGCTCTGACCGGCATTGCCGCGCCGCCAATTGCTTCCCGCCTCTCGCGCACGGAACAGGAATCCTGTCTATCCAACGGCGTAACGCCGTTGGAAGTCGGCCCCGGCGAAATAGTCCAGATCGTCCGGGCGATCAGCACCTATGTGCAGGACGCCCAGGGCATTGACGATGTGTCCTTGCTGGATATCACCACGATGCGCACGCTGGATTATGTGCGCAAGGCTATCCGCACCCGCGTAGCGCTGCGGTTTCCGCGCGAAAAGCTATCCAGTAAAACGCCGGATAAAGTACGCGATCAAATTATGGATGTTTTGTATCAACTTGAGGATCTGGAGATCGTGGAGGAGGTCGCCGCCAACGAAGACGGCGTTATTTGCGAACGGGATCTGCAAGACCCGAACCGGCTCGATGCGAAGATCCCCTGCGACGTGGTCAACGGCCTGCATGTGTTTGCCGGAAGGATTGATCTGCTTTTATAAAAAACGTGAAGAGTGAAGCGTGAAGGGTGAAAAGAAAATCCCTTCACCTTTCACCTTTCGCTATTCACAAAATGGAGGTTTTTATTATGTCAGAAGAATTTGTCAGCCAGGTACTCCTGGAGATTAACGGCCAGAGCATCATCGATTTTAAGTCGGTCGAAGAAAAAGAGCACGAGCTGCATAAGCCCGTCAACCTCATGGGACGCACCGGACATATCCGCGCCACGCCGCGTTACGGCGTCAGCGTGGAATACGTTACTCCCAGCGACGCCACGCCATTCGATTTTTCGACGGTGCGCGGCGGAACCCTCACCATCGACTACGAGAACGGGACACGCATCAAGTACACCGGCGTGTACGTCACCAATATCGGCGCGGTCAAGTACGACGGAGACAACGAAGCCACGCAAACCATCGATTTGTCGGCGGTCAAGCGAAACTAAAGTGAAGGTAGAACAAGGGGTTGCAACCCCTTGTTCTCAAGCAAAAAGAAAAGGAGCTGCATATGATCACAGAAAAATTTACATTGCCGGATGGCATTGAATACGAGGGCAAGATACATCGCGAAGTTGAAATCCGTCCGCAAAAAGTCCGGGATTCCATCGATGCGATGGAAAATGAGCGGGCACAAACGAACGAAGCCTATTTGGGCCTGGCTATTTTAGCCGGGCAAATTCTCTGCCTCGGCGATATTCCCAAAGAAAAGATAACGGCAGAGTTGCTCATGGAGTTATCTGATGATGACATGATTGAAATTAACCAGGGCTTGGCGAGGCTGCGGAATCGCGTGAAATCTTTTCGCGAGGAAAACAAAGGCAAGTAAAGCAGTGCTTTTGGCGCTGCTGAAAGCGGGCTTTAAGGAAGAATCAATTCTGGAAATGGGTGAAGCGGAGGCAGAAGGATATTTGTCGATAATGCATGACGCGCTGTCTAATCAGAGCGGATCGAAAACTTATCGGGTAAAAAGAGGCGCAGAAAAAAAGCAGACCATACAAAAAAACCGGTAATGCCGGGAAGGAACACAAAATGCGTGGTGGAAAAGACAGGGTAAAAAACCAAATAGGCGGCGGCGGACGAAAGAATGCCGCCCATGCCGTAAAGCAGTGCGCAGATAATCCAGACGCCCTTGAGACGGATAATGCCATAAAAAGCGGCAAAGAAAATAATCGCTGCCATGAGGTAAATGATAATGTCTAATGTCATGACCGTTGCTCTCCAGTTTACTGCCATCGATATGCTGAAAGGCGTTGTTGCCCGTGTCCGTAATTCGATTACAAGTTTAGGGGATGCATCCAAAGAAGTCAAGCGCGATTTTGACGATATGTCCCGGCATATGACGACGGGACTTAAAGCAATAGCGGCGTCCTGGTATGCGTTAAACAAGATAAAACCAGGCATTATGGCCGCAGGCGACCTCCAGGAAGCAATGATCAATGTCCGCATGAACCTGATGGAGTCCGGCAAAGACGCGGCAGCGCTCAACAGGGAATTGGCCGATGTGCGCAGCACGGCAATCGGGGTTTCCAAAATAGCGCCGTTTTCCGCGACGGATGTTGTCGGTATCGAAAATGTGTTCTTGAAAGCCGGTCTGAAAATACAGGATGTCGTCGGCAAACGCGGCGCGGCCTACGCGGCAACCGCGCTGGCGACGCTGTCCGGCGAGTTGCCCGATGTGATCGCCGAGGCGATGGTCATGATGTCCACGCCGTTCAACGTTAAAGGTTCGCAGTTCGGCGATCTGGCTGATTTTATCCAGCGTGTGGACGCGGCCAGCGCCACAACGATTCCGGAACTAATGGAAGGCATGAAATATCTTTCCGGCACGGCGGCGTCGATGAAATTATCGTGGCAGGACACATTGAAGCTACAGGGGCTGGTGGCGCAGTCCGGCCTGAGAGGATCAATGGGCGGCACGGCGCTCAATGCTTTTCTGATACGTTTAACGGGCGGCACTCGCGAAGTCAAAAGATTATTACCACAAATTAACGCAATGCTGCGCAGTCGTGGCGCTGACCCGCTGGAATTTTTTGATAAAAAAGGGAAGATAAAAACGATACCCGCGATTATAGAAAATATGCGCCAGGCGCTGAAAAAGCTGACAGATCAAGAACAATTAATCGTGATGGAACGTGTATTCGGCGAACAGGGCGGAAGAGCTGCTCTGGCCTTAATCAAGGAAGGCGAAGGGTCGTGGGAATATTTCGGCACGGCGGTGGATAAATCGGCTAATATTACGGACAAAATGAACGAGAGGCTGAAAGGCCTGAACGCAAACCTGAAAGCCCTGGCTGGAACGTCTAAAACGACACTGGCCGGAGTATTCGATCCGCTGCTTAATCCATTGGTCAGAGTGATTTCAATGCTGAACGATATTGTCGGGAAAATGGGCGAAGTCGCATCGAACAGTCCGAAACTTGCCGGCATTGCCTCCGGAGGATTAACTGCCGGCGCTCTGGGCCTTGGCGGGTACGGAATTTTTAAGCTCATCCAAGGCGGCCTGGCCGGTACCCGTGTTTTAAAAGGCATGGGCGGCATGAAAGGCTTGATTGCCGGCATGGGCGGCACGGCAGCGGGAATTGCCAAAGGCAAAGCAGTGGAAGCAGCAACCGGCGTGAAGCCGGTCTTTGTAACGAACTGGCCAGCAGGAGGCTTGCCTGTTACTCCGGCTGTTTCCCTGCCTGGTGCAGGCAAAATAGCAAAATTAGCGACAATGGCCAAATGGGCAGGCGGCGCAGGCGTTGCGGGAGCAGTAGGTTATGGCGCGGGCAGCTTACTCAATATGGGGATCGGCGCGGCCACAGGCCGCGGCGAAGGCTGGCTCGGTGACATGCTCTACGACTTTCTGCACAGGGCCGAAAAACCCGAAGTCAAAAACGACATCAAGCTGAATATTAATATAGATAAGGACGGGCGCGTGGTGTCCGATACGCCGACCGGCGGGACAGGATTGCATATCAATCTGAACCGCGGCAGTTTTTTTGCAATAAAATGAGTCCCCGCAGCGCAGCGGACGGGGATATAATAGCGGGAATACGGGAATTATTATAATGGAAATCATCGAACTGGAAGAAGGCTTATTAAACGGCATCGCCATCAAGGCGGAGGCTCCCCTGCGCGATAGTTACGAGGGCGCGATAGCCCGCTACGATTATCCCTACGCGGACGGCGTGTTATTTACCCCGTTTTATCTTTAGGTAAAGAGCCTGTCGTTTGCATGGTAAAATAACCGGTGATATAAGAGTGGTTAGATTAGCGGGGTTAGAAATTGACCTTGTTAAAATAAC
>JBAZLX010000150.1:0-4004 GCA_041650075.1 Bdellovibrionales bacterium | reverse complement strand
CGTCGTAGTGCGGGCGACTAAAACATAATCGTGTTCGGGAGCGGCGCAGGGAATGATCTCCGAGGCCAAAGCGCGAAGCCTGCGACGGGCGCGATTGCGCGTGACTGCGTTGCCGACCTTGCTGCTGGCGGTCAGTCCGTAACGAATGGTTGTGGTTGGCTCGTGCGCGTTGCCGACTTGAAGGATGAACCCGGGCGCGACCCATCTCTTGCCGCTTGCAGCGACCGAGAGGAACTCAGCGCGCTTGCGCAAGATTTCGATCTTCGGGTTCATGGCAGTAACTTAAGCCGACAGTTTCTTACGGCCCTGTGCGCGACGGCGAGCCAGGACTTTACGTCCGCCGACCGTGGCCATACGCGAGCGAAAGCCGTGGCGGCGTTTGCGAATGAGTTTGCTAGGCTGATAGGTGCGCTTCATTTTTTCCAATCCTTTAAAAGAGGGTGCTTTATAGGAACTGGGAAATCGGGTGTCAATGAGTATGAAAAGTTTCGTTGATACTTATAACCGCATGCAAATGCGGGCATTTTCTGCCCACGAAGAATATGAAAACAAATCACTTGTTCTAAAATAGTATTATTTTTCAATACGTTATTATTCTGTGGATAACTTGGCATGCGCTTTGCTGTGTATTTAGCAAATAATTCAATAAGGAGGCCGTTTCATGAGCGTGCTCAGCAAAGAACAACCGTTTCCCGGTGCCTCGACCGTCGCCCTGAGGCAGGGATGGAAGGTTTTTGAGTCTCGCCCCGTCGGGGAGGAAAGCGGCGGAAGAGACGCTCCCGACGAAGGCGCTCTCCGTCCTGCGCTCAATCAGGCGGAAAAAATCATCCGCGCTCAAAAAGACCGCATTCTGGATTTGGAAGAAATGATGCTGACGGATGAACTGACCGGCCTCGCCAATCGCCGGGGGTTCATCGCCGCTTTCAAGCGCGAATTGGCGATGGCGCGACGCGACGCCGACTTTGCCGGAGTCATGGTCATGATCGGCCTCGACGGATTTGCCTCGGTCAGCAACACATGGGGACATCAGACGGGCGACGCTTATGTTTTTGCCGCCGCGGAATTCTTGCGTCAGGGCGTTCGCGCCCATGACACGGTTGCGCGTTGGGAAAACGGCGACTTCGCGCTGCTTCTCACTCACATGGACGAATTGACGGGAATGAAGCGCCTCGAAAAACTTGAACGGGCGTTCAGTAAAAAAACGGTGCTTCCCGAAAACCTTCCTCTTCATATGAACTTCGGCTTTGCGCCCTATACCGGCACCAGCAGTGCCGATGCCGTCATTCAAACGGCGTATCTCAGGCTCAACGCCCACAGACCTCATCCCAATGCCCTTACTTCCGTCGGCTGATAAGGACTTGCGCTTCAGCGCGATGAAAGGCTGCTTTTTCCTTGTCGTGCAAGAGGCGCTCATAAATATCGGCCAGCATCTCATGCGAGCGATAAAAATCCGGATTGATTTCCAAAGAGCGATTCAAATTTTCAATCGCTGACCTGACGTCTTTTTCGGACGTTGACATGTGAAGATAAGTACCCGCCAGATTATACCGTGTTTCGGGATAGGCATCGGCAAGCCTGATCGCAATATTAAATTGTTCAATAGCCGCACCGTATATGGCGCGGTCAACATAATAGAGCGCCAGGTTATTATGTGCGCGCGCAGAAGATTCGCCGTTGGCAAAGATATTGTTATATAGGGTTTCAGGCGTGCGCCAGATTTTGTTTTGATCAAGTGTCTTGATGGACAGGACAAAAACGAAAATCAGGAAACCGCTCATGCAAAAAATAGAAAACGCACGCGGCGCGCGTTTTGTCAAAGCGTAAAGCGTTTGAGCTAAACCCAAAAACAATCCGGCCGAAGGCAAATACATCCAATGCTCCAAGAGCACGGAATTCGTGGCCATCAGCAAACCCGAATCCGGCACATGCGCGGCGGCAAACCACAGCAACCCAAAGCTTAAAGCCAAACCATGCTTTTTCAGGGCGCTAAAGGCGATGGTTCCAAAGGCAATAACGGAGATCGCAATGCCGACGGCGACAGGCCAAAAGAAAGGGGTCGAATAAATCGGAAACGTTCTTTCGATATGCAAATGCGCGGGCCACGCCAGAAGCACGGAGTAGCAAAGCAAGGTTGCGAAGAAAGTATAAAGCCGATAGAGGGGAGTTTCGGCATAAGCCTTCAGCGCGGCAAAGCCCGGCAATTCAAAAAGCTGCGCATAGGACTCCGGCCCGTCAAGCCCGGGCGCGTGTATGCGCCAGCCAATGTAAGCAACGCTGATGACCCATAGCGGCCACGTGCAGAAATAGGTGCGGATTTTAAGCCGCTCCTCGCTCGTATAAAAAAGGCACGCCATGACCAGAAGAGGAAACATAACGGCCGTTTCTTTGCTGGCGAGGCCGGGCAGGAACAAAGGAACGGAGATCAGGATTTTCCGCGTCGTAAAATCGGGCAGCAGAACGATGATCGCAGAAAGGCAGAATAACGAAAAAAGAGGATCGGCCGTCCCGCTCATATACGTGATGGCCTCGGTATGGATGGGGTGAATGCTCCATATCAAGGCCGCCAGAAAAGCGCCCCCGGCATTAAACCCAAGCTTTGTGCCAAGCTTATAAACGAGGCATGCGTTGGCGATATGCAGCGCCAGATTCAGCGCGTGGAACAAAAACGGCGTCCCGTCTCCTAACTGATAAATAAAAAGATAAAGTAGAATTTGCAGGGGTCTGTAAAAACCGCCCGCGACATTTGCGCCCGCAAGCGTCGAGCCTGTCAGAATATCCGGAACATGATTCCATCCGCGCAAATAGGCGTTGGTCTTAATAAGCAGATCGTCGTCAAAAAGAAATTCGTTGCCGAAAATATTTGCGTAGGCGCCGAAAATTATGAATGTTAAAAATAGATAGGGCATCTTTCCGCGCAGTCCTGCGGGAAAAATAGGTACGAGCCATTTTGCATGAGATGGAAAAATCATGATGCGATTTGGGCGGGCTAATCCAAAAAGGCGAATGTGAGAATATGCAGATAATACATGAGACTAGGCCTTCGTTAATATTTTATTTATCGAAAGAGATAACCCTTTGTACACATCGGAGAATGTCATGAGACTTATCTTCCTCGCTTTGTTAGGCGCTTACACGGCTTTTTCCACATCTCAGGCTTGTGCCGCAACGTCTCTTCTTGGGACATCCTGTACGGAAAAGGAACTCGGCACAACCCGCATGGATGCGACCGGAGACAACATCATCGCCTGTCTTTACGAGACAAATCCCGGCAATGCCGTATGGAAGATCGTAACCATCGGTATTTTAACGAAAGGGACTACTTCGTGTGGTAGCGGAAAATTTTTAAGCGGCATAGCGTCCGACGGTTCTGCCGTGTGCAGCGCAATGCCCATTCAAGATGTTTCGTGTTCATCAGGGAGGGTGGTCAGCATTAGTTCAAGCGGTGTCCCAACCTGTGGGGCATGGTAATTTGATCTGGAAATCGAGGTGCATGTTATGCGCGTTTTAGCTTTTGTCGCGTTCCTTTGTGCGACGGGGATTGCCCCGGCACCCGCGCACGCGGCTTCGACCCTTGTTGGCACGGGATGCTCAACAAGTACCGCAGGGCAAGTCAAAATGGATACGGATGGAGTAAATTTAATTGCATGCCTTTGCAACACAACAGCGAATTGCGATACGGTAAAACCAGCCGATCTGGTGTGGAAAAGTATGTCGAATACCGTAACGTCGGCGAAGCAAATAACCTGTCCTTCGGGAAAAATTCTTACGGGCGTGTCAAACGGCGCGCCGATATGTGCCGTCGCGCCATCAACGGGCATTTATTGCCCATCGGGAGTTAGGGCCATCGTTAATGGAGTTCCTCAATGCTAGCCCGGGTTCTATCCATAATTTTATTAGCTTCCTTAATACCCTTTGGGCCGGCTTTCGGTGCTGCCTGCGATCCGTTGACGACGGAATGCGTCGGAAGCGCATGCAACATGCCGGGAAGAACGACTTTGGATTAT
>JBAZLX010000149.1:0-4044 GCA_041650075.1 Bdellovibrionales bacterium | reverse complement strand
GGTCAGAGATAATACGGTCGGCGCTCTGCCGGTTGTTGAGCCGTCTTTAATGTGTGCTTCCGTTTCCAAGAGGTTGATCGTGGCCGAAGAAAAGAAGAAAGAAGCCGAAAACGAAGACAAGGAAAAGCAGGAAGGTGAAGAAGCCGGCGGCGAAGGAGCTGCGGCCGAAGGCGCGGGCTCTGCGGCGGCAAAAAAGAAAAAGATTATGATCATTACAGGTGCGGCCGTTGGTGCTCTTGTTTTGATTGTTGGCGGGGCGACATTCTTTTTGATGGGGGAATCCAAAACCGAAGAGAAAAAAGAAAAAGTTGCGGAAGAAGTCAGGGATAAACCCGTTTACTATCCTCTTGGCGACATGATCGTGAACCTGAGCGGCGAAGGCAAACGTCCTAATTATCTGAAAGTTAAAGTGACGCTTGAACTCGCCAATGAAAAAGACACGCAGCTGATGGATCTTATTAAGCCGCGCATCGTTGATAATTTTCAAGTGTATTTACGTGAACTGCGCATGGAAGATCTGCGTGGCTCGGCCGGGATGTACCGCCTCCGCGAAGAGCTTTTAATGCGCGTTACGGAAGCTGCCCAGCCAATCCGGGTTCGCGACGTTTTGTTTCAAGAAATGCTGGTTCAATAGGCTGGAGAGACGATGTCCGATACGACCGAAAAGGAGATGTCTGAAGAAGAGATGGCGGCTCAATGGGCTGCTGCCGACGGCGGTGGCGCGGCTACAGGAGACGCAGCGGCGGGAGCGCCCCCGGAAACCGGCGGCGCAGCGCGCGTTCTGTCGCAGAACGAAATTGACAGCCTTTTGGGTTTCGGCGACGCAGGAGCAGGAGATCAGGAAAACTCGGGCATTATGGCCCTTATCAACAGCGCGCTCGTCAATTACGAACGCCTGCCGATGCTCGAAGTCGTGTTCGACCGTTTGGTGCGCATGATGTCCACATCCTTGCGCAACTTTACGTCGGATAACGTCGAAGTCAGTCTCGATCAGATTACGTCGGTGCGTTTCGGCGACTATCTGAACTCTATCCCGTTGCCTGCGATGCTTTGCGTGTTTAAGGCGGAAGAGTGGGATAACTCGGGTCTTATGACCATTGACAGCGCGATGATTTATTCGATCGTTGACGTGCTGCTCGGCGGGCGGCGCGGTACGGCACAGATGCGCATCGAGGGACGACCCTATACGACAATCGAACGCAATCTGGTCGAACGCCTCGTTCGCGTCGTTTTAGACGATATGTCGGGCGCATTCGATCCTTTATCCCCGGTTACCTTCCGTTTTGACCGCCTTGAAACCAATCCCCGCTTTGCCACGATTGCAAGACCGGCCAATGCGGCGGTGCTGGCTAAACTGCGCGTTGACATGGAAGATCGCGGCGGACGCATCGAGGTTCTTATCCCTTATGCGACGTTGGAACCTATTCGCGAACTTCTGCTGCAGATGTTCATGGGCGAAAAATTCGGCCGCGACAGCATTTGGGAAACCCACTTGGGCAACGAATTGCTGATGACTGAAATGAAAATGCGCGCGGTTTTGGATGAAGTGACCGTTCCGTTGAGCGAGATCATGAACTGGAAACCTGGGTCGCGGTTGATGTTGAACGTTAAGGCCGACGACATGGTGTCCTTGCGCGCGGGCGATGTGACATTGTTTCAGGGGCGGATGGGGTCTTTAAACGATCATGTGGCCGTGCGCGTCGAAGATATTATTTTGCGCAGACCGGAAGCGGAGGATCTATGACAGCCGAATGGATAGGGTTGATACTCGATTGCGCCCTTATCGCCGTTGTCGGCGCAGGGGTGGTTCAGGCAACGCGGCTGGTTATTCAGCTTCGGGATTTGCGTGCAAGTCGCGCCGAGATGGAGCGTTTTGTGCGCGAGTTTAACAGTGCGGTTGTTCGTGCCGAGGCAGGCATCAAAACGCTGCGCACGACGGCGCGCGAAAGCGGCGACGACCTTGAAAAACTGGTCGAAAAAGCCGTCATGGTGCGGGATGAGCTTAATTTTATCGTTGAAAGCGCCGACGGCGTCGCCGACAGGCTGTCCGTATCGGCATCGAAGGTCATGCATGAGAACACGGCTCGCGCCAGTGGGAAGGGAGAGGATTCCGCTTCCGTCGAACAGCGCGGGAATCCAAAGCCGACCATCATTTCATCAACGGCTTCTTCACGCGGAGAAAAGGCGGCTATGTCTCGTGCCGAGCAGGAGCTGATGCAAGCCTTGAAAAAGCTGGGTTGAGGCCTTTATGAAAAAGATTTTTCTCAATCCCCGGTTTCTGCTTCCCGTTGCCATTTTATTAGGTTTTTTCGTTATCGTGACTCGCGCGGCTGACGTGTGGGGTGTCGTTTCGTCAGGAAAGTTATTGATGCGAGAAGCTCAGGCAGAGGACGCGCCTGAAAAGAAAGCCGAACCGGGAAAGGGAGCCGACGCGTCGCATGAATCTCCGATTGAGGCCAAGACGGGAGCTCCGCCTCCGCCGTCGGACGACGAAGAAGTTTCTCCTGCCGAAAAAGACGTATTGAAACAGCTTTCCACCCGTCGCGAGCAACTGGAAAAACGCTCACGCGATCTTGATACGCGCGAGGCTTTGTTGAAAGTCACGGAACAACGGGTTGGTCAGAAAATAAAGGAAATGGAAGTTTTGCGCGGACAGGTGCAGGCGCTTGTCAATCAGGCGGGCGGTGTTCAGACTGCGCAGCTTGATAATCTGGTAAAAATTTACGAGACGATGAAGCCGGACGAAGCGGCAAGAATATTTGAAACATTGGATATGCCCGTTCTTCTTGGGGTTATTCAGCGTATGAAACCCGCTAGAACGGCGCTCGTTATGGCCAAAATGCCTCCTGACAAAGCGAAAGAAATTACCATTGCCCTGACCAAGCGGGATCAGTTGCCTCCGGCGAAGTAAAAAAAACTCGTGAGGCTTTGATGCAAAAGGGTATTTTCTGCGCTCCGATGCTCACATGCTAGGAAAGTTCGCTCCGCTTCGTGCTCGAAAACCCCGTTTTCGCTAGCGGCCTGACGAGATTTTAAATGACCCGGTTATTCCGGAATGGGCATGCGCCCAAGAAAATATGGAGGTCGTTATGCTCTCTTCGCGTCGCGGTCAAGCTCGCGATGGCCTGTGCTGACGGGATAGCCGTTATCCACAAGCATCTTTGACAATTCTTCGGCAATCATAACCGACCTGTGGCGTCCGCCAGAACAGCCTACGGCGATTGTCAGATAGCTTTTCCCTTCTTGTTGATAGCGGGGAAGCAAGGACAAAAGAAGATCCGATAAATGCTTCATAAACGACGCATAATCGGGGTCTTTACGAATATAGTCGGCAACGGCGCTATCGCGGCCTGTCAGGGGTCGTAACGTTGAAACCCAATGAGGATTGGCTAAAAAGCGCGTATCGAAAACCAGATCGGCTTCCCGCGGAACGCCGTGACGATAGGAAAAAGACGTTACATATAGGGTCAGTGCCGGAGTGCGGTGAGAACGGAAATGTCCTTCGATCAAACGTCGCAAGTCATGAACCGATGTTTCCGATGTATCAATAACAAGATCGGCCTCATTTTTCAGTTTCCATAGCAACTCGCGTTCGGCGCTGATGCCGTCGGTAACAGGCCTGTCGAAAGCCAAGGGATGCCGCCGCCGCGTTTCGGTAAATCTTCGCTGCAGGGCTTCATTCGAACAATCGAGAAATACCAAACTGACTTGCGCATCCGGTTTTGAGGATAGCAATTCATCAACGCGCAGTAACTCTTCGACCGTAAAATTGGCATTTCGCGTATCAATAGCGACGGCAAGATGCTTCCCTGACGCTGCCGCGTCGTCAACAAGGGCGGGTACTATACTAAGCCGCAGATTATCTACGGCCTCATAGCCTAAATCCTCAAAAACCTTTAATGCCGTCGAGAGTCCTGCGCCCGACATGCCCGACAACAGGACGATGCGTCTTTTTTGGGTGGATGTGTCGGGCATCAGTTTTCCATGGGGTAGGTTAGGGCCGCTCGTATCTTTGCCGGTGTCGAGGCGGCGAACGAGGGAAGC
>JBAZLX010000148.1:0-4045 GCA_041650075.1 Bdellovibrionales bacterium | reverse complement strand
ATTGCCTCCGTTGAAAGAACACATTGACCGGATTAGAGAAGCCATCCGCAGTTAGTCCCCTAACCGCTTGCAGTATCCTGTAACCACAGGCAAAATTAATCTGGACTTATACGGTACAGATTGCTAATTATTTGTCCATGCTTCGTCTTGGACGCCTTACCGATTATGCCGTTACCCTTCTGTCTCATATGGGAAAAGAGAAGGGTGGCACGTTGTGGGCCGCTTCCGGCCTTGCCGAAAAGTCCGGCTTGCCGATGCCGACTGTCGCCAAAGTTTTAAAACTCCTGGCCAAAAGCAACATGATTTCAGCACAACGCGGTGCTACGGGCGGATATAAACTGGCGCGACATGCTTCGGAAATTTCGATTGCAGAAATTATCGAAGCGATGGACGGCCCCATCGCCATCACGGATTGCTCGCACGGAAGCGCCCACGAGAATTGCAAAATCCACCACCTCTGCCCCATGAGCAACGGCTGGAATAAAGTCAACGTCGCGGTACGCGGTGCCCTTGAAGACGTCTCTTTGGCAGAGATGTTCGAGCTCCCCTTTCTTTTCGAAACAAATGACGCTTCTTCGAAAAGGAAACTCTGATATGCCCACGACTTCGAAAACCTTCGTCAAAGACCTGGCCGATCAAAAGTACAAGTTCGGCTTTACTACGCAAATCGAGGCAGAAACCGCGCCCACAGGATTAAACGAAGACATTATTCGTTTCATTTCGGCTAAAAAGGCGGAACCAAAGTGGCTTCTTGACTGGCGGCTTAGCGCTTTCCGCCACTGGCTTACGATGACCGAGCCTACTTGGGCCAAGATTCATTATTCGAAAATAGATTATCAGGCATCCTCCTATTTTTCCGCCCCCAAACAAAAGAAAACGCCCCAATCGCTCGCCGACGTTGACCCTGAATTACTGGACACATACACAAAACTCGGCATTCCACTTCAGGAACAGGAAGCTCTGGCGGGCGTTGAAAGGCGCGTTGCCGTTGATGCTGTCTTCGACAGCGTTTCCGTCGCCACGACTTATAAAAAAGAACTCGAATCCCGCGGCATTATCTTCTGCCCTATATCCGAAGCGGTTTTAAAACACCCTGCCCTTGTCAAAAAATATCTCGGATCCGTCGTACCGGTCAGGGACAATTTCTTTGCTGCATTAAATTCCGCCGTCTTTACGGATGGTTCGTTTGTATACATCCCCAAAGGGGTGCAATGCCCGATGGAGCTTTCTTCGTATTTTCGCATCAATGCACAGAATACGGGACAATTCGAACGCACGCTCATCATCGCCGATGAAGGATCTTTGGTCAGCTATCTTGAAGGCTGTACGGCGCCTAAACGCGACGAACATCAGCTGCACGCGGCCGTTGTCGAATTGATCGCGCTTGACGACGCCTCAATCAAATATTCGACCGTACAAAATTGGTATCCGGGCGATAAAGACGGCAAGGGAGGCATTTATAATTTTGTCACCAAACGCGGTGCCTGCCGTGGAAGAAGATCGAAAATATCGTGGACGCAAGTTGAGACCGGTTCAGCAATCACATGGAAGTATCCAAGCTGCATTTTACAAGGAGATGACTCCGTCGGCGAGTTCTATTCTGTCGCTATCGTCAACAACTATCAACAGGCCGATACCGGAACCAAAATGATCCACATCGGCAAAAATACGCGCTCGACGATTATCTCGAAAGGTATCAGCGCCGGACACGCGCAGAATACCTATCGCGGCCTTGTCAAAATCCTGCGCACGGCCAAAGGCGCCAAAAACAAAACCCAATGCGATAGCTTGCTGATCGGCGACAAATGCGGCGCACATACCGTTCCCTATATTGAATCGCGTCAACCCAAATCCCGCGCCGAGCACGAAGCTACGACATCGAAAATCAGCGAAGACCAGCTGTTTTATTGCCGCCAACGCGGCCTTAGCACGGAAGAAGCCATGGCCTTGATCGTAGGCGGATTTTGCAAGGAAGTTTTACAGGAACTGCCGATGGAATTTGCCGTCGAGGCGCAAAAACTTGTCGGCATCAGCTTGGAAGGAAGCGTAGGATAAATGCTTGAAATCAAAAATCTTCACGCCGTCATAGACGGCAAAGAAATCCTGAAAGGTCTCGACCTGTCGGTGCCTTTAGGTCAGGTGCATGCCATCATGGGGCCAAATGGTTCCGGCAAAAGCACGCTGTCCTATGTCTTATCGGGCCGCACAGGCTACGAAGCGACCGAAGGCACCGTAACGTGGAAGGACAAGAATTTGCTGAAGCTCGCCCCCGAAGAACGCGCCGTGCAGGGCGTTTTTCTTGCCATGCAGTACCCCGTTGAAATTCCGGGCGTCAGCAATATGACCTTTCTGAAAACAGCGCTTAATGCCGTCCGCAAAGCGCGCGGCGAGAGCGAACTCGACGCCATGCAGATGCTCAAGCTGCTTCGAAGCAAGGCTAAAAACCTTGGCCTTTCCGAAGACATGATGAAACGCGCCGTCAACGTCGGCTTTTCGGGCGGCGAAAAGAAGCGCAACGAAGTCCTGCAAATGGCAGTGCTTGAACCTTCTTTATGTATTCTTGACGAAACCGACAGCGGTCTCGACATTGACGCGTTGAAAGTCGTTGCGGATGGCGTCAATGCCCTGCGTTCGCCCGAAAGGTCAATGCTAATCATCACGCACTATCAACGCCTGCTGGATTACATTACGCCCGACGCCGTACATGTTCTGGCTCATGGGAAAATCCGCAAAAGCGGCGGTCCGGAACTGGCTCACGAACTCGAAGAAAAGGGTTATGCGTCTTTTGGAGATGAAGCGGCATGAATAATAGAAAATTTATTGTGTGGGACTGGAATGGAACGTTGTTGGACGACACAGAAATCGTGCTGGACTGCATCAACATAGCTCTTGCAAAAATCGGAAGCGCTCCGATCTCGATGGAGGTGCTGCGCAACACCCAAAGCACGCCTTTCGAGACGCTTTTTTGCGAACTCGGCGTGGCCAGAGAAAAAATGGATATACTTATAAAAAACAACAATATATTCCACGACAGCTACGAACGCCGCGCAGACCACGCCCCCTTACGCAAAGGAGCTTCCTCTCTTTTGAAACAACTAAAAGCCAATAACATTTCAAACTTCATTGTAAGCAATCACATTGCCGATCAGATCATTCGCCTACTGAAAAGGAACAGTATTTATGAATTCTTCGATGAGGTTATGGCCTATGCAACGCCCGCCGTTCAGTTTTGCGGAAAAACCAAGGGCGAAAGACTACACGACTACATCAGGGCAAAAGAACTCGACGCTTCAAAAGCCTTGATTGTCGGCGACACGCGCGAAGAAATTCGGATTGCCCATGAACTCGGGATGAAAAGCGTCGCCATAACCGGCGGCATATTGGCGGAAGACCTTTTGCGAGCAGAAAAACCGGACTACATCGTTCATTCGTTTGACGACTTAAGCTCCCTTTTGAAGGAACGGGAGTATGTGTCATGACGAAGGCAGAAGAAAATCTTATCTTTTTTGACTGGAACGGCACGCTTCTCTCCGACGCTACGGCTTGCTTGCGTTGCATGAACGTTGTTCTGAAAAAGCTCGGCGTTTCGCCTATTACACGCGCGCAATATCAAAAACACTACACGATGCCGCTCGACAGACTTTACCACGCCGTCGGCGTCACGCCGGACGTTTTACTGAAAAACGAACACATTATTCACCCCCTGTATCATGAGGCCTACGGCGCAGAAAAGGTTCGGCTGCGGCGCGGCGCAAAAACGATGTTGCATGCGCTTCAAAAAAACACATGCAAATCGGTCATTTTGAGCAATTACGTTGCCGTCCTTATCGAGAAACAAGCGGAACGTTTAGGCGTCCGCGAGCACTTTGACGACGTCCTCGCCTTTCACGCTTACGACGACACCTTCCGCAAACGCGGTAAAGGAGAGCGATTGAAAGATTATTTAAAAGCCCGCCCGGCGCGCGCAGGAATCATTGTCGGCGACACGGAAGAAGAAGTAGAAATCGGCCGCGACATCGGCCTTGTCACCATTGCCATCACCGAC
>JBAZLX010000147.1:0-4077 GCA_041650075.1 Bdellovibrionales bacterium | reverse complement strand
AACGACAATTTCTTCCGTGTCAAAAACACGATCAACGATAATGCCAAGCGTCGAACTTCCGACCTGCACAACAACGATAAAGGTGTCGCCATCGGCATGGATACCATCATCGCCGAGCCTGAGCTGCTTACGCATGGAAACAAGGGGCAGCAAGCGGTTGCGCAATCGGAGGACGGGCGTTTCGTTAATAAGCTCGACACGATGCTCGCTAGTCGGAGAAGCCTTGACCAATTCGACAACGCTGATCTGGGGAATGGCAAAACGCTCATTGGCGCATTCGACAATAAGCGCAGAAACGATAGCCAGAGTCAGGGGGATTTTGATCGAAAACGACGAGCCTTTTCCGGCGATTGATTTAAAATCAACCGTACCGCCGATACGTTCGACGTTCGTCCGGACGACATCCATCCCGACGCCGCGCCCCGATACCGACGTAACCTTCTCGGCTGTGGAAAAACCCGGCTTGAAGATAAACTGCATAATCTGCTGGTCCGTCATGGACTCCAGCTCATTCTTGCTAGCCAGACTCTTCTCTAAAATCTTGGTGCGAATTTTTTCAAGAGGCAACCCTTTGCCGTCATCCACAATATCAATGATGATGTGGCCACCCTCGTGGTAAGCGTTGAGGGTAATGACGCCTGTTTCCGGTTTGCCCGCGCGAGCGCGCTCGGCGGGAGTTTCAATCCCGTGATCGGCCGAATTGCGCACCATATGGGTCAGAGGATCCTTAATGAGCTCCAACACCTGACGATCCAGCTCGGTCTCGGCGCCGAGCATTTGCAGATCAATCTTTTTATTCATTTCATGCGCGAGATCGCGAACAATGCGAGGCAGCTTTGCCCAAGCATTGCCGATCGGCTGCATGCGGGTCTTCATCACGCCTTCTTGTAATTCAGACGTGACCTGATTCAACCGTTGCAATGGAGAAGCAAAGGCACTGTCTTTCTGGCCGCGCAAGATTTGCAACAACTGATTCCGTGTCAGAACCAATTCGCTGACGGTTGTCATCAGCGTTTCGAGCTGATCGACATTGACGCGGATGGACTGATCGGCAACGGATGCTGTTGTAGCCGCAGCCTTGCCGGGTTGTTCATCGGCAGCAGCCTGTTTCGCAACCACGTTCGGCGTTTTAGCCGCAGGCTCGGGAGCCGCCATTTCGGAAGCCATTGCCGCCGCTGGCGTCTCTGGAGCCGCCGCAGGAGGCGGTGGCGCCGAAGGGGGTGTGGGTGGTGAAGGTGGATTCTCTTTATTACCTGACATATTCGCCTCCAATGCAGCTATATTCCCCGCTGGAACTGGAACAAAACCAAACTCATCCGGAACGCCTGCAGCAGGCGGCGGCGTTTCAACTTTTACCGCTGTCGGCTGACTTTCAACTTTTCCTTCGGCCATCGCGTTAAGAGAAGCGATAAGATCGTCATCGCTTCCTTCGGAGGATTCTTTCTCATTTTGCTCGAGATATCCCAAAAGATACTTAATGCGATCAATCGAAGCTAAAATCACATCGACGGCCTTCGGCGATACGACCAACTCGCCATCGCGAAATTTTCCCAGAACGTTTTCCCCGGCATGAGCAAGATGCTCAAGGCGCGGCAGCCCCAAAAATCCGCATGTGCCTTTAATCGTGTGAACGAGGCGAAAAATGCTGGCGATTAAATTCGGATCGTTAGGATTCTGCTCGAGATGAACGAGCTCGACATCGAGAGTCGCAAGATTTTCGGAAGTCTCGGTGAGAAAGTCCTTAAGAAGATCATCCATAGGTTGTTACCTCACTAACTAGAAGGCATCGCAGGGCTAAGAAAAGGAATCTGTCGTTAACCAATATTGGGGGCGAAACCTTAAGAAACCTTTACGGTTTGCATACAGGATTCATCATCGGTTAACGCCAGAAGAAGGTCGAGGCGGTCAGGAATTGAGTGGTCATGAGAAAGTTTAAGATGGAACTGTTCGGCGAATCTTCCGGTCACATAGGCCTGCACACTTCGCGTGGACAGTTCATCAATGGATACAGAACCTTCCAGCGCCTCCTGAAGTTTCAGGTTCAAAGAGGCATTTCGCCCGACAACCTCAGCGCGGCATCCTTCTTTACCGTCCTCAAGCTTAACTTTTCTCAATGTGATGACACCCCCGTAGGCCAAAGATTCTTCGGCAAGAACGATAACGTTAAGAAGCGTTTTGAGAAAACCGCGACACTCGTTCAAGGAGGATTCCGATAAATCTTCAGGCCAGACCAATGAGATCTTTGTTTTTTCCAGATATTGCTCGGCAATTTGCCGCACATCCCTAAAACCGAGGCTGTTTTCGCTCCCTGCCCGACCGTAGGCAAGCCGATAAAGCCTCAAACGGCGCGCCGCAGTGCTACCGCTATCGCTGATAAGCTTGATAGCCTCAGCAATGACGGTGCCACCGATATCTTCAATCAGCTCGACGCCATTGTTTATGGCGCTGACAGGGCTAACCAAATCATGGCACAGTTTAGAGGCCAAAAGCTCCATGACACGTATGTCAATCTGCATAACGATAACGCCTATTTACAGGAAATTTGAATAACTTAGACAAGCAGTCTAGGATTACCTGTGAGTCGTTAAGAGACGCTTAAAATCCGCCCGAACTTCTTGGATGCAAAATTACCTATGAAAATCTTCTTTTCCGCCAGCCGTTCGCCTCTTGCACAAAAAGCTTATGTCGAATTGACGGAGCGTTATGGGCAAGTGCCCATCGAAGAGGCAGATTACCTCGTCGTGCTTGGAGGCGATGGGCAGGTATTGAGCACGCTTTACTCGGCCTTAAAGTTAAACAAGCCTGTTTTCGCAATACGGAGAACGGAATCCGTCGGTTTTCTCTGCAATGCGTTCAGCAACAGAAGCGACCTCATACAACGGCTTGAACGTGCCCAACACGTCACCCTGAACCCCTTACGCATTGATGCGGAAACAGCGGAAGGAAAAACATTCTCCGGCATTGGGATCAATGAAGTTGTCGTTTTGCGCGATACGCCGCAGGCCGTACGCCTGCGCATCCTGATTGACGGGGTCGAGCGCGCTTCGAAATACAGCGGCGACGGCGTTCTTATTTCGACTCCGGCAGGCAGCACAGCGTACAATCATTCGTGCGGCGGCCCTATCATGCCGCTCAATTCGAACACGCTTATCATAACGGGCATCAACGGTTTTCGCCCCCGCGGCTGGTCGTACGCAGTATTGCCGCAGGACGCAGTGACCGAAATCGAAGTACTGGAATCAATCAAGCGCCCGGTGAAGATCGAGGCAGGCGACGCCGTATTCCACAATGCCACAAAGGCAAAGATTTGGCTGGATAAAACGCAGAACATTACGCTGCTGTTCGACCCGGACCAGCATCTTGGCGAACGCATTATCCGCGAACAATTTATGCTTTAGCCCTTTGTGTTAAGCCAAGCGAGTTATTCCAAAGGAATAATACCCGGCCCCGACAGCATTGCGAAGTTTGGCACCTCGCCCGCAGCCAGTTTGGCTTTTACCATCGCATCAAGACGCAAAATACGCGAATACAACGCGTGGCTGCGCATCATAAGATCACGCAAACCGACGGGCATATCGGGATCGTCTTCGCCCTTGTCGCTTGAGCATTCTTCGCTCTCTGTCAAAGCGTATTGAGGCGCCGTAAATTGTTCAGGAGAAATCTCGCCCGACAGCAAAGCCTTCATTGCCAAAAGCCACGTCATAACCTGAATAAGACGCGCCGAAACGCGGGTATGCTGATAGCCGACATGAAGGCATCGCGACAGTTCAAATTCACGACGATCGGCCTGTTCGTGGTACGCTATGTAGTTGCGAACCTCCTGCGTCAGGGCCAATCCTTCGTCAAAAGTGCGATCGAGAAGTGTTGTAGCTTTTTGAGCGGGCATGAGATTTCCTTTCCTTCGCCCAGTCGTAAGGCCTTATCCTTAAAAAGAAGTGTAAAAGCCTTTAAGAAGGTGTTAATCCTTGGGAATAACCGCTTAGGACTCTCAGGAATATGTCCGATAATACATTCCTTACCGGAGCAACCGGATTCGTCGGAGCCGCAGTCGCCCGCCTCCTTCTGGACAAGGGGCAC
>JBAZLX010000146.1:0-4077 GCA_041650075.1 Bdellovibrionales bacterium | reverse complement strand
TTGACGCCATTCCAGTAAGACAAGGGAGCGCCCGCCAATATCAAAACCCCAACCTGCTCGGGGTAAACCGAACAGACCATCGCGACCTGCCATCCGGCCTGACAATTGCCGATAAGGCATGGTTTGTCGGCATGCGGATACGTTTCGACAACGCGCGCGATAAATATGGCTTCGGCCTCGCATACCTGTTCTATCGTCTGACCGGGAACGGGCTTGGGCAAAAAACCGACGAAATAACAAGGATGCCCAGCCATCAAAGCCTTGCCGATCTGGCTATCCTCTTTCATGCCGCCGATGCCAGGCCCCTGCCCTGCGCGCGGATCGAAAACGATAAAGGGACGTTTTTTTGGGTCGGTAGCGACGCCGTCCGGTGGCAGAATATGCAGCAGATGGTAATTCACGGGATGGAGAAACTTGCGCCCGTCCAAAACCATCTCATACTTGAAATGAAGAACCGTAGGAGAATTGCTTTTTTCGTGCTCGATCTGCGCGTTGCTTCGCTGTCTCAAGACATCCAGAAAAAGGATACTGCGCTGAAAGGCATCGAGCCAATAACTACCCGCCTGATCAATCAGAGTGAACGGGCTGGGAATAAGGGAATAAGGAGACACAGCGCCTTTGGCGCTTGCAGGAAGATTACCGCTATCTTTGGGTTCGTTTGCCATAACTCATGCCGACATTGTCCTCTGTTTCGAACAGAGGCGATGAGTTATGGTTAACACGATAATGTTTAACTAATCAATAAAGCAAACTTCTGAGGAGCAACGGAATTTCTCAGGCCGCTGCCTGAAGTTTGGCCGCAAGGACTTCTTGCTGGATCAATAAGGCAGCACGGTCTTCTTCGGCACAATCCGCGAGTTTTGCAGCCAGTTCCTTGGCTTCTTTCTGGATTTCGGCTTTATCGAGTTCCGAAACAGGCGTCGCCTCGGTCGCCAGAACCGTAAACCGGGATTGCGTCACTTCGGCAAAACCGCCGCTCACGAAAAGACGCGAAGAAACCGTCGCATCGTTTTCTGCATAGATACGTATGACTCCGGGCTTTATTTCCGTGATCATGGGCGCATGACCGGCCAGAACGCCGTATTCGCCCTTGCTGCCGGGCACAGTGACCATCGCCACTGGCTGGCTGAACAGCAGCTTTTCCGGAGAAACAAGCTCGAAGGTGAACGTTGAGGCCATTTATGCGGCTTCCTTCATAAGTTTCTGCCCCTTGGCAACCGCCTCTTCGATCGTGCCGACCATATAGAAGGCCGCTTCGGGAAGATGGTCATAGTCGCCATTCACAATGCCCTTGAACCCGCGAATAGTGTCGTCGAGCTTCACGAACACGCCGGGGCTGCCTGTAAACACTTCGGCGACATGGAACGGTTGCGACAGGAAGCGTTGAATCTTGCGCGCGCGAGAGACGGTGAGCTTGTCTTCTTCCGACAGCTCGTCCATACCCAGAATGGCAATGATGTCCTGCAAGGACTTATAGGTTTGCAAAACTTTCTGTACGGAACGCGCAACCTCATAGTGTTCCTGACCCACAACGCGCGGATCGAGAATGCGGCTCGTGGAATCCAAAGGATCGACAGCGGGATAGATGCCAAGCTCGGCGATCTGGCGCGAAAGCACCGTCGTCGCGTCCAAGTGCGCGAACGATGTCGCGGGCGCCGGGTCGGTCAAGTCGTCGGCCGGAACATAAATGGCCTGAACAGACGTGATCGAGCCTCTGTTGGTCGTCGTGATGCGCTCTTGTAAAATGCCCATGTCGGTTGCGAGCGTTGGTTGATAGCCGACGGCGGAAGGAATGCGTCCCAACAAGGCCGAGACTTCCGAGCCTGCCTGAGTGAAACGGAAAATGTTGTCCACGAAGAACAAAACATCCTGACCTTCTTCGTCGCGGAAATATTCCGCCAAGGTCAGCCCCGACAAACCGACGCGCATACGCGCGCCCGGGGGTTCGTTCATCTGCCCGTACACAAGCGCGGCCTTCGATCCGGGGCCATCGGTCTTGATAACGCCGGATTCGATCATTTCGTGATACAAGTCGTTGCCTTCGCGGGTGCGTTCGCCCACGCCCGCAAACACGGAATAACCGCCGTGCGCTTTGGCGATGTTGTTGATGAGTTCCATAATCAGAACGGTCTTGCCGACGCCTGCGCCGCCGAACAGGCCCGTCTTGCCGCCGCGCGAATACGGAGCGAGCAGGTCAACGACCTTGATGCCCGTCACGAGAACCTGCTGTTCCGTGGATTGTTCGACAAATTCCGGAGCCGGACGATGGATGGGGAGCTTCATCTTGGTCTTGACGGGGCCGCGTTCGTCAACCGGCTCGCCGATGACGTTGATAATGCGTCCCAGCGTTTCGGGGCCGACGGGAACCATAATGGGGCTGCCCGTATCCTCGACGGGGGCGCCGCGAACCATGCCGTCGGTCGAGTCCATGGCGACGGTGCGGACGGTGTTCTCGCCCAAATGCTGCGCGACTTCCAAAACAAGCTTTTTGCCGCCGTTGTCGGTGACAAGAGCATTCAGAATGGCCGGAAGATGGCCCTCGAACTTGACGTCTACGACGGCGCCGGTGATTTGGGTAATGTGGCCTTTGACGTTGGATGACATTGTTTTCCCTCTTTAGATTATAAGGCTTCTGCCCCGGAAATAATTTCGATGAGTTCTTTGGTGATGTAGGCTTGACGAGTGCGGTTGTACTTCAGCGTCAACTTGTCAATCATCTCGCCAGCATTGCGCGTCGCATTATCCATCGCCGTCATTCGTGCGCCTTGTTCGCCTGCCGCGCTCTCCAGAAGCGCGCCAAAAAGGGCAATGGCCAGCGCGCGAGGCAGCAAGGCTTCAAGGATGCTTTTTTCGTCGGGTTCGAATTCCAATCCGACGAGAGGCTCCATACGGCTTCCTTCGGCTTCTTTTTCGACGGCGAAGGGGATCAATTGCTTTAACGTCACGATCTGCGAAATGACGGATTTGAAGCGGTTATAAACCATCATGCAAACGTCGAATTCGCCCGCTTCGTACATCGCCAAAAGCCTGCCGTTAAGCTGAGCGGCATCGGCAAACGAAAAATTCTTGCGGCCCTTCCCTTCATCCGTATAGATGATCTTGGACGCATGGTCGCGGCGCAACACATCGCGGCCTTTGCGGCCTACGCATATAATGGAGACTTTCTTGCCTTCGGATTCGAACTGGTGGATCGCGCGGCGCGTTTCGCGCACGACCGAGCCGTTAAAACCGCCGCACAAGCCGCGATTCGAGGTGATAACGATCAGAAGAACCTTTTCTTCCTTGCCCGTCCCGGTCAGAAGGCGCGGCGCGGAACTGTCCGTCGAGACAGCTAAAGAAGACAGCATACGCGCCATACGAGCGGCATAAGGCCGTGCAGATTCAGCACTTTCCTGCGCGCGGCGCAATTTGCTCCCCGCCACCATTTTCATGGCAGAGGTAATTTTGCGCGTAGATTTTACGCTGGTAATACGGTTTTTGAGGTCTTTAAGACTTGGCATACTTATGTCCCATGATCGTCCTTGGACAAGGGCTTGGGCGGTTTTTTGGCGGATAACGCGTCTAGGGTCAAGGAAAAAGAATGGGGGTGTATTCAGGATTCCGGATTCCTTGAAAGAACGTCTATAATCATGCAATCAAGACGCAGGTTTTACCCCTTCCGGAACGCCGATAATCGAATGTCCGACATCCCGACCGATTCCCGTCTTACAGCCGCCATGCAGCAAGCCTGCCGCGAGGCGCGCCTTTGGATGGGCATGACATCGCCGAACCCGCCTGTCGGAGCGGTCGCCCTTGATAAAAACGGGCAGATTCTGGCTGCCGCCGCCCATAAACGAGCCGGAGAAGACCATGCCGAGATGGCGCTTATAAAGCTGTGCCATGAACAAAACCTGATACAGCAGGTTCATACGATCTGCGTGACATTAGAGCCCTGCAACCACACGGGTCGAACGCCCCCCTGCTGCGACGCCCTCATTATGGCCGAAATTCACCGTGTGGTTGTGGGATGCCGCGACCCGAACAGAACCGTCAAAGGCGGCGGAATCGAACGCCTGAGTCACGAAGGCATTGAAATTG
>JBAZLX010000145.1:0-4108 GCA_041650075.1 Bdellovibrionales bacterium | reverse complement strand
CTCTCAGACCAGCTATAGATCGTAGCCTTGGTGAGCCATTACCTCACCAACTAGCTAATCTAACGCGGGCCCATCTATCGGCGATAAATCTTTCCCCCGAAGGGATTATCCGGTATTAGCGTCAGTTTCCCGACGTTATTCCGAACCAAAAGGTAGGTTCCCACGCGTTACTCTCCCGTGCGCCACTAATGTATTGCTACACTCGTTCGACTTGCATGTGTTAGGCCTGCCGCCAGCGTTCGTTCTGAGCCATGATCAAACTCTCAAGTTTGTATCTGGTTCTTTTTGAACAGACCGAAATCTGTTCGAAACCACTTGGTATTGTTTTAACAACACCTTGACTTAGGGTTCTCATTACTCAACGATCCGATTTGCATCGAACCGTTTTTACGCGCTGTTTTACTTACCGTAAAACAGCAATGTATCTTTTTAAAGGATACATCGAACTTGTCGACAAGGATGCGTAACAAACAATCCGTATTCATTTTTTAGTCATCGCTGACTAAGAAACGTTTTTGATACCATCGGCCAGTTGCCCATGTCCGAAGACACGAACTTCCCACCGCGGATCGCCGTCTGCGCATCCCTTCTCATCATTCTTCACAATTTCCAAGAACAAGACCGAATAGCCGATCCGCGTTTCGTTGAAAAGGCGAAACAACCGGCCATGCGACAAATCAGCCTTTCGGCGAGTTTTGACGCTAGAGGTTGCTTAGTGTCAACAGTAACGCTTTCGGAAACCGCATTTTGGTCTCCGACAGGCAGGAACTTACTGATTCTGGGTGTAGATGTCTAGAATAAAATTTATAATTTATTCATTATTTTTACTTGACTTAGAACGGGAAAAAGAATTTGCGTTTTAAAATATAAAAAAACATCAAGAAACGCCTTTAAAATAAGGCTTATTTGATGATTTAGAAGAAATAGAATAATTGAAGATTGTCGGCTTATCGGACTGTGTAATAGCCGAATATTAACCAACAAACAGCGGCTTTCAGGAAAGCATATTAATCGGAAAACAACCAATCGTCAGTATGATAAGGAAGCGAATATAAAGAAGAAATATTATTTTAAAGCGATTTTATTGGGGTTTTATATGGATATTCCCGACTCTTCCATAAGCGACAAACAGGTCGCCCTGATTCTGGAATACAAAAAATACCTCGCAGGCAAAAGAACGTCGCCGCCCGGGGAAATTATAAGCATTCCTCAAGTCAGATCCGTCTTTTCGCACATCGAAAATTATTATCTGTGGCGTCATGGCGCGACGAACGTGTCCGAACGAAACGAACTTGCGGGCGGCGTTTCCGACGAAGAGAAAAACGATCCGACCAAGAATATTTCGTTATCGAGAAAAGGCAGAACAGGCACCGTCGAATTTGCGCGCTCGCTTGTGGGAAGACAAATCAAAGCGCTGGCGAGAAAACACGACTCTTACGTCGCGACGAGTGATCTCAACAGAGCGCAAGAGACAGCAAAAATAAATCTAGCGCTGACAACTTATGGAATGCGCCCTGCCGGACATGGCAGGCGTTTCGACAGGCTGTATCGCGCGCCGCACGTTCCTTTTGAAACGCGCGAAGGCCTGCATGAACGCCGCCTCGGCAAGGATTTCAGCACATCGGCAAGCGTTGGCCGTGATAAACTGAACGATATTACGTATTCGCCTGAAAACGGAGAAAACACGTCCACCTATGTCAGGCGGGTTGTCAAAGAATTTTCAGAGCTTGCGAAAACGGCAAAGGACGAAGGCAAAAAAGATATTTTTGTCGCAGGCGGTCACAGTGACGGATTGCTGACGAGCCTCGCGATACTGATGGCCTTGGGGCTCGCCGAAAAAGGGCAGGGGTGGGACGGCGCGATCAAGTCTTATGAGGTTCTGCATCTCACCCGCAACACGTCCGGAAAATTTTCCATTGATGTGCTGAAACCGAAAGAACGGCCATCGAGACTAAAGAAGACAACGCCTCAACCTCAGTTGTCCAAATAGATCATCAACCTCTTCAAGTCCGCAACGGAAGACAAGTCCTTCGCCATAGAAGGAAGGCAACCAAGGCGCCGTTGGCAACAAATAGCGCTGCAGGGAAGAGAACGGTCGTCAGCGAATAGTCGGTAATAGCGTATAAAGATAGCATTTTCCCCAGATTGGATATCGCGTAATTATAAACCGCTTCGTGATGCGGGTAGCGATAGGCTTTGCGGAATGTCGGGTAGTAGGCAGATAGGTCAATAAAAGTCACGATAAGAACAGCATAGAGTGGAACCGCTGTTACCAGCCATAAAGGTATAGCGGTGAGCGCAAGGATAAACGCTAAAATATCTGTGCGCGTGATGTCGTGTTCGCCTTTAGAAAAAGAGAGGACGACAATTGAAACGCAGCTTGCTGCTCCCGCCGCTTGCGCCCATGCGCCTGGCCCTGCATCCGACGATAATTGTGCGGCTGCTGCTGTGCCGCTGGAAAGCGCCCAAATAATCCATGTAAAAATGTGAGGCCTAACGGATCCTTGTTTCATATGCCATAAATAAGGCAGCGTAATCGCTACGCTCACGAATATTGAAACTAAGCCGACGATATTTTTATCCAAAAAGGTTCTCCCAAGCGGTTATTCAATCAAGAGGAATAGTCCCTTTAAATACGCGCTTTCCGGCAGGTGTGGGTGCACAGGATGATCGGGCGCCGCAAAGCGCGTGTGCAGAATTTTGCCCGTCCTTTTGGCGTCGTTCAATCCTGCGGCGACGCATTCGATAAACGCGGACAGCTCCATATTGTGGCTGCATGACGCGATAAAAAGATAACCGCCTTCTTTCGTCACCGATGCCGCCATTTTCGCCAACTTCCGATAGCCGCGTTTGCCGCTTGCAATATCCTTGCGCGATTTGACGAAGGCAGGAGGATCGGCAATCACGATCTGATGCTTCTCTTTCGCCGCGATGCGGCGCTCAAGGTCTTCAAAAACATCGGCGCGAACAAAATCGCATTCCTGTGCAAGACGATTATGTGCGGCGGCTTTCTTCGCCAATTCCAGCGCAGGCTCCGATGAATCGACGCCGATAACTTTTTTGGCTCCCGCTTTAGCGGCAGCAAGGGCAAAGCCGCCCGCGTGCGTATAAAGGTCGAGAACGCTGTCGGCATTTTTGGCGTAACGCGCGACAAGCGCGTGATTGTCGCGTTGATCGAAGAACCAACCTGTCTTTTGCCCGCCGCGAAGGTCGGCAAAATAAGTCAGGCCGTTTTCGCGCACGTCAACCGGCGCGTTGATATCTTCGCCAATCATTTTTGTTTCGCGAGGAAGGCCTTCGATCTCGCGCGCAAAAGAGTCGTTGCGCAAAATAAGGCTGCGGGGTTTCACAATGCGCCGCAAAGCCGCTTCTAACGAAGGCCACAAATTTTCCATGCCTGCGGTGTTCAGTTGCACGCACAGCACGTCGTCAAAACGGTCAACGATAAGGCCGGGCAACCCGTCAGCCTCGGCGTGGATTAAACGATAATAAGGTTCCGACACGATCTGCGTGCGCAATGCCAGAGCCGCTCCGATGCGTTCGGCAAGCCAGTCTTCGCCGATGTCTTCAACCAGATGGGGAGTAAACAGTCGCCCCGCAATCAGGCAATGCGGATTAAAACTGCCGACGCCGAGGTAATGCTTATCATGAGCATAAAAGGCGGCCATCGCGCCGCGCGGCAACGCTTTTGTCTCGGCGATCATCGAAATTTCGTTGGAATAAATCCACGGATGCCCCGCCAAAACGCGCCGGTGTTTCTGGGGAAGAAGATGAATAACGGGAAGGGGCACTCGATAAGACTCCTGAAAAAGTTGCTGCACACTACATGAAAGCCCTGCTTATGGCATAAGTATTTATAAGTGAATAACTATCGTGAAATTAATACTAGTCCCTCTACCCCTCTCCGCCGCTTGCGGGGGAGAGGTTGCTTATGTTGCCGTAAAAACCATCGTCATCCCGGCCAAGCCGCGCGCTTACGCGCGGCGCGAGCCGGGATCCCATTTGGTTTCTTTCTTCCGCTTCCCGCCCCAATTTCCCCGTCCTCTCAACCCCTTTCATGGTTAAAGAACAATCCCATCAATACTTGCATCAATCATAACATTATAGT
>JBAZLX010000144.1:0-4141 GCA_041650075.1 Bdellovibrionales bacterium | reverse complement strand
TAAGCAACTTGGCGAACAATTGGCTGAGCTGCCCCCTGTCACATCATACGGATGCGCAAAGAAGAGGCTGTTTGTTCACTCCGAAGACACTTCGTCGCCCGAGAAACAAAAAACGAAAGAAGCCATTATTGCCGAGGTCGATGGATCACACACATTATTATTCCTGAAAGGCTTCTATTCCTTTCCGGAATATGACCCGAAGCACGGAAGAGTTGAAATCGCCGCACGATACCATGGGCAGGAGTTTTCTTTCCTTTTTACTCCGGACGGGGCTTATCTTTATGAGTATGATGAGCTGAAACCAATCAGTGAAAATGGAGAAATCAAGGTCAGCCAAAAACTGATTGGCATACTGGAAAGACATGATCCAAGGTTCGTTGGCAAACTGGCCGTATTAGCTTCCTAATTTTTCCGGCTAGGCCTGATTTTATGCGTTTGCGCGAAAGGCATTAAGCCCTAAAGCGTCGCTTGCTATTTTCGCGCAAAAAAGCGATTTTATACGTCCCTTTAATCAGGACGCACCTATGCCCAAACTTTATGTTCATAATACTCTGTCGCGCCAAAAAGAACTTTTCACGCCCATTAATCCTAAACATGTGGGCATGTATGTTTGCGGCCCGACGGTCTATGACTTTGCCCATTTAGGCAATGCGCGGCCTGTCGTCGTTTTCGATACTCTCTATCGCCTTCTGAAGCGCCTTTATCCGCGCGTGACTTACGTGCGCAATATTACGGATATTGACGACAAGATAATCGCCAAGGCCAAGGAAACCGGCGAGGACATCGGCACAATCACCAAACGCACGGCACAAGCCTATCACGAAGATATGGCAGCTTTGAACGCCCTGCCCCCCGACATTGAACCTTTGTGCACCGAGAGCATTCCTCAAATGCTCGACCTGATCGGCACGCTGGTCAAAAAAGGCTTTGCCTATGCTGCCGAAGGACATGTGCTTTTTAACGTCCCCAAGATGGCGGATTACGGCAAGCTTTCGCGCCGTTCGCGCGACGAGTTGATTGCAGGCGCGCGCGTCGAAGTTGCGCCCTATAAAAAGGATCCAGCCGACTTCGTACTGTGGAAGCCCAGCGCCCCCGACCAGCCCGGATGGGACAGCCCTTGGGGTCGCGGCCGCCCCGGCTGGCATATCGAATGCTCGGCTATGTCGAAACAACATTTGGGCATTACATTCGATATTCACGGCGGCGGACTCGATCTGATTTTCCCTCACCATGAAAACGAAATTGCTCAGAGCTCATGCGCGCATGACGGCGCGCCCTTGGCCAATTATTGGATGCACAACGGCTTCCTGACCATCAATAACGAAAAAATGGCCAAGTCGCTCAAGAACTTTTTCACTGTGCGCGACTTGCTGGCTGTGGCTCCGGGCGAGGCTTTGCGTTTAGCTTTGCTGTCGGGACACTACCGGCAGCCTTTGGATTTTTCGATAGAGTCTCTTAATAACGCCAAGGCAACGCTCGATAAATGGTACGGCGCGTTGCGCAACACGGCAACGGCTCACGCCAAGCCTGCGGCCGTACCGCATTCCATCGAAGAGTCTTTATGCGACGACCTTAATACGCCTTTGGCCATTGCGGATATTCATGAATTGGTCAACAGCCTGAACCGCGCGACAACGCCTGAGGAACAGGGGGACTTTCGCGCTCAGTTGCTCGCTGCCGGAAGCGCTTTGGGTCTTCTGCAACAGTCGCCCGAAGCTTGGTTCAGGTGGAAACCCGCCGGACAATCGGGGCCGACAGACGAGGAAATCGAAAAGCAGATCGAGGCACGTATTGCCGCGCGTAAAGCCAAGAATTTCGCCGAAGCCGACCGCATCCGCGATGAGCTTGTTGCGCAGGGCATTATTCTTGAGGACAGCGCAGGAAAAACAGCGTGGAGACGGAAATAACCGCTGCTACCAAGGAAGAACTTGCACGTCATAAGTAAAGAAGTGGCCTGTGTCTTGCGGTTTCAGGCCAGCTATCGTGCGGCGCATGCTGCTGACGCTGTCCTCGGGCGTAAGGTCGGCTCCTTCGCCGCCCATATCTGTTCGCACCCATCCGGGATGAAGACAGACAACCGTAATATCCTTGTCGAGGAGACTCAGCGAAATATTCCTTGCGGCCGCATTCAGCGCGGCTTTGCTGGTGCGATAGGCAATGTCGCCCTCGCTATCCATGCGCTCTATTGAGCCCATGCTGCTGGAAATCATGATCAGCTTGTGCCCTTTTCCTTTCATAAGATGATTCTGGAAAGCCTGCGCCACCATAACCGGCCCGATCGTATTAGTGCGCAGGACTTTTATCCACGCCGCAGAGTCCAACGAACCAAATCTTTGCGTTTCGTCACCGCTCGTCGAAGGAACGTTCGGCCCAGCGCCCGAGAATATCCCCGCGCAATTGATGAGCACGTCAATCGCTACCGTTTCGAGCTTTTTCGCCAGAGCAAGAATATTTTTATCGTCGTCAACATCGAGTTTTTCGATACGAACCGACGAATTGGCTTTGGCCAGGCTCTGCAGCGCATCAGCCTTGCTGGGCGTCCGGCAACAGGCGATAACCGTCCATCCTTCCGCCGCATATTGGCGCGTAAATTCAAAACCAAGTCCGCGATTGGCTCCTGTAACGAGTACTGTCGGCATTCAGGCTCTCCTTTGATTACCCCTATTATTCTTTCATATCCAACCCATACGCCGTATGCAGCGCGCGCAGGGCTAATTCCGTATACTCTTCGGCAATAAGAACCGAGGTATTAATCTCGGACGTTTCTATTACCAGAATGTTAATGCCCTTGGCTGCCAATGTTTCGAACATCGTTGCTGCGACGCCCGCATGGCTGCGCATGCCCATACCTACAAGCGATATTTTGGCGACATCCTTGTTTGAGAGCAGTTTTTCATAGGCAATGTTTTTCTTTTCGTCCGTAAGAAGTTTGATGGCGCGATCAAAATCCACTCTACCGACGGTAAAAGAAAGATCGGTCAGGTTATCCCCTCTTGAGGCCGTCTGAACGATCATGTCAACGTTGATGCCTGCGCGTCCCAAGGGAACGAAGATGCTTGCCGCGACGCCCGGCTTGTCGTGAATGCCGACAAGCGAAATTTGGGCTTCGTCGCGGGAATAGGCGATGCCCGTAACGACGTTGTTTTCCATTCTTTTGTTTCCTTCCTCGACAAGAGTGCCCGGCAGATCGCTGCCGATTTCGTTCGCAAACGTTGAGAGAACCTGAACAGGCATTTTATAACGCATAGCCATTTCGACGGAGCGCACCTGAAGCACTTTGGCGCCCAGCGAGGCCAGCTCAAGCATTTCTTCGTATGAAAGGCGTTTCATCTTGGCCGCTTTTTCCACGATGCGCGGATCCGTCGTATAGACACCGTCAACGTCGGTATAAATATCGCAGCGATCCGCCTTCAAAGCCACGGCAAGCGCAACGGCCGATGTGTCAGACCCGCCGCGTCCCAAGGTCGTGATGCGGTCGTCTTCGGTGACTCCCTGAAATCCGGCTACAACGCCGATTTCGCCTCCGTCAATGCATTCGCACAAATCGTCGGCGGAAATATCTACTATGCGCGCCTTGCCGTGAGCCTGATCGGTCAGAATTCTGACCTGCCATCCCTGCCAAGAACGGGCATTAAGACCCCGCTGCTGAAGCGCCAAAGCCATTAATCCAGACGTTACCTGTTCGCCCGTGGCCACGACGACATCGTGTTCGCGCTGGTCGTAACAGGTTGAGATGGATCGGCAATAACCGACAAGCCTGTCGGTAACGCTCGCCATGGCTGAAACGACGACTGCAACCCTATGGCCGCGCTGAACCTCGGCGGCAACCTTGGCCGCAGCGTTTTTAATGCGATCAATATCGCCGACGGACGTTCCGCCGAATTTCATCACAATTAAGGACATAAATGATCCACAAAACCTATTTTAGACATGAAACACATGTTAAACAGGAGTATTATTTATTCTTCAATACTGCACAAGAGACAAGTTGCATGAAGCCTTCGGCAAGCCTTGACATAGGAGAGCTTTCACGGTTTTCCTCCTGCGAGCAGGATTGGTGGAATCCTGACGGCGCGTGGCGTCCTTTGCACAAGCTCAATCCCGCGCGCCTTGAATACATCCGTAAAATAGTATGCGACCA
>JBAZLX010000143.1:0-4156 GCA_041650075.1 Bdellovibrionales bacterium | reverse complement strand
CCGCGCTTTCGGCCTGCGCGCAACGCAAATGACGGATTTGACGCCCTCGCCCAAGCTCGCCCTTATGATGGAATGCGCGTCCATGGGGCTGGAACCGATGCAACGGCTGACCATGCAGACAAAAGACGAAACCGGCGCGCCGACTTCCGTTCTGCATCAGGCTGTGAACGAAGTCTTTTTGCGCATGGATTATTCGGATGCGACAATCAAAGCCGCGTCGCTGACGATCGTCGGCGCACATTCTTTGCGCAAAGCGCCGCGCATCAATGCCGCTTCCCTGAAGGCGCGCGGCATAGACGACGTCGCTTTTGAAAAAATCGAGTCCTATCTGCCATGCGTCAATTCGGTGCGGCTTGCCGTCACACCGTGGATTATCGGCACGGATTATTGCCGCGACCGTTTGAAGCTTTCGGATCAAGAAATGGACGCTTCGGGATTCAATCTGCTGAAGCGTTTGGGTTTTTCGGCTGAAGACATCGGGGAAGCGGACGCCTTTTGCTACGGGTTCGGCACGGCGCGCAACGCGAAATCGCTGCCTTTGCGCCACAGGCCTTTGTTCGCCTGCGGCGACGAAATCCCGCCGGAAGCAAGGCTTCGCATGGCTCAAGCCGTGCAGAGCTTTATTTCGGGCGATACAGGCCTTGTTGTCCGGTTGCCTTTGTCCCAGAGCGTCGAGCACGGCGCGAAGACGGCTCTTGCAGCGTGGAGAAGCGGGCTGAAGTCCTTGACGATCGTTTTCGATCCCGACGTGGCCGCCAAGCCCGTTTTGAAATCCAAAGCCCGACGCATCAGGATTTCGTCACGCCCCATGGCAAAGCCTGTCGTTGCGGCAAAGCGTTCGAAATCAGGCAAACACGGCCTTGTTCTTACGACAAGAAAACCCGCGAGCATCAGGCGCGGCGCGAGATAAATTAACTATAACTTGCTGTTTATCGCGTCTTGCACGCATGGTAGTCTGCGCGGCATCGGATGGATGCTTTGGCTTTTTTTGAAAATTTTCACGGAGAGCTTTTATGACAAACAATCAAGTCAAAAAAGATTTCGATGTCGCAAAGGCTATCGTTAAACTTCCCGTCGAAGGACAATTGCGGCTTTTTCAGCAAGCCGTCGACGAAAACAACGTTGTTGCGCTAAACAGCATTCTTTCCGCGCTTTCCTACAAAGTTCAATTTAAAATAATCTATTATGCGAACGAAGCGATTTATAACGCGGCGCAATTCGGCCGCGCGTGCATATTCGCCGAGTTGCTTAGAATCGAAGGAATCAACGTCAATTGGCAAAATGAATATCACAATTATCAGTCTCCGCTTATGAGAGCGGTGGCAAACGACCACGAGTATATCATCGAGTATCTGTTGGCCAGAGACGACCTTGACATCAACGCAGAGACTTTAGACGGAAAATGCGCGGCGAATTTTGCCAATACCGAGAAAACGATAAAGCAATTGCTGGACGATCCCCGCCTGAACGAAAAGGGACGCTCTATTTTAAATAACCGGCTCGCCGAAATAGAGCATGAAATGAACCTCGCCAGAAAACAGTTCAAAGAAATATATATCGAACCCTCCGATAATTCTTCCGCTTTGGAGAAAAAAATGGGGCCGATAAGAAGAGCCTTGAAGCTGTCTTCGAACAACGGCGGCAATTTCCTGGGATAGAATAAATTTTGCAAAAAATTGGGGGGCTTCTGTTGCCCGGTGCCCCCCGGACCGCGTGAGAAACACTCTCAACCCATTTCGCTAAGCGAAATTAGGCAGCGAGAGCAACTTCCCTCATGTCAACATTGTCGTTGGCATTTATTAAAGTGACCCGATAACGGCGGTATCATGCCGGGCAAAAACCTTGTCTTTATCACGCGCGTCGATCCTATTTCGCCCCCACAAATCTTCGCGCATTACCCGAAGATATGGTGGAGGCGCCGGGTACCGCCCCCGGGTCCGCAGCGTCTATTCCGCAAGGCGTTTATCGCCATAGTCGGCAAGCCGACAGATCCCTTATATCATAGAATGATTTAAGATAGTACTTTCATGAGAGGAAAACGGCGTAATTGTTTGGAAAATAAGACAAAAATAGGATTCCGCATAAATTCGCCCTATAGGCGAATTTTGCGGAATGACGAAAGGAAGAGTTGCTAGTGGGCCGATTTGGTGAAGCCGATCAGCACGCGATAGCTTGGCCCCACAAGAAGTTCTTTGGGCTTCATGGGGATAAAGACATGAAGGGGTTCCGTGATCTCGGCCACCTTCTTGTCGCCCTCGAACTTGAATTGCGCCGTCACGATCTGGCGGCTTAATACGGCGTCCGACGGGTCAACAACGGCGATGAAATAGGGAAAGCTGACCTGATCTCCTCCAAGACGCGGGCCGCGCGCGGCAGCGGCGTTTAATTTAAACGCGATGTCTATGCCCGATTTTTCTTCGCGGTTGCGATAGGCGCAATCGCCTTCGATTTTCTTGAGGCGCGCTTTGGCGACCAGTTGCGCGGCATCCGGTTTTTCTCCGCCGTAATCGAATTCCTCTTCGGCCTGCTTGATAATCGCGACCTGCGGACAAATCAGGTTTTCCGTTCTGATTTCCGGTTCGGGAACGGTTTCGGCAACTTTGGGCTTGTCGCTCCCGCCGCAGGCGGCAACGGCCAAAAGAACGAACAAATATCCGGTTTTCTTCATGCTGTTGTCTCCCGATTTCACGCCTTGAGTTTATAACCGCTTTCGAACAGATGATGCGTCGCTCCCAATAGACCGAGATTGACGACAAACACAAAAACCATGCCGATGCCGAGATTACCGTCGGCCGCACCGATAAATCCATAGCGAAAACCGTCAATCACGTAGAAAAACGGATTCATGGTGCATATGAACCGCCAGTTTTCGGGCAAATTGGATAGCGTGTAGAACGTGCCGGACAATATCGTCAGCGGCAACACCACAAAGCTGTGCACCGCGATCATATTGTCGAATTTATCCGCCCAGATGCCGGTAATCGTCCCCATCAGCGACAGCATCATCGAGCCCATGACGGCGTGATAGAGAATAAAGAACATGTTGTGGATTTCGATATGGGCGAAAAAGAAAAGAAACGCCAGGCAAGTCACGCCCACGACGATCCCGCGCACGATGCCGCCGACCATATAGCCGAGCGTAAGTTCGAGCGACGATAAGGGAGGCATGAGAACATCAACGATGTTGCCCTGCACTTTGGAGAGAACCAGAGAGCCCGAGGTATTCATAAAGGCGTTCTGCGCTACCGTCATCATGACGATGCCCGGCAAAAGAAACCCCAGGGACGGCCCCGCATGGTTGCCGGACAGCACAAACGCAAACATGGCGAAGAACAACAAAGTCGAAATGGCGGGAGCCAAGATCGTTTGCAGATAGGCCTTGGTGAAACGCCCTATCTCTTTATTGATCATCGTCAGCAAGCCCAGTCCGTTGACGGAGCCTATGAAGCGCGGACGCAGCAAGGGGATGGAGGAAAGTGTCATCTTTGGGGGATCCAAAAGAGCCAACAAAACAAGCCAAGTCTTATACCTCTCCCCTAGCCGCGTTGTCACTACTGTTGTTCTTGCAACAAATGCCGTTTCGCGCCCGCAATGGAAGGGAAAAGAAAGAAACCAAATGGGATGCCCGCCTTCGCGGGCATGACGATGGGGAGAGGACGCGCAACTATTCAGAATGACGAAAAAATGGGTGAAAAAAAAGAAAAGAAAACCAAATGGGATGCCCGCCTTCGCGGGCATGACGATGGAAAGGGGGCGCCGTTAAGCACGCACCATGCAAATAGCTTCGAGCTTACGTCAATTCTTCTTTGTAGGATCAACGCCCATGCACCAGCAGATAATCGCTTTGTGCGCGTGGAGGCGGTTTTCAGCCTCGTCCCACGCTGCGGATTGAGCGCCGTCAAGAACGGCGTCCGTCACTTCCTCGCCGCGGTGCGCAGGCAGGCAATGCATGAAAATGGCGTTCTTCGCAGCGTGCTTCATCACGGCTTCGTTGACCTGATAGGGCGTCAAAATCTGCTCGCGGATGCCTGCGTCGCTGTTATGCATAGAAACCCAGCAATCGGTCAGGACGACGTCGGCTCCGGTTGCGGCGTCTACGTTTGCCGTGACCTTGATTTTGGCTCCTGCCTTGTGGAGCGCCGTCAAAAGCGGCGAC
>JBAZLX010000142.1:0-4194 GCA_041650075.1 Bdellovibrionales bacterium | reverse complement strand
CGGTTTTATCGTTGATGCGGCAGGCTTCATCGTTACCAATCGCCATGTCATTGACGGTGCGGACGAAATCAACGTCATTCTTCAAGACGACACCAATTTGACGGCGACGGTGGTCGGAACCGATAAGAAAACCGACCTCGCTCTTTTAAAAGTGAAGCCAAAAGCCGCATTGACGGCGGTCGCGTTCGGCGACAGCGAAAAAGTGCGCGTCGGCGACTGGATTTTGGCCATCGGCAATCCGTATGGTTTTGGCGGTTCGGTTACGGCGGGCATTATTTCCGCCCGTGCGCGCAATATCAATTCCGGGCCTTATGATGAATATCTGCAAACCGACGCGCCGATCAATCGCGGCAATTCGGGCGGCCCGATGTTCGATATGGACGGCAACGTCATTGGAATTAACACAGCGATCGTATCGCCTTCGGGCGGTTCGGTGGGGCTTGCTTTCGCCATTCCATCCAATTTGGCGAAGAACATTATCGAGCAATTGAAAGTCAACGGCCACATTCGCCGCGGCTGGATCGGCGTTCATATCCAGACCGTAACGCAGGATATTGCGGATGGTCTCGGCCTTGGGCAGCCTCGCGGCGCATTGGTGTCATCCGTATCCGAGGACGGCCCTGCGGCCAAAGCGGGCATTCAGGCAGGCGATGTCATTGTTGCCTTTGACGGCAAAGACATTTCCGAAATGCGCAGACTTCCCTTGATTGTCGCAGAAACCAACGTTGACAAAGTCGTGGACGTTGTCGTTTTGCGCAAAGGAAAAACCGTAACCCTTAAAGCAAAGGTGGGAGAACTTTCCTCAAAAGAAAGCGACGAGGAAGAAACGCAAACAAACAACGTGCCTTCCGGAATTCCGGGCGCGGATAAGATCGACGACCTCGGCTTGTCCGTGGCGCCGCTGACGGACAGTTTGCGCACACGCTTCGGCATCAAGAAAAACGTGTCCGGCGTTGTCGTGACGTCCGTGTCGCCTGAAGGAGTTTCGGCGGATCAAGGGATTCAGTCCGGCGATGTCATCAGCGAAGCCGCGCAGCAGGATGTGAAAACACCTAAAGACCTTGCCGACTGCGCCAAGCAAGCCAAAAAGGAAGGCAAGCCGCTGTTGATGCTTGTGAACAGGAAAGACGAACTTCAATTCGTCGCAATAACGATGGAAAAGAAGAAGTAAGGACTTGTTCCTCATCCTTAACGTTAACAGGAAAAGTGCCGAAAAAGGACTTCCGATGGCTATAGTCCGAAATGAAAGGTGAAATTTCAGACTATAGCCTAAAAACGGGCTGAAAGAGCAAAAGCCTTTGTGAGGGGCGTTAAACCTTTTCGACTTGCGCGTATTCAAGCTCGACGGGTGTCGCGCGCCCGAAGATCGACACGGCAACCTTGAGCCTCGCCTTCATCTCATCTACTTCCTCGACAACGCCGATGAATGTGGCGAAGGGGCCGTCGGCGACGCGAACCTGCTCGCCGACTTCGAACGTGACGGAAGGCTTCGGATGCTCGACGCCTTCGATGACCTGATTCAGGATGCGCTGCGCTTCGCTTTCGCTGATGGGAGAAGGGCGTCCGCCGCCGCCAAGAAAACCGGTAACCTTCGGCGTGTTCTTGACCAAATGCCAGCTTTCATCCGTCAGATCCATCTTGATGAGGACATAGCCGGGGAAAAATTTGCGTTCCGCGTTGACCTTGGTGCCGCGCCGGACTTCGACGACTTCTTCCGTCGGTACAAGGATTTCCGAAAAGAATTCTTCCAGGCCTTTTTTCAAAGCGGTTTCGCGCACGGTTTGTGCAACCTTCTTTTCGAAGCCCGAATGAACGTGAATAACGTACCAGCGATGTGCCATTTTATTGTTCCTTCTTTTTTAATTCATGCCAAGTAATTTTGAAATGACGAAGCCGAGGCCCGAGTCAATCACAAGAAAAAAGATGCCTGTGACAAGGGCAAAAATAACAATGAGGATAGTTGTCATCGTTATCTCTTTGCGCGTCGGCCATGTAACTTTTGCAATCTCGCGATGTGTTTCGCGGGCAAAATCAGCGATTCCCGTTTTGGGTTTTTCACTTCCCGAAGTCATCTGTTCGTTCGTCATGGGTCACCCTCTCTCGTTCAATTCATCTTATGCCAATCAGCCTGCCATACTTTATGTGCATGTGCATAAAGTATGGCAGGAGTGGAGGGACTCGAACCCCCAGCCCTCGGTTTTGGAGACCGATGCTCTACCAATTGAGCTACACTCCTAAAAGCCGCCTTTTGCTCACGGTCCCCCGTCCGGAGCTTTTGCGCCGGACTGAGATACTAACCATGTGGGGGACAACGGCTTTTTAGCCGAAACGCGATTTTTTTGCCAGCAAAAAATACGTAACCGTTACAATTCGATAGCGACAAGATTATAATATAGCCTTCAAAGGGGGCATCGCATGCATCAGAAATACAGAGGCTCTTTCCTCTTTCTCTGCCTGATCCTTTTTTTGGCATCTCTTTTCTTCTATTTTTCAAAAGAGCAAAGGACGGCTTTTCCTGTTCATGAGGAGGGGCGGCTCATCAGCGTTGGCGACCTCAAAGATCTTTCGGCAAAGAAAGAATCCTTTGTTCTTCTCGATGTTCGCCTTCAGGAAGAATATGACGCGGGACATATCGAAAACGCCATTTTAATGCCGCTAAATACCCTTTCAACGCGCTTTAATGAGTTGCCCAAAGATAAACCAATCATCGTATATTGCAGAACCGGACGAAGAAGCGCGCAGGCTACGTCTTTTCTTCGTTCAAAAGGATTTGCCAACGCCATTGATCTTTCCGGAGGATATTCGGAATGGATGTCTCGAAAGACAGCAGAACCACATTGAGACCGGTTGGCGGTTAATCATCTTTGCCCCTGTTTTATGGGTATTTCGCTACCATTATTTGGTTATTACTTACTGCATATTGGCAGCCTAATTACTTTCATGATTTTTATTGAAAAATAGGGATATGAAAGTTTTTCGGCTTTCGGCTTTTGCGGTTAAGGTTGCCTTAGGAATTAGACGTTAGAACTCTTGAAGTGAAATAAAAAGGAATAGGACTGTGTTAGTAGAACTTACGCCCGCAACTTATCTCGCCCTGTGTGGTCTCGTCAGCGATGCGCTGCAGTACCCGAGTGATGCGACGCCGATTTTGCAGCGTGCCGAAAAAGAACTTAGCGGCGCGACAGCTGGGGGCATGATTCCGTCCGAATTGGTTGAACAGCCGGAGCGCTTGGAAAATTTGCGCCGTGCCGGCTTTGCGCGCTGAATAGCTCTCAAATAAAATTCAGTTACTGAATGCTGGCTTTCAAATGATTTGTTCCAGCCAGCTTATCCATTCCTTGGCGCGCGTTTTCCACGAATAGTTTTCGTTGGCATAGGCTATTTGCTTGGCAATGGCTATTTCTGCCGCCTTGGGGTCGGCTTTAAAGTCGGTTGCGACTTTTATGACATGATTGGCAAAGTGCGTTGCCATGGCGCCGGCCGAGCCCGGAGGAAGCTCGGTAAGATGTGCAAATCCCGCCGTTGTCTCGGGTAATGCGCCGAGCGTCGTACTGACAAGCAAACATCCGGAGGCCATTGCCTCGATGGCAGAGATGCAAGACGTTTCAACAAAAGTGCAGGGATAAGACCAGATGTCTATCTTTGACATTTCTTCTGCCAGGCGAGCCTGCGGTAAGGCTCCTGCATATGTAACGCCCGGCAGGGTGTTCGCGAGTTCGTAAAGGGACGAATACCGATCCTCCGTGTCCGACCCATATATTTGCATGCTCGAAAATACGCGCAAAGTTGTGTCCGGCAGCATTTTACGGATGGCGGCAAACGACAACAGCAGGATATCCAGTCCACGATAAGGCGTGCTGGAATATCCTAAAACCGGGGGAGCCCCTTCCTTAATCCAGCGAGAATCGGGAGTTCTGTTTAAAAACGCCGAAGAAATAGCATTGCGCATTACCTTAATAGTGATTGGATTAATATTAAACGTTGAAACATAGTTTTGAGCGTGCCAATTCGACACTAACGCTATTCCGGCATAGAGAGATCGCTCTCCTGGATCTTTCAGGCCTTGAACGGAGGGTTGATCGGCGGCGTGGTGGGACCACAATACGATTGAGTGGAGATAGCCGATTTCCCGTAAAGACTTGGCAATAACTGCGGATACGGGGATGATAACGTCAAATTCATTAAGAACCGGAG
>JBAZLX010000141.1:0-4348 GCA_041650075.1 Bdellovibrionales bacterium | reverse complement strand
CGAACGCGCCGTCGTCGGCATGACCGGCAGATCGAGCGTCGAGGAACTGGAAAAACTGATCGTTCAAATGCACACGAACAAGCGTTTGACGCCGTCCATCGTTCTTCGCGCCTTATGCTCGGGCGATATTGCGTTCTTCGAGATGGCTATTTCTGTAATGGCGGATATTCCGCTTGTCAACGCCCGCATTCTTATTCACGACGCAGGACAGCTTGGCCTGAAATCGCTGTACGTCCGCGCGGGCATGCCGCTCGATCTTCTTCCCCTCGTTCGCGGCGCGATCGACGTTCTGCACGAAACGACCATGGACGGCGGTGAAAACGATCTCGAACGTTACCGCGCCACGGTTATCGAACGCGTCCTGACAAAATTCGAAGATTTAGACGACGAGAATATTGATTATCTGCTCAGAAAACTGGGCGATATCCTGAACACCACCGCATAAGAAACCAGGGAGAAAAAGGGAAGCATCAGTCTTTCATGCAAAACATGATGGCCTGACAGGGAAGCCCCCCCCCTGCGGCAACAAGCGACCATCCTTCCGCACATTCCGAAATACCGATAATATGAGGCCCGCATACGCCGCCATAGGCGTCATGACACTTGATTGCCGGATAGACGGGGACCAAGGTTCCGCAAGAACCTCCAAGCGTTCCCGATGCAACGCTTGCGGGCTGTTGTTGCCACTTCCCGGATTGGCAGGAAAGAAGGACGCCGCTTGCTGCGCTCGATTGGACAATTTTTCCTTCGGGCGAACAAGCTCCGCCGACGGATGCTTTCGATTTTATCACTACTGAATTTGTCTGAATTCCCCCATTATTATCAATCTTAAATTTACTGGAGCATTTGATCCCAGTCTTGCCGTCCCACGTTAAAACCCTGTGAGAAAAAGACGAACTCTCGATGCAATCAGTAGGTTTTTCGGTACCCGGATTAACGGGCGGAATCATTTGGATATCATCCGCCAATGCGGACGCTACCTGCAGATCGAACGCCACCATCGCCACCATCGCGATCACGGCGACGTTACAAACATTAAAGCGTACGGAAAACAACGTCATAGGAACATCCTCCGCTAAGAAAATCTAAAACTAGTTCTTGATGCACACATTAATCGGGTTGCAGTGAGTGTACGGATTATTGCCCGCCAGCGATACAAGTGACCACCCCGAAGCGCATCCCGTAACGAAAATGGTGAGAGGTTGCGCCCCCGTATAATAGCCGCAGCCGGTATGAGGGCCGATAAAACAGGACGTCGCCGGATAGACGGGGCCGTATGGCGGCGCCATTTTTTCGCAAGTGCCGCCCAACGTTCCTTTTGCATAGGTGCCGCCGCTTCCCGACGCCGGAACGGCAGCCATTTTAGCCCATTTCCCGGATTGGCAGGAAAGGATGAGACCGCTTGTCTCTTTAGATTGGGCTATTTTTCCGTCCGGCGAACACGCTTCGCCAACGCCTGCTTTCAACATAACCGTCAAGGTTCCGGCCGTAATGTTGCCGCTGTTGTCCATTTTCAATCGATCGGAACATTTGATCCCTGATTTGCCGTCCCACGTTAAAATGCGGTTGAGAAAAGACGTTTTATCGACGCAATCTTCGGGTTTCTGTGTGTTCGGGTCAATGGGGGGCAGAATTTTATAATTATCCGCGAACGCAGGTGCAACTGCCATTCCGAAAAGCATCGCGTACGAAAGCGATCGTATTGAAAAAGTCGTCATTGAAAGCACCCTCCGTCAAAACAAAGAAGACTAGTCCTTGATGCAAACCGGAATCGTCGAACACGGAATGCCGCCTACGCCCTGATTTCCGATTTTCCATCCAGGTGCGCATTGACCGATGTAGTAACAGCCGCCAGCGTTGACACACGAAATTGCAGGATAAACAGGGGACGAAGGACCTGTGCACACACCTGCGGCAATGCCGGACGAACCGCCGCTGGACGGTTTCTCCCATTTTCCGGATTGACAGGAAAGGAGCACGCCGCTGACGGCATCGGACTGCGCTATTTTTCCATCAGGAGAACATGAAGCGCCAGCCGTCGCTTTCTCCGCAATCGTAATTGTTTCCGCCGTCACGTTGCCGTCGTTATCAATTTTCAGTTTATCGGAACATTTGATATCTGTCTTTCCGTCCCATACGAGAACGCGATTGGGGGAATTCGTTTTATCGTCACACCCTTTTGCATTATTCGTGGATGGATCAACGGGCGGCATCATCTGGATATTATCCGCCAAAACGGATGGGGGAAAGAAACACAAGAAAAGAGACAGTCCTGCAAGCCCAATAAGGCGCATGGGAGCGTCGCTGTGTATGGATGAGGCCAGTTTTTCCATATTGAATGTCCTCACTAATAAAAGATGCATCCAAGTATGTATAAAAACACCGTTAATATTGGCTTAAATTATTGAATGGCGAAATTTTCCGGTTTTGTTCTTACCGTTTCATGACAAAAACCCGTCAGCCGTTTCTTTGAAACTATAGTTGTAAACTCTGCCCCCCAAAAATTGAGACAATGATATGATTTTTTGGGCAAAATTCAGGTTATAGTCTGAATACCCGTGATACATTGGAATTTTTGGCGAACGAGGAAGACAATACCCCACAGTTCTACAACCTGGAGAGGAAAAACGCGTGGATGTCTCCGTTGGTCGTAAGTTCGGGATGGAATGTCGTCGCTAAGTGATGCCCTTCCTCGACAAAAACGGGGTCGCCGTTATAACGCGCGAGGACTTTGATGCGAGGTCCAACGCAACGGATGATGGGCGCGCGGATAAAAACAGCCTCACACGTTTTTGCCCCGAAGCGTTTCGTCGAAACGGGTTCTATATCTATGGTCGCAATGCAGCTGTCGTTCTGGCGACCGTAGGCATTACGCTCTATTACCATGTCCATTGCCTTCAGGCTTTCCTGAACGGGGTTGAGGACTTTTTTTGCCAGAAGGATAGCACCTGCACAGGTGCCAAAGACCGGCTTCTTACGGGCAAATTTTTTCAGCGCCCCCATAAGGCCGTCGGCATGCAGAAGCTTGAGCATCGTGGTGCTTTCGCCGCCGGGAATGATAAGGCCGTCAATGTCTTCGAATTGGCGCGCCTCGCGAACAAGAAGAGAGCAAGCCCCTGCCCTTGTCAACGCCGCCTCGTGCGCTGCGAAGTCGCCCTGCAATGCCAAAATACCGACTGTTTTCATTATAGTTTTACCAACCGCGTTTTTGAAGCAATTCGCTTTCGGGAATCTTGGCAATATCAAGTCCAGGCATCGCGTCACCAAGGGAACGACTTGCTTCAAGCAACTTGGCGGGATTGTCGAAATTCTTCGCTGCATGGACGATGGCAACCGCACGCGCCGCAGGATCGGTAGATTTGAAAATTCCTGAGCCTACAAAAACGGCTTGTGCGCCGAGCTGCATGACAAGCGCCGCATCTGCAGGCGTCGCAATGCCGCCCGCCGAAAAATTCGGCACGGGCAACGCGCCGTTCTTTGCCACAAGCTCAACCAGTTTGAGAGGCACACGGTATTCTTTGGCCTTGGCTGTCAGTTCTTTTTTGCTCATCCCGTCGAGGTCTTTCATTTCTTTCATGATCGCCCGCATGTGGCGAACGGCTTCGACAACGTTGCCCGAACCGGCCTCGCCCTTCGTACGGATCATGGCGGCGCCTTCTGAGATGCGGCGCAACGCTTCGCCCAAGTTCCTCGCGCCGCAAACGAACGGCGTTTTGAAATCTGTTTTCTTAATGTGAAATTCGTCGTCCGCCGGGGTCAAAACTTCACTTTCGTCAATATAGTCTACGCCGAGCGATTCCAGAATGCGCGCTTCCATAAAATGCCCTATACGCGCTTTAGCCATCACCGGAATAGAAACCGTACCCATGATTTTTTCGATAACGCCGATATTGGCCATGCGCGCCACGCCGCCTTCCTTGCGGATGTCCGACGGCACGCGTTCGAGCGCCATAACAGCTACCGCGCCTGCGTTTTCGGCAATCTTCGCCTGTTTGGCGTTCGTCACATCCATAATGACGCCGCCTTTAAGCATTTCGGCCAACCCGACTTTCAGACGGAAAGAATCACTCTCAAAATCGAACATCTCATCTCCTGTAAATACAGCCTTGAAACGGAATAGGCGGTACTATAGGCAAGGTATTACGCCCACAGCAAGCGTCTTATCTTTACTTAGTTGTCTTCGATTTTACAGTCGTTTTTACCTTTGCAACGGGTTTTTTGGCCGTGGTTTTCAAGGCTACAGGCTTTTTGACGATGGCTTTCTTAATGACGGGTTTTTTTGTTTCGGACTTTTTGGCCGTGGTTTTCGAAGCTACCGGCTTTTTGGTGACGGCTTTCTTTATGGCAC
>JBAZLX010000140.1:0-4385 GCA_041650075.1 Bdellovibrionales bacterium | reverse complement strand
CACGACCCCGACATCAGCTCGTTTCTATGCGGCGGCGGCGTGTTCGCGGTTGTCGTGTTGATATGGACGGCGCTCGTCGAAGGCGACCCCTTGAGCAACCGTTTGAAAACCATCGCCGAGCATCGCGAGGAATTGGCGGATAAAGAAGAAAAAAAGAAAAAGCCGTCCCGCCGCGAAAGCCTTGTCGGCACAAGCGCAATTAAACAACTCGTGCAAAAACTCAAGCTTGAGCAAGGCAAACAGACAAACGAACTCCGCCTGAAACTGGCGCGCGCCGGATACCGTTCCCGCGAAGCGTTGATGATTTATTTGCTGTTGCGTCTGGCGATGCCGATCGGCGCCGGATTTCTGGCGTTCTTCGTTCTGTTCGTCATGCAGGCTTTCCAGATGCCCTTTATTTCAAGGCTTCTGTCCCTGGTCGTTGCCGTCGCCGCCGGTTTGGCGCTGCCCGACCTTTTCCTCAAGAACATGAGCCAGAAGCGCGCGGCCATTTTACGCAGGGCGATGCCGGATGCGCTCGACCTTATGGTCATTTGCGCCGAGGCAGGGTTGAGCCTCGATTCATCGCTGGACAGGGTCAGCAAGGAACTGGAACCATCAGCCCCTGAGCTTGCCGAAGAAATCGGGCTGACAGGCGTCGAGCTGGGTTTCTTTCCGAACCGCAGCCAGGCTTTGCAGGGGTTGGCCGATCGCGTTCCCATTCAAGGCGTCATCGGGCTTGTTAACACATTGATTCAAACGGAAAAATACGGGACTCCCTTGGCGCAGGCCCTGCGCGTGCTCTCCGCCGAAATGCGCAACGACCGCATTATGGTGGCCGAGGCCAAAGCGGCGAAGCTTCCTGCAACGCTTACCGTCCCGATGATTTTGTTTATTCTGCCCCCGCTTTTCGTCGTTCTTCTGGGGCCTGCGATTCTAAAGGTCATGAAGCTGACCCACTAGTTTACATTAAAGGATCAGTTTTTGTCGTATGGCGAGCGACGTTCCGCGCGGGCGCTTGCGACCCCAACAAACCTCTTTATTGAACCGCTTGTATTACGTGCCTCCGCCCTCTTTCTTGTTCATCATGCCGGGGCGCGCGCGTTTAAGGGTGCCAAAAATTTCCTGCACCAGCGTTGTTTTTTGTCCGTACGTCGGCGTCGTGCGATCGACGGGGCTGGTATCCTCGGCTTTGGGCAAATCGAGATTTTCGATATTCGTAACGACGCCCTTGTCGTCAAAAGAGACTTCTATCGCTTGCTGCTTCATTACCTCGGGAGACAAAAACGAATATTGCTTGGTCTGGCGACCAACATAATACCATGTGTTTTCGTCAACCGTGCTGATGGCTGTCGGCGAGCCGAGCTTGATGGCAACTTCTTCGCGCGTTGTCATGCCCGGTTTAATCTGCGCAACAACCTCGGAATCAAGAAGGCTCCCCCGATTGGCTATCGTCGGTTCGCACGCCGCAAGAGCCACTATTAAAGAAAAAAGGAGGAAGGGCTGTTTTTTCATGTGAAAAAGGATCCAAATTCTGTAGTCTCTTATCCCACTATACCAAAGAACCAATGAATTCGGCCATGAAGTTTGACATCACTCGCTCTGCGCCTCGCCTCTCGCTTGCCGGGCTTCCTCTTTGTTTTAAAAACTTTTTCAGTCCGGCGAACGACAGGCTTTACGCAACCGCTCGTGACCCAAACTTTTCACTTCATTGTGCCGCTGGTATTAGACCTTAATTTTCGAGTGCGTCAAGGGTCATAAAATGATGAGCAAAAAACAGGTTCCTGAATTTTCTCGCGTTATCAACGTTTCCCGCATTCCGCCCAAGGGGGCCGAAGAAAATATCGAGGCGAAGCCCAACGAAAGAAAGGCTCTGGCCGAGCGGTTCGGGCTTGTTGATTTGCCTCTTTTAACGGCGAAAGTAATGGTCACTCCGGAAAGACAGCAGAAGGTCTCTGTCTCGGGCACCTTGAACGCCAAAGTCGTTCAGACTTGCATTGTGACGCTTGAGCCTATTGAAAACTCTCTGACGCTCGAGGTGGAGGCCTTCTTTGTCCCCGCCGAATGCCAGAAAACAGACCCCAAAGCCCCCCTCGAGATAGAGCTGGACGACGACTCCGAACCCTTCTCGGACGGTAAAATTGACATCGGCGAGCTGGTTGCCCAGACCTTGGGCATCGGGATTGACCCTTACCCCAGAAAGAAGGGCGCCACGCTTGGTTCCGTAGAATTCGGCAAAAAAGCGGAAAAACAACGCCCCTTTGCCAAGCTCGCAAACGTCGTAAAAACCAAGAAAAACAAAGGGAAACACTGATATTTCCGTGGGTTAGGCTTTGCGGCTTGCATCCCATCCGAAAAGGCTTTAAGTAAGTGCCGTCGCGCGTTGCCTGATCAACGGGAACGCGTTTTATTTTTCGTTTTTTTGCGAGTTTAAGACTATGGCCGTTCCGAAGAAGAGAACCTCGAAATCCGTGCGCAACATGCGCCGTTCGCATCATGCCCTCAAGGCTACGAATTCCGTCGAATGCTCCAATTGCGGCGAGCCCAAGCTTCCGCATCACGTTTGCGCCGCCTGCGGCCATTACGACGGACGTTCCGTCATCAAGTCGAAGAAGAAGAAATCGGCTTGATCGGGCGTTTTCGTTCCCAGGCTCTGTCGTTCGGGCGTATTGTCCGTGTTTCTTGCTGCGGGTAATTCATGACGCTGTTTTCATCCCCTAAGGAAGAGAAGGGCCTTGTCATCGCTCTCGACGCCATGGGCGGCGATAATGCGCCAGGCATCGTCGTTGACGGCGCGGCTTTGGCGCACGAACGTTACCCTGAAATCAAATTCATTTTTTTCGGCGACGAAGCGAAAATAGCGCCGATGCTCGCCGCGCATCCTTCTCTTAACGCTTGCAGCGAATTGCGTCACACGCCCGATGTCGTTCCTTCCGACATGCGGCCTTCGTTGGCTTTGCGGCAGGGACGCACGTCGAGCATGCGCCTTGCGATCAACGCCGTTTCGGACGGCGAGGCGTCGAGCGTCGTTTCTGCCGGAAATACCGGCGCGCTGATGGGCATGGCCAAGTTCGTCCTTAAAACGCTGCCGGGCATTGACCGCCCCGCTATCGCGACGCTTCTTCCGACAAAGGTCGGCGAATCCGTCGTTCTCGATTTGGGCGCCAATATCGAATGCGACGCCGAAAATCTGGTTCAATTCGCGCTGATGGGCGCAATCTTCTGCCGCACCGTTTTGGGCCGCGCCGATCCCACGATCGGGCTTTTGAACATCGGCACCGAAGAGCTGAAAGGCCACGACGAAGTTCGCATTGCCGCCTCTATCCTGCGCGAACGCCCTATTCCCGGCCGTCTGTACGGCTTTGTCGAAGGCAACGATATTCTGGCCGGAACGACGGATGTCGTCGTGACGGACGGCTTTAGCGGCAACATCGCCCTTAAAACAATCGAGGGCACGGCACAGCTGATTTCTTTCTTTTTGAAACAGGCTTTTTCGGCCTCCATCGTCGCCAAGATCGGTTACATTTTTTCTTTCGGCGTGTTCCGCCGCTTGAAAAAACGCATTGATCCGCGCCGCTATAACGGCGCGATGTTCTTGGGTCTGCAAGGCGTTTGCGTGAAAAGCCACGGCGGCACGGATGCGGAAGGCTTCGCTTCGGCCGTCGGCGTCGCCCGCGATCTTGTTATGCACGGCTTCAACGACAAAATCGCCGAAGAACTGACCCAACAATACGGGCTTAACGGCGAAGTTCCTCAAACGCTGGATGACGCCTTATGATACGTTCCGTCTTTCTCGGCTGCGGCTCTTATCTGCCTTCGCGCTGCGTCACCAACGACGAGCTGATTGCGGAAACAAAACTCGACAGCTCGAACGAATGGATCGAACGCCGCACCGGCATCAAACAACGCTATTTTGCCGGAAAGAACGAAAAGACGTCGGATATGGCGGTTTTTGCCGCCAAGCAGGCTCTTGAAAAATCAGGCCTTTCCGTTGACGACATTGACGCCATCGTTCTGGCGACAACGACCCCCGACGACAGGGTTCCCGCCACGGCAACGCTCGTTCAAGCCAAGCTCGGAATGAAGCGCGGTTTTGCGGTGGACGTGAATGCCGCGTGCTCGGGCTTTGTTTATGCGCTGGCGACGGCCGATAATTTTATCCGTTTGTGCCAGGCGCGGAACGTCCTTGTCATCGGCGCGGAAACGCTTTCGGGGATTACGGATTTTACGGATCGCGAAACGTGCTTTTTATTCGGCGACGGCGCGGGCGCCGTTGTCCTGAGCGCCAAGAAAGGCCTCGGCATGAACGTTGATCAGGGCATTCTGGCGACGGCCCTGCATTCGGACGGCAATTTTTACGACATGCTGAAGACCAACGACAAAGGCTTTTTGCGCATGGACGGCAA
>JBAZLX010000139.1:0-4501 GCA_041650075.1 Bdellovibrionales bacterium | reverse complement strand
TGGAATCCCCCTCCTGCGCCCTGGGTTAAGCGTTCCTTTACGCTTAATGTGGCAGAAATCCCCGGAGGGCTCGCGGGCTATATCGGCGATTTACCCGGAGCCATCGTAAACAATATGAACTATTCGCGCGGCGGAGGATCCAACGCGTGGACGGTCGAAGGGGTAATTTATGAGAATCGCAGATAATTTTTTCCTGCCAAAGCCTCCTTTAAGGGGAGCTTTGACCGCGGTTATTTTTGCGTTCGGCGTTTGCAGTCTTTCTCCCGTCTGTGCTCAAGAAGCTCAGCCCTTTAAATTGGACGCGGCTTCCGGCACGGCGTCTTCTCTTGCTCCGTCTCCTATGGATCCCGTTTCCATACCCGCCAAGGCAGACGTTTCTTCAGATTCCGTTTCCGAGGCTCCCAAGAGCAAGAGCATGAGGAAAAATATTTCGGCAATGGAGGATAAGGCCGTTGCCGCCGCGAAGACAACCATCAAGCGCCTTGATGCCGGATCGGATGTCACGACGCTTGAGGACTTGAATATGGCGCGGCAAACCGTGACGCGCATCGAAGCTATGATCGAGCTCGAAAAACGCTTGAAGGAACTGGATAAATTGCGCGGAGCGTCTCGTTCATCTTATTCGTCGGAACAGATGGATGAGGTTATGCCTTCTCCTGCCATGATCCCGCAAATCCCCGCTTCTTCGATTGCGCCGCCTGCTGTTACGGCATTGCCGGAGCCAGTTGCTCCGATATCAAGCTCTTCGCGTCCCGAGATTGCGCAGATTTATGGAACGGGCGGGAAGTATTCGGCCGTGTTGAAGTTTTCGGATACCGAAAAAAGAATTGTCAGGGTTGGCGATAAGATCAATGACGATGAGACGGTGATGATGATTACGTCGTCAACCGTCGTTATCGGCGGTAAAAAGAAATCTTATGTGCTGCCCGTTAAAAACGGCGGTCTTTTCTATAACGCCATGCGCTGATCGGTGGGCGAAAAATGAATTGTGGCAGAGAAAGTGCCTTTCCGTTTTTCGTTCCCTTTTTTCTGACGAACCGGGAGCTTTTCGGCTCTTCTAGGCAAAGCCGAAAGCCGGTGTTAGAATGCAGCGCCTTTCAAATCTGCGCGGACAAGACGATAAGCTCGCGCAATGCCCGTAATGCCGTTAAGCCCCCAGTATAGAGGAAATCCGTGTTCGATCTGGCCAATCTTGGAAAAAAACTGAAGGGCGGGGACAAGCCGCAGGCCGCGGCGTCCAAAGATAAGGCCAAACCCGCCGTTGGCGCCAAGCCGGAAGGGGCCAAACCGGAAGCGGCTAAACCCGCAGGCGCGGCACCGGTAATGGCTCCCGCCGTTCTTCCCGCAGCAGAAAAGATCACCATCGAAGACGAACGCACGTTGCCTCTGCTTTTTTCGGGCACCGTGCTGACCGCCGTTGAGGGGGCGTTGAAAATTCCCGACGAAGCGCGAAATCTTTGCGCGCTTTTTAGTTCAGGGCTTTGGCTCGTCAGCGCCTCGCATCGCCGGTCGCCGCTGGTTACGTCGGTGGCGCAAACCGCCAAGCGTCACGGCTTTAAGGTTGATGAACCCCGCTATGTAACGCCGAACGTCATTATACAGGCCTATCTGTACGCAGACCGCACGAGCAAAAGCGCCCACTACGACGTCAATGCGGCGCGTCGCCGCATTGTGGCGACGCTCGAACAGGCCGTGCAGGTGGGCGCCAACGACATTCATATCGAATCCGTCAACGGGCGCGCCGTCGTGCAGTTCCGCATTGACGGCGCTTTGCGGCGACAGGATGTGTGGACACAGGTTGAAGGCGACCAGTTTCTGGCTGCTGTTTATTCTCACTCGATAGGCCAGTCGGGCTCGACGGCGAACTTCCAGGAACCGCAGGCCGCGATGTTGACGTCCGAGGCGCACGGCGAAGAGTCCATCGCTCTTCCGAAAGGCGTCATCAGCGTCCGGTGCCAATGGGTTCCTCTGGCAAACGGCGGCGCTTATTTGGCCATGCGCCTTTCTTACGATTCGGCCCATTTATGGGGCGAAACCTTCGTCATGGCGGATGTCGACTCGCTCGGTTTTTCGCAGGAACAATTGCGCGTCGTGCAAAGCTTGCGCGCGGCGCCCGGCGGCTTGCGCGTTTTTGCAGGCCCCGTCAACCAAGGCAAGACGACGACATTGCGCGTCGTGCTTAACCGGCGCATGGCGGAAACGGAAATGCGCCAGAACTGCCTGATTATTGAAGATCCTCCCGAAGGCGGCGTCGTCGGCGCCCGCCAGATCGGCGTTTCGGCTTCGGTCAAGGACGACCAGCGCGAGAAAACGTTCGTGGAAATCATGCGCTGCGCCCTTCGTCTTGACCCCGATATTGTGATGTTGGGCGAAGTGCGCGATTTGCAAACGGCTCAGTTTGCTTTTCGCCTGGCTTTGACGGGACGCCAGGTTTACACGACGGCTCACGTTTATTCGGCGCTGGCGACGCCCAAAAGGCTTCGCGACATCGGCATCGAGCCCTATATCGTTTTTGACCAGCATCTTGTGCGAGGCATGGCCTGCCAAAGACTGCTGCGCAGCATGTGTCCCCATTGCCGCATTCCGATTATGGAAGCCTGCACGGAGTTCGGCCCCAATATGAGAGAGCTTACAAGGCGTTTGCGCATCGGATGCGCCATTACGGCGGCCAGTCGGAACATGGCGAACGTCGGCAAGAATATTATGGATTGCTTGATCGAACCGGATATGAGCAGCGTTTATGTCGCCAATCCCGAAGGTTGCCCCAAGTGCTACAAAGGCCGCGCCGGACGCACCGTGGCGGCGGAAATCATCGAAACAGACGCCAAATTGATGTCCTTGCTTCAGGACAATCGCGACGAAGACGCCAAGGATTATTGGCTGTCGCCTGCGGGGCTTAACGGGATCACCATGCTGCAGCGGGGCATGGAGAAAGTGCTGGCCGGAGAAGTGTCTCCGGACGACGCTGAATTCGAATTGGGCTTTTTTGCCCGGCCGCGAGAAGTTCTCGAAGGCGAAGAAAAACTGGGCCCGTTGTCATGAGCGGAATTGAAGAACAATTGGCGCTTCTTGAGCTGAAACTGATGAAATTCCAGTTTCGCGGGAACCGTCGCGCACGCTACCGCATTTACCGCAAGCTCGAAGGCATGCTGAAATCCAACGAGGCCTTGTCGCAGGCGCTCGATCGTCTGTACCAAAACGTGACGGAAATGGGCAAGTATCCGAAGCGCCCGGCCGCTATCGCCTTGCGCGAATGGTTTTTGAAAGATCGCGCCGGTATTTCTTTATCCAAGGCAATGGATGGCTGGATTCCGACGGGCGAGCTTTATCTGATCCGCGCCGGTGAAGAATCGGGCGCTTTATCGAAAACACTCGCCTTCATTCAGACGATGAGCGAGAGAGGCCGCGAAATGCGCGAAGCCGTCAGCTATGCCGTCGGCTACCCGGCTTTTATCTTCTTGCTTGTCGGCTTCGTCATCTGGACGTTCAGCATTAACCTGATCGCCAATATGCGCGCCAACGCGCCCAAAAGCGTTATTGACTCGATGGGCGCCATTGTCCCGTTCTCGGATTTCATAACGAAATGGGGCCTCCCCATCGTTGCTATTATTGTCCTTGCCGCTATAGCAATTGCCGTTACGCTTCCCATTTGGCACGGACGGTTGCGCTCAAAATTCGATTTATATCCTCCCTGGTCGTGGTATCGCGTGCTTCAGGGCAGCAGCTTCATGATGGGGTTATCCGCCTTGTTGGGAGCTCAGGTGCCCCTTAAACGCTCGCTCGAAATTCTCGAGGAACAGGGAAATCCCTGGGTCAAGGAACGCATCGGCGCGGCGCGGCTTATGGTTTTACGCGGGCATAATTTGGGCGAAGCGTTGCGCCTTACCAAGATGAATTTCCCGTCGCCGGACGTTGCCGTTGACCTTGAAATTCTGTCCGAGCGCGCGGACGTCAGCCAGGTCATCGAAAAAGTGGCGGAAGAATGGATGGAAGATCAGGTCAACACCATGAAGGCTCAGGCGGGTGTCATTCGGAATATCGGCATGGCGACCGTGGGCGGCATCATCGGATGGACCATGATGTCCATTTTCAGCGTTGTCGCCGAAATGTCCAAGAGCGGCAGCTCCAGCTTCTAGAATAATTCCCGATCGTTTTACCCTGCGTTTTTCTTTCTTTCGCCGAAAAGCGCCGTACCGATACGCACTTCCGTAGCGCCGCAGGCGATGGCGGTCTCAAAATCGGCGCTCATGCCCATGCTTACGTGCGGCAAGGATAGCTTTGCCGCTAAATCGCGCAAGCCGCAGAAATATATTTTCGGATTTTGGTTGTGGGGGGGAATGCACATCAGCCCTGAAACGGAAAGTTTATAGGTATCGCGGCAGAGGGCCAGAAAAGCTTCCGTCTTTTCCGGGGCGACGCCGGATTTTTGCGCCTCATGGCCGATATTGACCTCGATATAAAGACGCGGCGTTTTACCGGTTTTGCGTATTGCTTTTGTCAG
>JBAZLX010000138.1:0-4598 GCA_041650075.1 Bdellovibrionales bacterium | reverse complement strand
GAAGAGCCGACAGATCGCCCGTTGCATTTTGCGTATTCGATGCAAGTTTGCGAATTTTTTTGCCGATGCGCGCCACATAAAACGCCGAAACCGGGAATATAATCAACACGATGCACGACAAATGCCAGTCCTGATAAAACATAACGCCGACAAGGCATGCAAGCTCCAATCCGCCGCGAAACGAATTGAGCAGGCATTCGTTGACCGCCTGCCTCATGATTGCCACGTCGTTGATGACGCGCGATACGAGCGTCCCGGAGGCGTTGGCGTGAAAGAATGACAAATCGCTTTTCAGCAAGTGGTCGCTCATTTCCCTTTGCACGTTGGCGACGATTCGCTGACCGATGCGGTTTAGCATGACGGTGTGCAGATAAACCATCGCGCTGCGAAACCAAAAGCTGCCTATAATCACCGCGCAGACCCAGCTCATGTACACGAGGCCGCGTTTGCCCACCATGCCGTCTACGACATATTGCAGCATGTGGGTAAACACGCCGCGCATCGAAGCCGCAAACGCCATAAAAATCATCGCCGCAATAAATTTGCTTTTGTGCGGAAGAAGATAAGAGACAACAAGGCGCCGCAGCAAAACCCATGAGCTTCGGGTTTTGTCGCCTTGAAGGGCGGTGAGATTTGAAGTTGAAGCGTTCACTTTTTCCACTTTATCAATGCGTGTTTCTTTTTGCCGACGCTGAGGCGCGCTACCCCATCCGAATCCATGTCGCTACTGCTCACCGTAGCAGTAATTGACCTTACAGGTTTGTCGTTCAAACGAACACCTCCCTGTTCGATCAAGCGCTTGGCTTCACCACGAGAAGCCGAAAGCTTAGCGCTCACAACAACCTCAATAACCTGTGGTGTCGCATTATTTAAAATTTCGAAGGTATATAAGTCACTGCCTTTTCCGCCGCCACCTTCAAAGACTTCGCGCGCTGTGTCAGCCGCCGTTTTGACCGCCGCTTCGCCGTGCGCGAGTTTTGTGGCCTCGAAAGCCAGGATCTTCTTGGCTTCGTTGATTTCGGCGTCTTTGAGTTTTTCAAGACGCGCGATTTCTTCGAGCGGCAAATCGGTAAAGAGTTTGAGGAAGCGCCCGACATCGGCGTCTTCCGTATTACGCCAGAATTGCCAGTAGTCGTATGAGCTTAAACGTTCTTTTTTGAGCCACACCGCCCCCGCTGCCGTCTTGCCCATTTTCGCGCCCGAAGCCGTTGCGATAAGCGGAGTCGTAAGGCCAAAAAGTTCAAGGTTTTTCATCCGTCTGCCAAGTTCGACGCCGTTGACGATGTTGCCCCACTGATCCGCACCGCCCATTTGCAGCGTACACCCCACACGCTTGTTCAGTTCGACAAAATCGTAACCCTGCATGATCATGTAGTTGAATTCGAGAAACGTCAGGGGCTGTTCGCGGTCGAGGCGCAATTTGACGGAATCGAACGTCAGCATGCGGTTGATCGTAAAGTGACGCCCGATTTCGCGCAAAAAGGAAATGTATCCGAGACTTTCAAGCCAGTCGGCATTGTTGACCATCGTGGCGTCGGTTTTGCCATTTCCAAACGACAAGTAATTCGTAAAAATTGTTTTGATGCTGGCGATGTTGGACGCGATTTTTTCGTCCGTCATCATCTGGCGCGTTTCGTCCTTGCCGGAGGGGTCCCCGACCTTGGTCGTTCCTCCGCCCATCAGCACAACCGGCTTATGACCCGTTTGCTGCAGGCGATGCAGCATCATAATCGTCGCGAGGTTTCCGACGTGCAGGCTATCCGCCGTCGCGTCGTAGCCGATGTAGGCCGTGATCACGCCTTTTGCGGCTTTTTCGTCCAAAGCCTCGAGATCGGTGCATTGGTGGACATGGCCGCGTTCATGCAGGACGCGAAGAAAGTCGGATTTAAAGCGAGTCATTATCTGAATCCTTTGAATTTTGTACGGGCAGTATAGATAATATGTAAATTATAGCGTATCCTGAATTTAGCAAGCTTGGGGCGAAAATTGTGATTTATAAAGCATTAGGCCTTATGAGCGGCACGTCAATTGACGGCATAGACGCTGCTTTGATCGAAACCGACGGATATGACTATGTCCGGCCTTTGGGCTGCTTTGTGGAAAGGCCTTATAGCCCCGATTTTCGCGAAAAACTGCGCAGGCACCTGGGCAACGCCAAGGGCGCGGCCGACCCCGACATTGCGGCCTTCGAGCGCGAATTAACCGAATGTCATGCCGAAATCGCCCTCGAACTTATGCATGAATCGGGCAAAAAAGCGGATATCATCGGCTTTCACGGACAGACCCTTTACCATCATCCCGAAAAACGACTGACGATACAAATCGGCGACGGCGCCCTTTTGGCCAAGTTGACGGGCGTTGATGTCGTCAACGATTTCCGTAGCGCCGATGTTTTGGCGGGCGGCAACGGCGCTCCGCTCGTGCCGCTTTATCATCGCGCTCTTGTCGCGAAACTTCCAAAACCCGTTCTGATACTCAATATCGGCGGCGTGTCGAATGTCACATGGATAAATGGCGAAGGCGATAATGACATTCTTGCTTTTGATGTCGGCCCAGGAAACGCTCTGATTGACGACTGGGTGTTTCGGCACACCAAGCAACCTTATGACCATGAAGGCAAGCTGGCCGCGACGGGAACCGTTGATGAGCTTGCTGTCGAAAAAATGATGGATATGGAATTTTTCAGCCGCAAGCCGCCAAAATCCCTCGACCGCGACGATTTTCAAAAACATGTGCCGGAAAACCTGAACCCCGCCGACGGCGCAGCGACATTAACGATGATGACGGCAAAGGCTGTCGCTCGTTCCCTGTCCTTCCTGCCTATAAAGCCGGATAAAATTTACGTGGCAGGCGGAGGTAAATATAACAAAACCCTTATGCGTTGGATTGGCGAGGCTTCAGGCCTTAAAGTCCTGTCGGTTGACGATTTGGGCTGGAGCGGCGATGGGCTGGAGGCGGAGGCTTTCGGCTGGCTGGCCGTCCGTTCCCTGCTGGGATTACCGTTAAGCTTACCCCGTACAACAGGCGTTCCGAGGCCTATGACGGGGGGAAGGCTGCATAAGGCACTTAAATAAAAGAAAAACTTTCTGCTTTTTATACTGTTTTGAGCCGCTCAATAATTTTGTTAGTTTCAATTACCTTTTGATGAAACGGCATTTCGGCAAATTATTTTAGAAGGATATTCAGTCATGGCAACGACAGCAAAACTTCCCCAACTTCCGTTATTCAGTACTTCTTATGCCAATTATGAAAGCCCCAAAGCATTAGACGATGCTCGCCGCGTAAAAGAGCAGGAGTACGTTAAGGCGGCGGAAAAAGTTTTACGCAATAACTCAATGTTGCGAGATGATGAGGTTATTTCGAGGATAGTTGAGTACAGCGATCCGGCGCTGAAAATTTTTGCGTCCAGCGGGGGTGAAGAGGGTGTCCCGGAACATATTAGGTCGTTCTACATTGTTCGCGCATCTGACGTTCAAGCCTTTTACGAAGACGTCATGTATGAACATGCCGCCCTAAGCCGAATGCCTCGCGCTGCCTATGATTTAACAAACGAGCTCGGACGGCTTTTGGGAAGTCCAAAGCTCTGAACTTTTCCTGATTTTGGGCAAGATTTTTGATTTTTGGCGAATTCGTGCTTGAAGACGAATCGATTCTAGGGAATCATTACGAAACTGAAATTATCTGCCGGTTCAGGTGAGGGGTTCCATGATTCAGAATTATCCGAAAATAAGCAGCGATATCGCCGAGGGCTCCCTTTTCCGCCGCGGCATGGGCGGGTCTATGTCCGAAATTGCCGAAGTCGTCGAAGTCGGCCAAGACCGCATGGGCATTCCCCATGTGCGGTTCTATACGCACCTGGTTCGCGGCAGTTCAGCCGCTACAGCTTTGGATTCGGAACAACGCACGCTCGCGCTCGACAGCTTCTGCGCAAGGTACAGAGAACGCATCAGATATAACGAAAAAGCTAACTGCGTAGAACCACTTCAATAGACTTCGTTACCTCGGCCATATCGGCCATACCGTCTACCGACACCAGCATTCCCTGCTTCTTGTAATACGGGAGAATCGGCGCTGTCTGTTCATTAAAAGCTTTCAAGCGAGCCTTCATCGTTTCCGCGTTGTCGTCCTTGCGACGGACGAATTCGGTGCTTTTGCACTGGTCGCAAACGCCCGCAACTATTGTCGGCTTGAATTTGTCGTGATAGCCCTCGCCGCACTTGGCGCAAGTGAACCGTCCCGACACGCGCTCGATAAGAGCGTCTTCGTCAACTTTAAGCTCGATGACAAACCGCAGGCTCTTCTTCTGCTCGGCAAGCATCACGTCTAATGCCTCGGCCTGCGGAACCGTGCGCGGAAATCCATCAAGAATGAATCCTTTCGTGCAATCGGGCTTTGAAATGCGTTCCTTAATCAGATTGACCATCAAGGCGTCGGGAACAAGCTTGCCCGCATCCATGATGCTTTTGGCTTCCAAACCGAGAGGTTCTTTATACTTGACGGCCGCGCGCAGCATGTCGCCCGTCGAGAGTTGAACCATGCCATATTTTTCTTCCAAAAGACGCGCTTGCGTGCCTTTTCCGGCTCCGGGCGCTCCGATC
>JBAZLX010000137.1:0-4683 GCA_041650075.1 Bdellovibrionales bacterium | reverse complement strand
ATAGGCCGACGCGGCGGCGCGCGCATAGACGCGGCAGTCTAAGGCCTCATTGCGTTCGCGCATCTTGTGCCATTCGCGCCGAGGGAAGCCGTAGGAGTCCTTTTTCGTTACGAGGCGCTCGGCAGTTAATTGCCGAAAATATTCTTCGTCATATTTTGGAAAGTGACAGAAGCCGACCGGATGTGGTTCGCCAGCTTCCAATCGTTCATCAGTCGGTTTGTCTTTGCGAAGCCATCCATAAAGTTCTGATTTGCAAAAGGCTGATCCGACAGGCCAGATCAAAAGGCCGCGCCGCTTGCGCTTGCCTTGCGTTGTGACGTCCGAGTGGCTTGGTAGTCCAATCGGCGCGCCGAGACTACGAACGCCCTTGATCGCTAAGACGCGGTCTCCATGCTTGCCGCGCACCCAATCATAAACTTGCGACGTATAGTGACCGCCCGTATCGATGGCGGCTTTTACAATTGAGAGACGCACGCCGCAAGAGTGGGTAAAGACTTCATTCAATAAGCTGTCGAGCGCATCCCAAACTTCACGATCTGATGGACGACCTTGTAAGACGCGATAATCAACCGACCAACTTTCGCGCTCACGACCCCATGCGACAATCTCGGCTTCCAAACGGTCGTCCTGAACGTCGATGCCTGCCGTCAGGAAAAGACCGCCAGCCGAAACCGTGCCAAGGCGATAACTCTCGCGCCGATCATAAAGCCTTTGCCATTCGGGCGCTTCACCGGACTCTGCCCAAGTCCGCGCCTCAATGGTATTAACATAAACCTTCATCGCGGCATCGTCCTTGGCCGCGATCTTGCGCTCTGCAATTTGCTGCCAAGAGAGCCAAGGGCTGTAAAGGCCAGAGAGATGAAATCCAGCCGCTTTGCCGTCCCCCGGTTCTTCCGCGCGCCATTCGCCGCGCGCGTTCATCCAGAACTTAGTATGGCTCGGAATGGCGCAGCCGCAATGGGCGCAATAATAAGCGGCGGTCTCAGGCCGATCCTTATCCCATTGAACCCGCTTTTCTTCCAGCACCTGAAACTCGCCACAGGAGGGGCAAGGTATCCAGAAGTGGCGTTTGTCGGATTGATCGTACTCTAACTCTATCCGGCTGAAACCTTGGATCGTCGGCGTTGAAACCAGAAAGATTTTTCGGTTCGCAAAAGTGATCGTGCGCTGGGTTGCCAAGCCCACCGGATCGCCTTCGCCGTCGACATCGAATTCATAGGCATCAACTTCGTCAAGGAAGAGATATCGCACAGGCATGGAGCGAAGCCCCACCGCACTGTTGGCTCCGGTCATGACAAGGATGCCGCCCGGAAATTCTTTGCTTTGAATCGTGTTGCCGCTATCTCGCGTCCGAGCCTCTTTGACCTTGTCGCGCAGAACGGGCGTGCTGTCGATCAAAGCGGAGACGCGTTGCTTCGACCACCGCTTGGCCATCTCAACCGTGGGCTGGACGGCCAGCATCGGCCCCGGCGCGTGGTGAATGACGTAGCCAATCCAGTTGTTTCCGGCCTCTGTCCCTCCGATCTGCGCACCCTTCATAAAAACGACTTTTTCGACCGGACTGCTGGGAGAGAGGCAGTCCATAATCTCACGCAAATACGGCGTGCGCTCGGTGCGCCACGGACCCGGTTCGCCGGAAGCTGTTTGCGACAGAAACCTGTTGGCATCGGCCCATTCCGAAACCTTGAGACGCGGGTCCGGTCGCAGCGCCAAGGCGGCGTGCGTTAGGCATTCTTGGATGGCGTCCATTATTCGGTCGGTTTATTCAGGTTTTGAACGTCATTAGCGGCGTCGGTCAGAATCTGGCGAAGTTCGGTGTCCAACAATTCGGCAACCTTTCGCGGATCCGTTTCTGCAGCAAGGAGCGGGGCAAGACGGTCTGCAAGATTGAGTGTACGGTCACGCAAGACGCGCAACGTGCCAAACCAAGAAATCTTTACGGAGTCGATGGATACAAGTTGGCCTGATTTTTCTTCATACGATAACTTGGCGAGACGAGCGTTGTACGCTTCTTTGATCGCGCGGCTTTGCGCGAAATTCGGGCCTGCCGATCCCATGCTTTGGACAGATGCAGGTACTTCTGCAGGTGATGCCCTTTTCCGGCTATGCGCTTGATTGGTGTTTTTGCTCCATGCTTCGTCCGCCTTGACCGGATCGATAGAGCCGTCCGCTTCTCGTTCAATGCGCCCATCGTTAATCGCCTTTATGACCGCAACGTGGGAGACGCCACGATGACGCGCATACTCGCTGATATTCATCGCCATCGTTAATCACGGTTAGCTCTTATGATTTGCTCTTTCAGCGCGATAGACCAATTTAGTGCGCCCGATCATCATGCCGAGAAGCTTGTCGACAACTTCGGCGCTATGTCCCCCTATATTCCATTCGTGCACAGACGTGATTTCCGGATACTGATCGGCATAGGCGCGGCTGTTCTTGTAATTGTAAATTGTGGCCACTTTTTCATCCGGCAACCGGATTACCCATTCTGCTTCGGTCTTATAATTGTCGCCCTTTGATGGTTGGCCCCAAATCTCAACGAGGTCGTTGTAATTAGCTTCAATGGTTGCTTGATAACAGGTTCCGACCTTACCCGTTTCAACAAAACGTTTCTTGGTTTTACTCTCACTGCGCCCCGCCTCAAACGCGCAAAGCAGGGCGGCGCGCAAGCCCCATACGCTTACTTCATGAAAATCGAGGCTGTCAGAATTCCGCGTCTCCAGCGTTTCGATATTGAGTTGTCGTCCGGCAATGGTTTCAAGAAGGGCGTCAATGTCAGTCATGGCGGCCCCCATTAAATCGTGCCGCGATGCATCAGGATCGCTGTCTTGAACAAAGCCTCGATTTCGGGAATCTGGGTTTCGAAGGAAAGCACCGTTCCGATGGCTTGGTTTTGTTCGTCCTGCTGCATGGCAGCGCTAGCCTCTTTTGCGAGTTGAGCCATCTCGCTAAGGCGCTGGGCCAGACCATCAAGGTTCGCGGCGATGACCGTTTTGGTAACGATGGATTTATTGGACTCTTTCATGGCATCCTCCTTAATTGTTTATGAGGCCATGAACGCTATTTTCGCATTGATTATCAACTAGATAAGCGATTATTTCTTTGCGAAGAACGGGCGAAGATGATCATCTAATGATCGTCTTTTGCCTGCCCCGCGATTTTGTAAATGCGTTGTCCGCCCTGCGGTTTGTCAGAAACGATTTGGTAACTACGTTTCTTGCCCAACGCATGAGAGAGCGCGGCGCGAACCGTATGCGGTTGCCAACCCGTAGCCTCAATCAGATCGGCAAGTGTCGCGCCTTCGGGGCGGGACAAAAGCCTTACAAGCACTGCCAGCTTGGTCTCCTTCGGTTCTTTTGCTTCGGGAGGAACGGAAGGTGCAGGCTTTTCTGCAATAGCTAACTTGCGAAATTTTCCGCGAGCTACATATTCACCCAAACTTTTCGTCGGAGAAGTTGTCGTTTTTGTTTTGGTCGATTTAACTTTGCTCATGATGGTTTCCTTTCGCCAGCATGGACGCTCTGTTCACACGGATTATCCAGTCAATTAGTGGATAATCATATTGCTTTCTTCGCCAACGTGCTCGGCCTTCTTGCCCGTGAACCCCTCCCACCGCGCGACGATCACATCACAGTATTTAGGATCCAGTTCGATTAACCGCGCCTGACGGCCAGTTTTCTCGCATGCGATAAGCGTAGTGCCGGAACCGCCAAAGCAATCCAAAATGATGTCACGGCTCTTGCTGCTGTTTTGAATAGCGCGCTCGACAAGTTCAACGGGTTTCATCGTTGGATGCAAATCGTTGACGCGCGGTTTGTTGACAAACCAAACGTCGCCTTGATCGCGTGCACCACACCAGAAATGATCTGTGCCTTGTTTCCACCCATAAAGGATAGGTTCGTATTGCCGCTGATAATCAGCGCGGCCAAGCGTGAAGGTGTTTTTTGCCCAGATGACAAAGGTGGACCATTTACCCCCAGCACTAACAAAAGCTTTTTGAAGCGTGTGCAGTTCGCTGGACGACATGCAGACGTAAAGTGCGCCTTTACAAACGGTCAGCATGTTGACGCAAACGTCATAGAGAAATTGTTCAAACCCGTCGCCGAGGTTGTCGTTCAAGATGCGTCGGTCGGTTCCTCGCATCTTGTCTTTTGCCGCGTTTCCATAATCGACGTTATAGGGGGGATCCGTAAAAACCATATCGGCCAAAACGCCGTCGAGCACGCGCTCGACATCATCCAGAACGGTACTGTCGCCGCAAAGCAAACGATGGCTGCCAAGAACGTAGAGGTCTCCGTGTTTTGTCTTTGGCTCAATGGGCTTTTCCGGGACAGCGTCTTCATCGGTATGACCTTCGCCATCTTTTGTTCCTTCCAGCAGGGCCGCAAGTTCGTCGTCAGAAAAACCAATGACGGGCAATTCGAATCCGTTAGCCGCAAGCTCCTCCATCTCTTTGCGGAGAAGTTCTTCATCCCATCCTGCATTGAGCGCCAGTTTATTGTCGGCAATGACGTAGGCGCGTTTTTGATCGTCAGTAAGATGATCGAGAACAACAACAGGAACCTGTTCAAGACCAAGTTGCTTTGCGGCCATCAGTCGACCGTGACCCGCGATAATGCCGGATGTAGTGTCGACAAGAATAGGATTCAGAAAGCCGAACTCAACAATACTGGCCGCGATCTG
>JBAZLX010000136.1:0-4823 GCA_041650075.1 Bdellovibrionales bacterium | reverse complement strand
ATGTTGAATAGGCGGAAGTGCCCCATGCGCAAAATCTGCGGCAAAATCTTCGGCGTCATCGCGTCGTGGACTTCGATCCAGTCGGCGACCTGCGCCATGATTTTATCGTTTGCCTTTTCGTTCGCGTGGCTATCGAGAAATTCCGCAATCGTCTTGGACAAAGCCTGGTCAATTTGTCCCGCGTTGATGCCGAAGCGGCTGAGCGTATAGCGGCGCAAGTCCTGTTCGACCCACCAGTAAAGCTTCAAGGCCACGTCGGTCGTGACTTCCGAACGCGACAGGAAGGGCTTGCGCAGATCAACGCTGTAACGCGCCGCGTCGGAAACAAGCTCGACGGCCAGCGGGCTTAAATTGGCGCCGAGATTATCGACGACGGCCTGCATCACGCGCACGTCGCCCGTCGTGACGAGGGCGTCGGCCACGGCTTCGCTGATTTTGGCGCGTTCGGCAACGGCCATGGCGTGATCGCCGCCTTTGTCTTCGACCACGCGGATGAGGTCTTCGTCCGTCAGGGATTCGGAAGAAACCAGAACGGGACGCGCCGTTTCTATCGTATCGAGGGAAAGGTTCGTCGCAATGCGGCGCGGCATTTTCGCTATGTCGGCAAATTTGCTCACGAGGTGCGCTCTGACTTTGGGCGTCGCGCTGTACAAAAGCTGGTTGATCAGTTCGTTAAGCTGTTCTTCTTCGCGAAGGGTCAGCTTGATCTCGTCGTTCAAAAAAACGTCCGCCAGCATCCCGGCCAGTTGAATGCGCGACATCTCGGTGTGTTCGCGGGCGAGCGCGAACATCTTGGGAATCGTATTTCTTATCGAAATCGCCATTAGCCGCTCCCTTTTAACCTTTTCGCCTTCAAAGATCCGCCCAACCTAAAAGCTCTTGCATGAAAAAATTAAATGTTTATTTATTACATCATATTATTGTCGGTAATCGCCGTTTTTCGCCAGGAACCTCCTCTATGCAAGTTCCTTCCGTACCGCCCCCTATTTTCACCAACACTCTTCCCCAGGATGTTGCGGCAAAGGCCGTCCCTAACGCTCAGGCTGTCGCTCCACTGGTGCCGCGCGCCGTCGATCCCGCCCACAAAGACGAACGGTTTAACGAAGTCCGCCGGAAAGAAGAAAAACCCAAAGACAGCCGCGGAAACAAAAAAGACCAAAAAGACGAGGGGAATGAGGAAGAAGATCATTCCGTTAATATCCGCATATAATCCTGCCGCAAAACACATTTTTTTATAATCCCCCGATATGCCTGCTCGCAAAAATCTTCTCTAATGATGCAGTGCATTATACATCAGCCACCCGAAACTAATGCGTTGATTCTATAGTAAAAAATCTGTTAACGCCTTTGGGGCTTTGTTTTTCTTCGTCCTTTTTCGAAAAAAAACAAGAAACGCGGTTGTTTCGGGAAATCGCCCCCCCCCTGTTTGTTCTTCCCCAATGGTTGCTCCTGCAATATTTGTCCTTCATCGCTTTCAAGATTGTGCCAACCGCTTTTGAATCGTGCTAGGGTTTTCGTTCCTTTTCAACCGAGGGATTCCCCATGGCGGATACTGAAAATACGACTCCCCCCCAACCCGAGGCCTGCGCCTGTCGCTCAGGAAGAAGCCTCTTCATCTGGCTCGTCGTGGGCATCGCCGTTTTGACCGGCCTTGGCTATGTCGCCGCGCTTCATTATCCGGAACAGGGCATTCTTGTGCCCGTCGAGCAAAAGGCTTCGAGAATAGATACGTTGGAAGAGCGCGTTGAGGCTCTTGAAAAAAGACTCGCCGAAGAGGCTGCCGCAGAGCTGCTTGCGACAACCAACGGAACGTCCCTCAACGAAGAAATCAAGACGCTCAAAGCTGAAGTCGAAACCAAGGAAGCCAAGAGCCACCAGACGGCTCATGATTTTATCGCGGCCGCTTTTTCTTTCTGGGATTTGCGCGAGGCGGCCAAGACGGGCCGTCCTTTCACCGTGCAGCTCGCGGCTTTGCGCGCGGCGGGGAAAAAAGACGCCAAGCTGGCTGAGCTTTCCGACAAGCTCGAAATCTACGCCGCCAGCCCGACGCCGACGTGGACCCAGTTGCGCGAGGCTTTAAAGGCTCAGGAAAAAACCGCGCCGCCCGCTCCCGTTTCCGAAACCGACCCCGTTTCGTGGAAAATGCGGATTGAATCGGCCATGAAGGCTTTGATTTCCGTCCGGCCTTTGCACGACAAACGCTTTGACGCTCTTAACAAGGCTCTGGACGCGGACGATCGCGCGGCGGCAATCGAAGCGGCGAACGCCCTGCCCGAAGAGGTGCGCAAGGCCATCAACCCTTGGCAGGCGGATCTTGAAAGACGCATCGCGCTCGATGACGTCCTTCGGACACTTACCGTTTATTTCACGACGCCTTCCCCGGAAGGGACTGCGCCATGATCCGTTTCCTTAGCTTCTTTTTGCAGATCGCGATTCTGGCCGCTCTTGCCTTGTGGCTTGCCGACCGCCCGGGAACGGCGCAGATCGTCTGGCGCGATACGGTTATCGAAACGTCGGCAGCTTTTCTGGCTCTTTGCATCGTCGTATTGGCTTTTGCTCTTCATCTTATCTTCCGCATCTGGCACTTTTTACGCCACGGCCCCGCGCTCTGGCGCTTGCGCCGCAGGCTCGATAAAGTTCAACGCGGGCAGGACCAGCTGACAAAAGGCCTTATCGCGATCGCCGCCGGAAACTCGATCGAGGCCGGACGGCTCGCCGTCGCGTCGCGCAAAAACACCGGCAACGGCATCGCCTCGCAATGGCTTCAGGCTCAGGCCGCGCAACTGGCTGGAGACCGCCGCGCCGCGCAGGAGATTTTCCGCGCGCTCGCGTCAAACGAAGAGTCCGCCATTTTAGGCTATCGCGGTCTTATCACCGAAGCCCGCCGCGAAGGCGACTGGCGCGAAGTTGACAGGCTTTTGAACGAGCTGCACCGCATCAAGCCCGCCACGCCGTGGCTAAGCCTGATGCGCATGGAAAGCGCCGCGCGCAATCGCAACTGGGACGAAGCGGAGAAGTCTTTGTCTCATGCCGTTGCCGCGCGTTTGCTGGATTCGGAATCCGGACGCCGCACCCGCGCCGCTTTGCGCATCGCCGCCTCGCGCGCGGCTTCCGTTTCGGGCGACAAGGATGCCGCGTTGCAAGCGGCGGAGCAAGCCGTCAAGCAAGCCCCCAACTGGCTTCCAGCCATTATCAATCTGGTCGAAACCCTGGCGGCGACGGGACATAACCGCGCCGCGATAAGAACCATCGAGCGCACGTGGAAAGTCCATCCGCATCCGCAACTCGCGCACGTCGCCCTGCGCATGGCGCCGACGCCTTTGGACGCCTTCAAGGAGATGGAACGTCTTGCAAGAAGCAACGAATCCGCCGTCGAAAGCCGTCTGGCTGTGGCCGAGGCCGCCCTGGCCGCCGACATCTGGGGCGAGGCGAGGCGCAATCTGATGCTTTCCGTCAACGACAGAACCGCGACGCAGGGCGCTTATAAAATGCTCGCGCGCCTTGAACGCCGCGAACGCCGCGACGAGGCCGCCGCGACGATGTGGCTGACAAAGGCTGCGGAAGCCGCGCCCGATCCCGCATGGCTGTGCAGGGTTTGCGGCGGCGCGCACGAGGTCTGGCATCCGATCTGCAAACCTTGCGGATCGTTCGACAGTCTGGAATGGCAAAGCGCGGGCAAAAGCCGCGGCGCGTTGTCCTGCAGAAAGGATTTCGTGATCCATGATTAATCCGGACGACCTTGACCCGCCCGTTCAAAAACCGAAACTGCGCGATTTGCAGCAGATGGGCATTGGCGAGCTTGAGGACTATATTGCGGGCCTTGAAGAGGAAATCGCGCGCGCCGACGCGATGATCGCGAAGAAAAAAGCGCACAAGAACGGCATTGAATCGCTGTTCGGAAAACCTCAGGAATAAATATTCAATCGAAGCCGGGCTCGGGAAAGGCGTCGTCGCTTTCCGGAAAATTCGGACGCGTTGGAGAATTAATACCAATCCCCCCATGAAGAGACGATGCTGAGGTCACGAGCGGTTGCGACAAGCGGGGCGTACGCGGGACAGGTTGGGCCGTTAGATAAAAGGTGAAGCCCCGCATACGGCAAGCGCAGGCGAGAGAACGAGTGATGTCAAGAGGCGCATCGGTTTGGGCGTTTACTTGTATAAGTCGCGCGTCGTTGATTTCTTCCCACGTCGCGGACCGGCGGAGACCCAACCTTCTTGCCGCTTTTTCGCGCTCACGCTCTTTCCTTACTCTGAGAGCTTCGGCAACTTCTTCCTTTGAAAGCGCTTCCGGCAAACCGAGCCCTTTTTTGGGACGCGCCGCAGGTTGCCGACGATTATCTCTCATGACGACCTTCCTGCTTATGATCGACAAGCGCCCAATCTACGGCTTTGATGCTGTGAATGTACGTGCTGTTCAATATAGGCAGGGGCGCTTTGTCCAAAAGCACGGGGAGTTCCGTACAGCCGAAGATAACGGCTTGCGCGCCTTGCGCTTGAAGCCCGGCGATAATGTTTTTCAATTTCTCCCTGTCTTCTTCCGTATAGATATTCCGGCACATTCTTCCGAAAATGGCGGTGTCTATATAGTTTCTGTCTTCTTGCGACGGAATGATGACTTTGACCGCGCCTTTTTCTTCAATGCGCGATTTATAAAAATCTTCTTCCATCGTCGGCTTTGCCCCGAGCAAAGCCACCGTCGCATAGCCTTCGGCTTTTATCGTATCCGCTATGGCGTCCGCGATATGCAGCATGGGCAGAGGCACGGCATTTTGTATTTTGTCGAATAGTTTGTGGATGAGGTTGGAGCAAAGCAGAAGGACATC
>JBAZLX010000135.1:0-4833 GCA_041650075.1 Bdellovibrionales bacterium | reverse complement strand
CCGTGGTTACCGAGCCCAAAAAAGCGATCATGGCGCTGCGTTGGACGGTGCGCGAAATGGAAGAGCGTTACCGCGCCATGTCGAAGCTTGGCGTGCGAAACATTGACGGCTACAACACGCGCCTGCGCGAGGCAGCCAAGAACGGCGAAAGCCTGCTGCGCACGGTTCAGACGGGTTTTGACCGCGAGACCGGCAAGCCCATATACGAAGAACAACCGCTCGATCTTACGGAACTGCCCTATATCGTGGTCATCGTTGACGAAATGGCCGACCTGATGATGGTCGCAGGCAAAGAAATCGAGGCCGCCATTCAACGCCTTGCGCAGATGGCGCGCGCCGCTGGCATCCATATCATCATGGCAACGCAACGCCCGTCGGTGGACGTTATTACGGGCACGATCAAGGCCAATTTCCCGACGCGCATCAGCTTCCAGGTCACGTCCAAAATTGACAGCCGCACCATCCTTGGCGAACAGGGCGCAGAGCAGCTCCTGGGGCAAGGCGACATGCTCTTCATGGCGGGCGGCGGGCGCGTAACGCGCGTTCACGGTCCCTTTGTCCGCGACGACGAAGTCGAACAGGTCGTTAAATTCCTTCGCTCGCAAGGCGAGCCGGAATATCTTGACGAAGTTACGGAAGACGATGGCAGCGCCATTGGCGGCAATGGCGGTGATATGTTCGGCCTCGGCGGCGGATCGGGAGACGAGTTATACGATAAGGCCGTTGATATTGTGCAAAGAGAGCGCAAGGCTTCGACAAGTTTTATCCAAAGGCAACTGCAAATCGGGTACAATAAGGCTGCAAATCTCGTTGAACGCATGGAACGCGAAGGCCTCATTGGCCCCGCTTCCCCAACGGGCAAGCGCGAGATTTTCGGGCGCAATCCAAACGAGGAATAGTCATTATCATGGCGACTTCCGACGATCAGAACATTCAAGCCCTTTTTCAAAAAGGGTTTGATTTTCACCGGCAAGGAAAATTTGCCGAGGCTGAAAGATTTTATCGGGAGACTCTGCGCCTCGCGCCGAAGCATTTTGACGCTTTGCATCTTTTGGGGCTTCTCGCCTTACAATCTGGAAAAGCCCAAGAAGGCGTCACCCTTATCGAACAAGCCATTGCCTCAAATCCGAATGTGGCTGCCGCCTATAATAACCTCGGCAATGGGCTAAAAACCCTTGGCCACTGCGACGCGGCACTGGAAAAATTCGACAAGGCGATTGAGCTTGAGCCCAAAATGGCCGAGGCGCATGACAACCGCGGCAATACCTTAAGCGACCTCAAGCGCTACGATGAGGCGCAAGAAAGTTACACGCACGCCATCAACCTAAAACCTGATTTTGCGGAAGCTCTGTTTCACCGCGGCAATGCTTTTCGCTGTCTGGGGCGTTTTGAAGAAGCCCTTGCCGATTACGGCCGCGTCGTCGGCCTGCGCCCCGATTTTGCCGGCGCCTTTTGCAATCGGGGCAACGCATTGAAAGAGCTGAATCGTTATAAGGAAGCGCTGGAAAGCTTCAAGGCTGCAACACAGTTGCGCCCCAACTACGCCGAAGCGCTTTTCAACCTCGGCATGTGCGAATTACAGCTTGGAGAATTCGAAAAAGGCTGGGAGCATTACGAGTGGCGGAAAAAAAGCACAGTTCCTGCAGCCGCGCGGCGTTATGTGCAGCCGGCGTGGAAGGGCGAAAATCTGGCTCAAAAAACGTTGTTTGTGTATTCCGAACAGGGGTTCGGCGACACGATACAATTCTGCCGCTATGTGCAAAGAGCCGAAAAACTAAACGCTTCGGTTATTGTCGCGGCGCCAAAACCTCTGCATCGGCTGCTGTCCCCCTTGCATGTTATTGACGAAGATAAAACGCCACCCCATTTCGATTATCATTGCGCAATGTTAAGCCTCCCTATGGTTTTCAAAACGACGCTCGATACAATACCGGCGGAAATTCCGTATCTTTCAGCGGATAAAAAAGAGGTCGATTTTTTTCGCACCAAGCTTTTGCGCGCAAAGAAGACTCGGATTGGCTTTGTTTGGGCAGGAACGCCCCGCAACGAGAGAGATTGCTGGCGCTCGTTGAAATTCGAGCAGGCGCTGCCTTTGTTCGAGAACAGTGCCGTCGAATGGATCAGCTTACAGCATTTTGTTCCGGAAAGCGATGTCAGCGCCCTCGCAAAAAGCGGCATTATCAACTGGGGTAAGGATTTTGCCGATTTTGCGGCGGCGGCGGCGGCTATTATGGCGCTCGACCTTGTTATTTCCGTTGATACAGCCGTCGCGCATTTGGCCGGAGCGCTCGGCAAGCCTGTCTGGATATTGTTGCCCTTCAGTTCCGACTGGCGCTGGCTGACCGAACGCGACGATACGCCATGGTATCCGACAGCACGCCTTTTCCGCCAATCCAAACGCGGCGAGTGGGAAAACGTCATCAAAGAGGTGGCGACGGAAGTTGGAAGGTTGAGCCAGAAAGAATAGTTCGTATTTTTCGCTTTTGCGTCAGGCCGTGGCAAAGGCCTAGTGCGCCTTAAGCCATTGGGCCAGAGGCTCCCACACCCGGTGCGGCGCAGACGGACTCGACATAATGCCGATATGCCCCAACATAGGTTCATGCCGCACGGCATGAGGCAGATCCCGCGCCAACGGCATGGCGGATTGGGGGGGTACGATGCGATCCTTGCCCGGCACAACGACATAAGCGGGCGTCATTATTTTGCGCGGATCAATAATTTGTCCGCCGATGCGCCATTGGTTTTTTGAAAGCGTGTTATGCGACGCCCACTCGCAAAAACACTCGCGCGCCACGGGCACCGTCAGGGGCACGCCGTCGTTAAGCCAATCTTCCGTCAGCACAAAGCGCGCGGCCTGCGGCCCCGACTGATCGTACGATGAGAAAACAGAAAACTTGCGAAAAGCGTGCAAGGGCTGAAACGACGTAAATATGCTTTGCACTACCTCAACGGGCAAATACTCGTTTCCGGCAAGCCACACATCGAGCTTATTGGCAAGCGCAAGGCCGTTTTGCCCCATCGCCTCGTAACCTGCATGAAAATTCCACGGCGTCGCAAGCAGCGCCAGGCTTCGCACGCGCGCAGGGGCCAAAGCCGCCAAAGCAAGCGCCAAAGCCCCTCCCATGCAGTAGCCAACAACGTGCACCGGTTGATCGGCAGATGCGATTTGCAAAACAGGAATTAAACGTTGCGTCACATAGTCGCTGAGCGAAAAATTCTTCTCTTCATCGCGCGGAGCATCCCAGTCAATAACAAGCGGACGAAATCCCTGCGCTGCCAGATAACGGATAAAGGAATGCGATGGCTCAAGATCAAGAATTGAAAAGCGGTTGATAAGCGACGGAACGATCAGCACAGGCAAGGCGCTCAGTGCCTCGGGCGCAAAGTCACGCAAACAAGTCGTTCCCGAGCGCCAGATGACAGGGGCCGTTTCAAGGCCTCGCCGCACGGGGTGTTCGCGGTAAAGCTTGACGCCGGTCATAAAGCCGTGCGCGCGCGCCAGCATTTCACGGGTCAGATAGGGAGCAAGGTCCGCGTGTTCAGCGCTAAGTTCGCTAAGCCTCGCGAGCGGCGTTACTTTCGAGCTTGGCGACACGTTTTTCAAGCTCGGCCAAACGGAGGGCAAGCTGAGCAACGCGGAGAGGGTCGTCGCCATGTGAAGCGTCGCCCGGTGGCGTTGCAGTGGCCGAAGTTGGTGCTGAAGCGGAGCTTGATGAGGCATTATTCTTTCCTGTGGAAGGTTGTTCTTTAACGCCGTCTGTTTCATGAACGCCTCCCTGCCGCATCATCGCGGCCCAATCGGCAAACAGCCTGCGTTGAGGCTCCAGAAAACGCGTCAATTCCGCGCGCGCGGCCGGATCGTTGGCAAGATTCGACAAATGTTCTTGCCACATGTCGCAGGCTTCCATTGCAAGGGCGTTGATATCGGCAAATTCGGTTTTCTTTGTTTCTGTCATGGGACAAGTGAAGCACAGAACCGATTTCAGGTGAAGAAAATTAGATTTTGCACCGCATCCTACCGTTTAAGCTGGTACGTTCCCATTAGAACGGCTTGCGAAAGGATATGCCCCTTCATGGCTTTTTCTACGTCGGCTTTTTTAGGCGCGTCGCGAAAATCGAGCGTCGTATCAAGCGCATATAATTTGTGGAAGTAGCGATGTCTTCCAACAGGGGGGTGTGGGCCGCCGTAGTTTTGGCGCTTAAAGTCGTTTAAGCCTTCGCGCGTTCCGGCAGGAAGCGCCGTTGTCCCCTCGGCAAGCCCCGTCACCGAAGGAGGAATGTTATAAAGAACCCAATGCACCCAAGTCATCTTTGGCGCAGCCGGATCAGGAGCATCGGGATCATCAATGATAAGAACAAGGCTTTTCGTGCCGGAAGGAACGCCCTCCCATGAAAGTTGAGGCGAAAGATCCTGCCCCTCGCCCGTATAACGGACGGGCATTTCCGTATTGGCGGCAAAACCATCGGATTTAAGAGTCATTGCCATAACATCCCTCCCCTGAGCCGTTTGAGCTCCTAAAACGCTCCCTCCTGCCAAAAGCAGAAAAAGAGCAATGAAAAGGTTTTTGTATTGCACGGGAGAACCGTTTTTAAACAAGCCAATTAACCTTTATTTTATAGTCATTTCTCGTTGTAGTCATGAAATATTTTGGCAAAACCCGACGTACGCGGAAAAAGTTTCTTAATGCATTAAAACCAGCTATAAGACCCCACCATGCGCAAGAAAAAAACGCCAGATAAACAGTCTCCCATCGCTTCCGTCGAGGAAATCATCGCCGAAGCGCGCGCCAAGCGCATGTTCATTTTGACCGATGACGAAGACCGCGAGAACGA
>JBAZLX010000134.1:0-4890 GCA_041650075.1 Bdellovibrionales bacterium | reverse complement strand
AGGGCCTTGGAATGCGCCGGAAACGATATATCCGCCGCCGTTTGTGCCGTCGGAAAGATTGGCTCCGGTTGCGGAGTAATCCGTCAGAGTTTTTGTTGCGCCGTCCATTTTCCAGCACCCGACGGTAGTCGGATCGGCGCAAAAGTTCTTGGAAAAAGCGGGAAAACTCAGAAGAAAAAACGAAAGAAAGATGAAAAATTTTTTCATGAGTCATTCCTTATGAACAACGCACCAAAACAAACCGAAACAAGCGCAATTGTATAGATCAAGATGTTCTTTCGCAATGTTGATCCATTCGCGCTCGGCCAAAGCGTCGGCAAGGGCGAAGAGGTCGGGCACTTTGGCCGTTTTTTCCGAAAGGATATTTTCAACAACGCGCACCGCGTCTTCCGCGTTTTGCACGTTGTGCGTCGTTTTGCGCCACCAAGCGGGGGTCAGGCCAGTGTGTTTGGTAAGGACGGCAAGGCCGTGTTTAAGGCAGGCGAGCGCCGATCCCCGCTTGTCGCTCACGCCTTCGGCAAACGGCAGAAGGGCTATGGACGATTTTTGGAGCTCTTTCGAGACGTCTTCGGAAGACAAATTGAATAAGCAGTCAATGCCAAAATCCGCCGCCGCCGCTTTGACCTTTTTGGCAATCTCGCTTTCCGGATTGATAAGGGCGCCGATAACGGCACAGGAAAGTTTGCTTCCGTAGGCGCGAAGAAGACGAACCGTGTCGAGGAATTGTTCGATGCCTTTGTCGGGCGCAATTTGACCGAAGTAGACCAGCCTTTGTGGCGGTTCGGCAGGCTTCTCAAGCGGAAAAACGTTGATGTTGTTTCCGATAGGGATAATGTGTCCGAGATTTTTCTGCCACGGAAAAAATTTTGCAAATCGCCGCTGCTCGTGTTCATTGGTGAAAATGAAATTCTTGGTCAGAAGACCGGCAAAAAGAAAATAGAGCTTTCGTATCGGATTAAACTGACCGAATTCATGCAACGTATAGAAAACGCGCCGATGTCCGAACAGAAGGGGGAGTAACGCCGGTGCAAACGATTTTCCCATGCCCAAGGTCGGATATTGGACATGAAAGACGGTTTCCTTATCGCGCCCGTATTTTTTAAAGAGGAACCATAATTTTGCAAAAGACCAGATAGAAAGTTCTTCGACGATCGCTGACGCATTTTGCTGCGTCATTGCTTGGGCAAGCTGCCGCGTGTAATCAACGACCCCGCATTGAACGCCCGGTAAAACCGTTACAAGATATATGACGCGCATGAAACGATTCCTTAGAGCAAAGGCTCAAAATTCTTCATCGAAAGGCGCATAACTTCAGGAAGTTTTTGGGCGACCATGGCTTTGATTTGCGCGTTTTCGTCAATAAAGCGCAGCATCATTTTCTCGAGTTTCGTCGAAGAAAGAACTTCGTCGGGCGATACAAGCAGCCAGTCCGGAAGATCAAAATGACGGAAAAGCCCTTGAAACTTGTCTTGATAGGTAATGGCGGCGACCGGAACGCCCATGCCGAGGCTACCGATGGACAAGTGCATCCTGGCCGTAATCACGCCGTCAACCTGACTCGCCGCCGCTTTAAGCTCGGCTGCGCTGTGGTCTTTCGTAATATGGAATATCCTGCCGGAAAGGCCTCTTTCGCCCAGTATTTTGGCAAGGGGTGTGAGGCAGGCATTATCGCCGACGTCTTCGCGGAAATCGTGGGGCAAAAAGAGCCAGCTTACTTTGCGCGCTTTGGAAACGGCTTCAAGGGCGGATGTGGCCGCGGCCACAAGATGATCTATCTGCGTTTGTGTGGCATTCTTGAATAACATCGGATGGATGTTAAAGGCGATCGCAAGATGCCCTTTTTGATGAACCTCCTCGACCCACGCCGTGACTTTCTTTCTAAGATCGCTGTCAAGCGCCGGTTTCAGGCAGAACGCGGCGTCGGCGACCAAGTCCGCCGGACGCGAGCAGAAGGCGTTGAAACGTTCCATGGAAATGGGGTCGCGGACGTTTATTTTGACGGCGTTGTTGGTGAGCTCGAAGGCGGCTTTGAGTTGTTTCCACGGAGATTTGTTAAAGCTAAATCCAAGAACAAACGCGCGCGCGCCCAAACGGGACGCCAGATCGGCGAACATCAATCCATGCAGCGGCAGATAGGGATTATAGTAACCGTCCATAACGTCGGCTCCGATAACGACGAGCGCGTCAGGCGACAGCTTTTTAAATTCGGCCAATATTTTTTCAGGCGAAAAAGCGGACGCCCAGATTTGACAGGGAGACAGGCCCTTCTTTCGCGCTTCGGTATCCGCTTCGTCTGATCCGGTAACAATAAACAATTCAACATCTTTATTGTTATCGCGGGCGACGCCCAACAAAGCGTCAATCATCGCATCGTCGCCGCGGGAGCCCGTCAGCGTGTAAGGATCGCTGGGGACGATAAGTATTTTGCGGACGCTTGCGTGCGGTGCGGCCACGGGCAGGGAAGCGGCAACTTTCTTCCATGCGCGAATTGTGGGACCCCAAACCAGCCAACGCTTGATGTGCCGGAGGAACGGGAAAAGCTTGAGGATCAATTTTCTGAGATGATTTTTAAACATTGTCGAAGTTCCATTCAAAAAGGGGAGTGTTTACTTTCCGTCGAATTGTTTCAGAAGGCCGTCAATGATGGCGTGCGCATCCGACAATCGCTGAAGAGACTCTTTATCGAAGGCTCTCGCCAGGGTGCGCAAACTCGTACTGTCTATCCCGTCCGTTCTTTTGAGATAAACGACCTTGCAGTGGTCTTTCAGAAAATCGAACTTTCCTTTCCAATCGTTGCCGATGCAAAAGACATCAACGCCGTATTTTTTTATGTCCCCGATTTTTTGTTCCCATGTATTTTCGGGAATGACTTTATCAACAAATTTGATCGAAGCCACGATCTTGCTTCTATGCGCATAGGGCATAAAGGAGCGTTTGTTTTTCAGGACGTTAAATTTGTCTGTCGAAACGCCGACGATCAACTTGTCGCCGAGTTTTTTGGCGCGTTCAAGCAGATGGAGGTGGCCTATATGGAATATGTCAAACGTGCCGTATGTAATTACTGTCGTCATAAGAAACTTTCTTGTGGCACGTGCGTTATGAAAGAAAAGAGGGCTTGCAGACTTTAAACAACCGCCTCTGATTTATCATTAAAAAAACGCAAAAAAGCATCCTTGTCCTTGCCTGCAGCAATATTCCAATCCCTAACGTTATCAAGGGCTTGTTGACGCCTTGTTGCTCCCGTTTCCGGGTTTGACAAAGCTTCGGCCAGAATTTGCGCGCTTCTTGTCGCATCTGTTAGCGGCAGCAGACAACCGCTTTTGCCCAAGACCTCTCTGTATACAGGAATATCGCTCGCGGCGACAAACAACCCGCCGTGTTGGACTTCGAGCAAGGGAAGACCAAGACCTTCGTCTTTTGAAGTCGAAATGAATACGTCTGCGCTTAGAAGAATCTCGCGAACTTTTTGGCTGGGGCAATATCCATGAAGAATAACGCCTTTTTGCTGGCCTAGCCAGACGGCATCGTCGCTCCATCCTGAACGTCCGGCCAAATGAAGCTCAACAGGGCGCCCCAGACTTTTTTCAAGCTCTTCGCGAACCTCGGCGGCAAAACGAAGGTTTTTTCTTGGTTCAATCGTTCCGATGGACACAAGCCGCAAAGGCGCATCCTTGTTTTTTGGGGAGGGTGTTGCGCCGGACAGGCCGAATACGTCTGCGACCGCCGGACGGAACAGGTATATTTTTGCGGATTTGCGGCAATATTTCCTGAGCCGTTGTTCCGTGTACGATGAATTGACGAAAAAAGTAGTGCAGAAATGAACCGCGAACCAGAACGACGGACGCATGTAATACTTTGCCGTTGCGTTGAGGTCTTGCTTGCGTTCGATAAGAAAAAGATCGTGAATGTAAGGGATGACCCGGTTGCGTCCTAAAAGCACCAAAGGAAGGCTCGCGGGAAAACCCGGGCATATGAATTTGTCCTTGCGGGAGAAAAGCGCAAGCAATGGCAATACGACCCATTGCGCAAAAACCATTCCGAGAGTGCTTTTCGCCCTGACGTGTTTTGTTTTGATGCCGGGCAGCGCCTCGGCAGAAAATAAATCCAAAGAAACGCGTTCGATCCCCGTCGTTGGGCGGTGAACGTGCGAAAAGTCAATAACGAGCGTCATAAAAAGCCCTATCTTTTTATCAGGCGGGCCTGAAGGGCGCGCACAAGAAGTATAGGGAACACGAAAGCGCATTGCGCGTAACGCCAGAAAAGACGCTTCGGATTATGCAAGAGCCGCCACAGCCATTCGGTATTGGAACGCTGAACCCAAAGCGGGGCGCGCGTCTGGTTTCCGGCGATAAAATCCAATGCCGCACCGACGGAAATAAAGCCTACATGTGGCGCGACTTTTTTAGCCTGTGCCGCGAGAATTTCCTGCTTCGGTGCGCCAAACGCGAGAAGGCAAACGGAGGCGCCGCTGGCTTCGACCTGCTTCATCAAATCCAAGGCCTTGTCGGACAAGGGGTCGAATCCGAAGGGCGGTGCGTTCGTAAAGACGATGTCCAGCATGGGGAAGCGCTTCTTCATTCTTTTGGTCACTTCCTCAAGAACCTCTTGGGTTGTGCCGATAAGCGCTAATGTCCGGTTTTCTTCTTCCAAAACGCTCATCACGGGCACGGCAAGATCGGCGCCCGTCGTCCGGACGATGTCTGCGCCCATCAGACGCCCCAGCCACACAATGGGGAAGCCGTCGGCGACGACGACATCGTGCTCGACATAGGCTTTAAAAAAGGGTTCATCCACGGCCAGCTTGACGACGTGGTCGAGGTTGACGGTTGCCAAAGCATAGCCGGATTTTTCGCGCGCCTTGTTTCGTATGTAAGCGAGAGTATCCTGGGG
>JBAZLX010000133.1:0-4906 GCA_041650075.1 Bdellovibrionales bacterium | reverse complement strand
AATCCTTCATGTGCCGTGCATCCACAGAAACGAAAATCTGGTGAACGCGGATCACCTATCGGCCAACGGCAATGGCGGTCACCGGCCTTGGTCATTGCAATCCCTTCGCTACGCACAGATCCGCCGATTCCCTCAAGCGAACGAAAAATGTCTCTAGCCGTCGGGATAACGCGCATTGAAGCGACGGTCGAGGGAGTTGGAACCATGGGCAGATGCCTCAGCATCCTTTTTCGGCTCGACTTAATCATCCCCGTACCGCCCGTTGCACACTGCAACCCTGTTCCTGGCGTATCCGCTGACTTCTGGATCGACAATTTCAAGCGATGCGCCTTGCCGATGACGGCATTACGGGTCAAACCACCGATATGCTCTGCAATTTCACTGGCGCTATGGTGCCCCCACATATCCTTGAGCATCTGAATTTTTTGCTCGGTCCATGTCATAATTTCTAAACTCCTGGTGGTTTGTTGGCGGGAGAGCGCTGCCTAAAATCAGGGTGATTCTTGAACAAGCTCCCGTACTTTGATCGCTAGCCACTATATTTTGTGGTTCACGGGGGAAGTACATACCACGGAGGGCGAATCGATTCTACCTAACACATCATATTGTGGATAAAATGTGAATATCAACTACATATAGTTATTAACTCAATGAATCAAATGTGTTTTATAGGGTTATTCACAAGTTAGTGGCATCCAATATGCCTAAAAAATGGTCAACAAAAACAAAGTTATCCACAACTTTCTTTGACCAACACCAGGAAAATTCTGCTGATCAGATAGTACAAGGAATCGATTCTCGAAATTGATTTAAAAAAAACGATTCAGCATCAGCGAATCACACCGAATCCCGTGAACGTTCGCGTCAGTCAGCCAGAACTATGACAAAACGGCATTGTCGAGGCTATTATTTTAAAGGGGAATAGATTTTGGCTTTGTCGCCCTCATCCACAAGACGATGATAAGGCGGGTAATCATCAACGCTCCAAAAATCGATGTAGCAAGACCGATTATGAGCGTTACGGCAAAACCTTTGACAGGACCGGAACCACAGAAAAACATTAGTATCCCTGCAATAAGTGTCGTCATGTTTGCATCAATGATTGCCGACAAGGCATTATTATAACCAGCATCTATCGAACCAATAACGGAACGGCCAAGGCGAATTTCTTCGCGAATACGCTCAAACACCAAAACGTTGGCATCAAATGCAGTTCCTATCGTCAAAACTATTCCAGCAATCCCAGGCAAAGTCAGGGTTGCCTGCAAAATAGATAATACTGCGAAAATAAGCGCAATATTGAACAACAAAGCAATGTTGGCAAAGATTCCAAACAAGCCATAGGCAAAGGTGAAAAAAACAACAACCAATCCAAGACCAATAACGCTCGCTGTCGCACCAGCGCTGATTGAATCTGCACCAAGTCCAGGCCCAACCGTTCGTTCTTCCAATACTTTTATCGGCGCAGGCAAAGCCCCTGCCCTTAACAGCAAAGCAAGGTCTTGAGCCGATTGCGTCGTAAAGTTGCCAGAAATAACGCCGCTACCGCCCATAATTGCTTCTCGAATAACAGGCGCGCTAATGACTTTGTTATCCAGAACGATGGCAAATAAATGCCCAACATTGGCACGCGTTGCCTCACCAAACTGGCGACCGCCGAAAGAATTAAATCTAAAACTAACGACAGGCATACCATCTTGAAACGATGGCTGAGCGTCATCCAAGGTATCGCCTGAAACCATTACGCGTTTCTGAACGACATAGCTGCGATTATCCTCTTTTGAAGATAATATTTCTTCGCCTGGCGGCGCATGCTGCGCAGAAGGATCTGCCGTTTCATCAACAAGACGAAACGTAAGTTTTGCCGTTTGACCTAAGAGGCTCTTAATACGTTCTGGATCATCAACCCCCGGCAATTGCACCAAAATGCGATTATCGCCTTGACGCTGAATGGAGGGCTCACGCGTACCAGTCTCATCTACACGAAGACGCACAATCTCGACTGACTGCTCCATCGCGGCACGCTTACGTTCTGCAATGCTTGCATCTGTCATTTGCAACGCAAATTCGCCGTTTTCAACCGATATATCCAAGTCAGAATCCATCTCACGAATTACTTTTCTGGCCTGGTCGCTTTGCAGAACATCGGTCAATTTAAAATGAACGACGCCTCCTGCAAGACCAAGATCGGTATACCCAATTTTTGGCTTTGCCGTACGTAATGACGCACGCACCTGATCAACGACCATCTGCATACGTTCTTCAATAACATTATTGACTTCGACTTCCAGAAGAAGATGCGAGCCGCCGCGCAGATCTAATCCAAGATTGACTGTCTGATTTGGAAAGAAAGACGGCGTATGATTTTGCAACCATTCTGCCTTCTCTCTCCCGAGTAAATTAGGCGCAGAATACAAGATGCCGATAACACACACGGCAACAATAAGAATGATCTTCCAGCGCTCAAGATAAACCATTACTATTTCCCGTCTTCGCCGCTAGGAACAGCCGCTGTTTGAGATACGTTTTCAACAGCCATGATGTTATCGCGATTAATTTTGATTTGCACACCTTCCGCAATTTCAAGCAAAAGGTGCCCTTCGTCTGCAATTTTGGCAATTTTTCCGTGAATCCCGCCCGACGTCACAACGCGATCTCCGCGCTGCAAAGCCTTAATCATTTTATCTTGTTCAACAAGCTTCTTCTGTTGCGGACGAATAACCAAAAAATAAAAAACCGCAAAGATAAGAATAAAAGGCAAGTAGTTCATCATTGCCGACTGAGTTGCTTCCTCGGTTCCAACTGGAAGAACATCCTGTGCCATAGCGGGTGAGACAAAAAGGGAAACAAAGTCAAACATAAGATCCTCATGATGGGCTAATAACTAGGCAGGCTAAAGGGCGAAGACAAAAAACTTTCGTTTTCAGATCTTCGCCCCTAAAAAATCCAATCCTTGCCTTTTTTACTTAATCTCGATTTCAACGCGACGATCTGCGCTCAAACAAGAAATCTTCTCAGCACGCGTCATATCTGCAGAGCAGTCTGTCGTTGAAAGAGAATCGCCAAGCGAACGAACCTCGATCATGTTGGACTTGACGCCCTTCGCAACCAAATAATCGCGCACAGATTTGGCACGATTTAACGCCAACTTCTCATTATAGGCTACATTGCCCATGCGATCGGAAAAACCGACAACGGAAACTTTGTCGCCGCTCTTGCGAATCTTCGTGGCCAGCTCGCTGAGTTCGCTCTTGTACTTCTTTGTCAATCCGCTCTTGTTGAAATCAAAGTACACGACACCTTCTTGTTGACCAACATCACACACGCCATACTCTCTAACGAGAACGGCTGAGCCATCCTTTGTCGTTACAGAGGCTCCGTCCGCTGTGCGAAGAATGGCAGCGTGTGCCGAACTGGACATTAAAGTGCCCAAAGCAATCGCGACAGTCAGGGCTACGGTTTTTGTTGAAAAGGGGTTCATTTTCGTTCTCTCATTTTTCTGTTAGGGGGAAAGGAAAGGATGTATATCCACGACGCAGTGGAGTATAGCAACATCATGGGGTTACATCAATCCCCTATCAATTTCTTTGACTCGCGTCATGCCCTTCGATAGGGTTTGCCTCGTTTATCACACAATTGAAGTCACACCTCAGCATGAATCCCCTAGCCCTTATTGGTCGGACATTTCTTGAGTTTTTGTCGGTTGTAGGCCGTTTGGCTCAATTTGCGATTCGAGGCGTTAAGCACTGTTTTCTCCCTCCTTTTTACCTTCGCCAAACCCTCAAGCAGTTCCTTGATATTGGCTACTATTCGATGCCCGTTGTAGGACTAACTACTTTGTTTACGGGTATGGTCTTGGCGTTACAAAGCCATACCGGATTCTCCCGATTTGACGCCGAAAGCGCCATACCTACTGTTGTTGTCCTATCTATTACACGCGAACTCGGACCCGTTATGGCTGGCCTCATGGTTGCCGGACGCATCGGAGCCTCTATCGCCGCCGAGCTAGGCACTATGCGTGTAACAGAACAAATTGATGCATTGTCTACTCTATCAACAAATCCTGTTAAATACCTCATCGCACCGCGCCTAATTGCGGGAACTCTTATGCTGCCCTTGTTAGTTCTTATCGGTGATATTATTGGTGTGTTTGGTGGCTTTCTGGTTTGTGTTTATGACTTAGAGTTCAATGCTGCCAATTATATTTCTCAAACATGGCAGTACCTTGAATACCGCGATGTCACGTCCGGTCTTTGGAAAGCCGCAGCGTTTGGATTTATTATCACTTTGATGGGCTGCTATCATGGGTTTAACTCTAAGGGTGGCGCGCAAGGTGTCGGTAAAGCGACAACCAATGCCGTTGTATCAGCCTCCATTCTCATACTTGTTGTCAACTATCTCCTAACAGGTTTGTTCTTTGCCGGAAAATAACATGACTAATGTCCCAAAAATTGAACTTTCCGGCGTTATGAAATCTTTTGGTTCTAATCACGTTCTGCGTGGCGTCGATTTGTCCGTTGGCAAGGGAGAATCTGTCGTAATCATCGGCGGCTCCGGAACCGGTAAGTCCGTTACGCTTAAGTGTATTCTAGGCTTGATGAGCGTCGACAAAGGAACCATTAAAATCGACGGAAAGGACGCAACGAACTTAAGACGAGGAGCTCTTGATACTCACCAAGCAAAATTTGGCATGTTGTTTCAGGGATCAGCTTTGTTCGACTCACTACCTGTCTGGAGAAATGTTGCTTTCAAACTCGTTCAGGCTCCCCGTATCACGTATAAAGAAGCAAAAGAACGCGCTATCGAGACTTTGGCTTCAGTCGGACTAACACCCGATATAGGGGATCTTTATCCGGCTGAACTATCTGGTGGTATGCAAAAACGCGTTGCTTTAGCGCGCGCTATA
>JBAZLX010000132.1:0-4933 GCA_041650075.1 Bdellovibrionales bacterium | reverse complement strand
GCGGCATTGGTACCCGCTATCTCAAGAAGTCGCATTCGACTTAAAGAAAGCTTTATGGCTTTCTCCTGAAGGTAGCATTGTGTATGCATCACGTTCTCGTCCCGAAGCTGATTCGTTTGCTGTGCATCTTGGAGTCGTCCCGGATTTTTTTAAGGACGGCTTTAAGGTTGATGCCCGCGAAGCAAGACGTCGGATGGAAACGTTCGGCGTCAAAACAAAGTCGGCATCGGCATTAGATCGCGTACAGCAAGATATTTCTGCAATTTGTGCCGCACTTCCGTTTCTGCAGGAATACGGGCATGATCTTGCCGTAATTTCTGAAGAAGTAGAGCAAGCTATGGGGGCGTTGCCGAAAAAGTATCGTGCGATTGTTCAAATGAGGCTCGGAGAATATCCAGGCTCTCGAAGCCAAACATGGCGTGTTGTTGCAAAGACGTTCAATCGAAGTGCAACACGATGCCATCAAATTTGGAGGAGAGCCCTAAAACTATTGCGCACGAGACTATTACGGGATCGTTTCAGAAGACGCTTCATCCTGCGTCAACAAAAGGGGTCGTAACGACTCCTTTTTTAATAAAAATTCGATGTAGGGCATAAAGCTTCTCATCTTTGGTATACTGTATCTATGAATAAACAAAAAATATCCGGCGGGGTTGCGCATAAGATGCCGGAGGATTTACAAAAAGCGCTTGTTGCTAACAAAAAGGTGCTTGCCCTATGGGAAGGTCTTACTCCTTTGGCGCGCAATGAGTGGATCTGTTGGGTAGAGTTTGTGAAGTCGCCCGAGAAGCGAAAAGAACATATAACCCGGGTTGTTTCGGAGCTCAAAGAGGGGATGCGCCGTCCATGCTGTTGGATCGGCTGTACGCACCGCAAGGACAAGCCCATGAGCCGCTCGCAAAAATTCATCCTTCAAAACCGAAGAAAGAGCTGAAGGCGCGGCGCATAACATGCAGGTGGGTAGGCGAAACCCTCCCCGATTTTTGGTATACTGATTGTATGAAAAAAACGGTTATATTTGTTAGTACAGCACTGTTCGTCCTACTGCTTTCCGGCTGTACGCCTAATAGCACAACAAACACGGCAGTGAATACGAATACTGCCGGTGCGGTTAATGCCACAAACCAGACTGGGACAACAAATGAGAACAGCAATGTGGCGGCAAGCGACACAAATAAAGTATGTGCTTGGGTAGATAACTCCGATGTTATTATCAAGCTCAACTTTGCTGATGGTGTAGAAAAAGACAGCTCATACGAAGCAGGTTTTTATTTGTCTTCAATTAATCTCTTTGCTCGGTTAGCGCGCAAGGAATGTGATTATCGGACAGGTTTCAGCTACGAAGAGCTTAAGGGTAAAGGGGCAGTTCAGGTTGGTGTGCGCGGATACACGGATAGCAATCGACGTCAGCTGGCAAACGAACCGATCAGTGTTGTCATCGGCGCTGACGGTCATCCCGATATTGGGTCTGCCATCGAGGTTACGGTTTTAAATTGATGGCAAAAATAATATTTTCTATTCTCGCAATACTGTTCGGAGGATTTATGGTTGTGTATGGCGGATACGACGATAGCCCTGGTGCGCAAGGCATTGGGTTACTTTTGGTTGGTATTGGAATTGTGGCAGTTGTGAAAAGTTTGAAGAAGAAAACGAGTAAACCAGCTTAGTTTAATTGACACATCTTTATTTAGAAAAAGTATTGTTTGTTATTAATTTATTCGCCAGAGTGCAGGGGCAACATAATTGATTACATTTCAGATCTTTTTCCCCAACCCCAGTGTTCTTTTTCAATTGTGGGGTGAAAAGTAACCAAAAGCCCCCCGCCCTATCGAAAACACGGGTACAAGCAGATTTCCATTTTTCTCAACGGGCGAAGTCAGAATAAATCCGAGAACTCAGACATGTTTCCCTTTGATGTTGAAATCGTCCTCGTGTTTCAACATCCATGTCTGGAGTTTGAGGATTTTAACAAGACCCCGCTGTCGCGGCCATGTCGAGAGGGTGAAGTAGCGCCCTAGAGGCAGGGGGAACAGGCTTCGGAACTTGTGTTCCCCCCTGCGCTCTGGGCAATAATTCTATTACAAAACAAAACTCAAGCCCCTGGTTTCTGGCTCATATGCCGCGGATGCGGCAAGAGCTTCTTCTCTGGATAAAATTGTAATAGAAGATAATAAAGAATATTGTCACGCGATTTGCCAGTTTTTGATATACTAGATCCATGAAACAAGCACTCTATATTTCCATCACCATTGTTATCATTCTCGGCGCCGGTTTATTTGTATACTTCCGTTTTTTCGGAACTGACGGTATTCCGGCGAATACGAACAGCAACACCAATGCCTCTGCAAACAGCAATGCCGTCGCATGCACGATGGAAGCGAAGTTATGCCCTGACGGATCGGCAGTGGGCAGGATTCCTCCAAACTGCGAATTCGCTCCGTGTCCGGACGTCAACAGCTTGCTGACCGAAGCCGAAGCGCGTGAAATCGCCGAACAGTCGTGCATCAAGGGCGGCGAGTCACTGTCGGCCGGCGTATACAATGAAAATACCAAGACCTGGTGGTATGACGCGAACCTGAATTCGACGCGCGAGGGTTGCAACCCCGCTTGCGTCGTCAACGAACAGATGAAGTCAGCCGAGATAAACTGGCGCTGTACCGGCCTCATAGAGCCGGAATAAGGCCGCTCACAAGCTAAGGGTCAAACTTCCCATTTTTTGGTATACTTTACGTACCCAAACGTTTTATTTGTAAACCAAAAACATGGATACAGAATTGAAAAAACCATTCATGAAGCGATTCTGGTGGATTGGACTTATTGCTGTGATTATCATCGCTGCAATTGTTGTCGTGCCTTCGATAGTGAAGGATTTGAAAGAAGAAACGCAAGAAAATTATAATGATCTTTCGAAAATCAAATACGATCCTCGCGTCGTTGCCACATTCAAGACGCCCACGGGCGCGGCATTCAAATACAGCTCCCCGACAATTGTGGACGGGTATCTGTATGCAGGAACGGCTCAAAAGGTTTCGTATGAAGGAGACCACAAGGCGGCACTTGCGGCAATGCCAGATAATTTTTTCTACAAATTTGATCTTGATTTGAAGCCTATATGGTCTTACCCACTGAAGCGGAGAATGGTTATTGGTTCGAGTGCGCTTGACAGCAAGGGTAACATTTATTTTGTTGCTGAAGCGCTGATTGCCCCAGATAATCCTCAAGATAAAGATAGTTTTTTCTTAACCACGCTCCATCTCGTATCGCTTACTAACGACGGGGTCCTGAGATGGGAACAGCCGATCTCAGAAGTTGACGCTCCAAACGATCACACGATGATTGGCGTCGCGATTGGCGCAGACGACTCAATTTATGTCGCCCATGACAAATTTTACGCGTTTGATGCGACCGGTACAGAAAAATGGCGGTACCCGACTGACGATCGGACGATCAAACGAGAATCTGGATCTCCGATTATCGACCGCGATGGGAATGTCTATTTCGTTGCGCCAGAGCCAAATAACGAAGAAGGATATAAAGGCGAGACTGAAAAAATCCGCGCGTATAAGTTTCGTCCCACTGGTGGTGATCCCATATGGTCGACACTACTCGGCAATGAAATCATGGACAACGAAGGAGGAAGTACGGGCGGCGGTTATCCGACTCGCTCGGCAGAAGCAACGCCCGCTTTTGGATTGAATCAAGCGACACTGATCGCTGTTGCTGGCGCGACAATTAGTAAACTTGATACAGCGACAGGGGAACTGCTTTGGTCAACGAAGCCGAAAGGAGCGACTGGTCATTTTGCCGCAAGCCCGGTCATTGATGATCGCGACAATATATATATCGGCACAAAATCAAACTACGAAGCAACGCTTTTCTCACTTGATACTTCAGGAAGTATACGCTGGACACGGCTGATTGGAGCGGATTTGTATGACACCCCTATGCTCGGCGACGATGGCGCGGTATACGTAGGTTCGGAATCAACAGCAAATGGCAAGTTCTGGGCAGTTGACATCGAGACAGGGTCAATCCGCTGGTCGATAGGAAAAGATAAAGAAGGCGCAAAAATTTCTGATTTTTCGATGGCTTCAGGCTTGATTTACAACGGGCACGTCTATATTGGCATCCATGAGGCGCAAAATAACGGTCAAATATTAGATGGATTATTTAAAATCCGTGTTGATGCACAGAATTATTTTTCCGGTGCTGCTTGGCCGAGATTCCATGGGAGCAACGAAAATACTGGAAGAGGCGAATAGCAGATAACCGATAAACAGGGATAACGAAAAAGAAAAGGTTGCAGAAACAATATAATTGATATGCGCGTTTGGGACATTCATCCGAAACATCTGTGCAGAAAACATTTATTGGCAGAACATCGCGAACTGCACGGCCTTTGGAATATCTTAACCAAGCACAAAGGCAAAGGAGGGTATTCCCGCCACCCTGAAACGCTACGATGGGTAGGCAAAACCAAGGCGCTATATAAGCGGCATGAAGCTTTAGTGCGAGAATTTTTTAGGCGCGACTATAAGCATCACACGCCGCTGGATAAACGCCTTGCAAGCGGATCAGGCGGACAAAACGTTTTCATCAATACCGTTGCCGAGCAGAAAAAAATATTAAAACGGAAGCCGTGCAACTGCCTTCTTGGTTCGCTAAAAAAATAGTGAACGGATATTTTTTATATGCAAAAAATGGTGAGATTGTTTATGTGCATTGCAAAACAAAAAAGTTTAGCAAAAAATATGGGGTTTGTCAATCCCGCCATTCTACAGGATAGTTGTCAATGAAACGAAAATCTGGCGCCCCTTATCGGAACGCCAGATGGTGTGCAGATGTTTGATCACTTGATAGGGATCGGAACGGCGTGGCCGGCTTCGCGCCACGCGACGAGCAACGGTTTGAAGAAAGGATTCTTACTGTGCCC
>JBAZLX010000131.1:0-4947 GCA_041650075.1 Bdellovibrionales bacterium | reverse complement strand
GAAGAGTCGGATGCTTTCTCCGTTCCCCTTCCCCAAGCGGAGGCGTTGAGCCCCGAAAACGAATTCTGCGGCGTTGCCGCCGAAACGATGGCCTACGAAGCGCCGACAAAGAACCTGTGCCGCATAGGCTCCGCCAGCGCCGTCTCCGGCAACGGGCCTTGGACGTGGTCTTGCGTGAATAACGAAGGAAAGACGTCTTCCTGCAAAACGCTGTCTCTTGGCGGCGCCTCGGATACGCAGCCCGCAACGGCAAGCTCTTCGGGCTTCCTGCAGTTACCGGCAAAATCCGCCAAACCTGCGGCGGAAACCCTCGCCTGCGGCGCGGCGGCGGAACAACCGGCCAAAGCAGCCCCGTCTCTCGATCTGTGCCAGGGAGGAAAAGCCGGCAAAGTGCGCGGCGTCGGGCCATGGAAATGGACATGCACCAAAGGCAAACAAAAAGTATCGTGCATAGCGGCAAAGGCCGCCGCCCCCGTTGACGGCGTATGCGGCGCCGCGAACGGCAAACTCTCGAAAGCCGTCCCGTCGAAGAAGCTGTGCAAAAAAGGAAAGGCAAGCATCATCGAAGGCAAAGACTCCTGGACATGGACATGCATGGGATCGGACGGCGGCAAAGACGCTTCCTGCTCGGCTCCGGCGTTGACCCCACCGGCAGAAGCAGCCGCGCCCTCTCCCAAGGCCATGCAGCCGCAACCTTTCGTTCCTCTGGCGAAGAAGGCCGTCCAATCCCAGTTCCTGAATCCCGATAAGGCCGCCGAAACGCCTGAGCCCGCCAAGGAGCAACCGGCTCAATCCTATGACAAGGTTCTTTTGCCGCCCGCTTCCGAAACCCCCGCCAACAACGACACGCAGGCGACGCCTCCCGCCGCCAAGGAAGCGGCGCCCGCTCCCGCGGCTGCGCCAGACTCTTCGACCGAAGCGGCAAGCGCTCCGGACGTCAAAGTTGCCGCGGATTCTTCCGTTCCGACAATTTTATTTGCAAGCAAGGCGAAAGTCTTTGACGAAACCGGCAAAGCCGCCCTCGACAAGCTTGCCGCCTCCATGAAGCAAACCTCAGGAATGAGGATTTCCCTTCTTGCCTATGCCGACGGCACGGGGCTGACGCCCCGCGCGGCGAAACAGTTGTCGCTGGTTAGAGCCTTGGCCATACGTGACTATTTGGCGGAAAAGGGTATTTCCGAGAGCCGCGTTGACGTTCATGCCGAAGGGGCGAACGCCTATACCGGCAATCCCGACCGCGTTGACGTACGGGTCAATGATTAACAGCCCTCTTAAAAGGCGTTAATTCCACTTCACCCTTGCTTTTTATCGCTTTCTTGTCTAGTTATGCGGGCGAGTTAAGAAGACGCTCCTTTGCGCCTGAGACTCAAACGGTCGTCACAAGCGCCTTTTTGATTTTCTTGCGCTCGGAGTTGCTAAAATAATACCGAAGCTTGGCTTGCGGAATTTTGGCGCTAACTCGGCGCGGGTGTCGTGGTGATGCCGGCCAATGCTAGACTAAAGGATACAGACAATGGCGACAGGTACAGTCAAGTGGTTTAACGGCACCAAGGGTTACGGATTCATTCAACCGGATGCCGGTGGAGCGGACGTTTTCGTGCACATCAGCGCGGTCGAACGTGCGGGCTTGCGCGATCTTCGCGAAGGCCAGAAGCTCAGCTATGAACTGGCAACCGAAAAGGGCAAGACTTCGGCAGCTAACCTCAAGATCGTTGAAGCTTAATAAGCTCAAAGGTCTTAAGTAAAAGTTATAAAGGGGCGATCGGCAATAACCGGTCGCCCCTTTTTTATTGCCTTTGTACCGCCCTGCGCATCAAGCGACTCGTCCGGGTCACGAGCGGTTGCGACGAGCGCAGGCGAGAGAACGAGCGACGTTAAATGGCAGTGTCGGGATACACTGGTCGTTTTGTATTATTGCATAGCCGGAGCTTGTTCCGCCGGAGCGCTTGTGACGGGAGCCGCCGTTACGGGAGCTTGCGTTACAGGAGCTTGCGTTACAGGCGTCGTTACGACGGATGGAGCCGTTTTGACGCTGCTGCTTGGAGCCATTTTACGCTGAGGCCTTTTAGCGCGGCGCGCTTTTCTTTCTTCGACGCGTTTCTTGCGCATTTCTTCGTGTTGCTTGCGCAGCGTTTCCATTTTTTCATGCATGGCTGTTCTGGCTTCGTGCAGCTTGTCCGAACGCGCGCGCAGATCTTCTTTTTCCTTCACGCATGAGGAAGCCTGTTCTTTCGGCGCGAACATGCATCTGTCAATAAGCTTGTCGCGGCCAATATCCAGCTCTTCCTGTTCTTTGCGAATCCATTCGGCATCGTCGCGGAATCCGTTGTCCCTCGGGCTGACCTTTCCGGCCAGAGGCGGCTCCGGCGCCGTCGACGGCGGCGGCGGAGAAACAGAGGCCGCCGTTTGCGCATAAGCGGGAAGACTAAATGCCAGGGAAAGAGCCAACACCGTTAGTCCGAAATGTTTCTTTGTCATCATGTTTCTCTCCGTCCGTTGATGAGTGAGGGGTACTACGATTGACTTCAAATGAGGCTAAAACGTGTCAAAATATGCCGAATTCGGTGATTATTCGATCGAGAGGAACGTCGTTCGGCCCCACAGGCACTTGAGCAACTTCCTGGCAAGCATAAGCAATCCCGAGCGTAAGTAAAGGCTTTTGGGCGCGCAGTTTCTTAATTGTTCTGTCGTAATAACCGCCGCCGTATCCAAGCCTGTTGCGCATACGGTCGAACGCCAAAAGAGGGATCAAAAGAACGTCCGGATTGGCGCTTAAAGCGAAAGAAGCGGGTTCGAAAATGCCCAAAGGATTGGCAAGCAGCGTGTCGCCTTTTTCGTAAGCCCTGAAAATCAGAGGCTTGCCCTTTCCAACGATCACCGGCAGGGCAATCTTGTGCCCTTTTTCCCGCAGGGCGTCGTTGAGTTCCGTCATATCTATTTCATTGCGTATGGCGGAATAGCTGGCGACGACGGCGCCGTCGTCAAGCCGGATGTTGCGCAAAAAAGTGTCCGCTAACTTTCGGGAAGCGCCTTCGACGCCGCCCGCGTGCGCTTCGCTGCGTACTTTGGCGCGAAGAAGCTTTTTTTGTTCTCGCACGGGTGAAAACATAATCACACTGCCAACGACTCGATAAAGAGACTCGTTTAGGTCACAAGCGGTTGCGTGCAGCGTGGCTCAAAAGATCGAGCGTTTCAATAGGATATAAGCGGAGCGCAGAACAAGTGAAGTCATGCTCTGTCGCCGAAAACACTGGTTCTAATACCGACCGGCGAATGAAATGGGGGAGTATAGGTCACGAGCGGTTGCGACAAGCGAGGCGTACGCGGGACGGAATAAGCCATTAGAATAAAAGGCAACGCCCCGCATACGACGAGCGCAGGCGAGAGAGCGAGTGAAGTCATGCTCTGTCGCCGAAAACACTGGTTCTAATACCGACCGGCGAATGACATGGGGGAGCGTAGGTCACGAGCGGTTGCGACAAGCGAGGCGTACGCGGGACAGAATAAGCCATTAGAATAAAAGGCAACGCCCCGCATACGACGAGCGCAGGCGCAGAACGAGTGAAGTCAAACACCGTCGCCGAAAACACTGGTTCTAAGTAATAAGTAAAAAGTGGAAGGCACCACAGCGATCGTCGGCTACCATTCCTCCACGGCCTGCATAAGCAGGTGGGCGCCATATAACGTGACCACGGCCACGACAGTGACAGCTCCCGAGAGGTTCTCATTACGGCCCTGGGGATATTTCGCCTAGCGTGTCGCGCAGGAACCTTCCAAGTAAGAGTTTACGCTCTACCCACCATGGAAGCAAGGTCGGTGACGCGTTGTTTCAAATGATTAACGGCGGCGATATACAGGTCTTCCTGCTTCATAACGTCGCTCATTGTCTTGCCGCGAGCCTCTAACAGCTTGTCCGCCAAGGACAAACAGGTCAGCATCAGATGGCGGGGTTCGGTCTGGTTGCCGACTTTACCGGCAACGGCTTCCATTTCCCTTTGCACCATATCGGCCACCTGTTGCAAACGCCCCTCTTCGCCGGGGCCGCAGTTGATGACGTATTCGCGTTTATAAAGGGTAATTCCTAATTTGACGGATTTCGTAGCCATTGCGGGATTCCCTCTTGGTTAATTATTGCAAGATGCGTTCGACATGCTCGATCGTGTGATCGAGGCGCGCGGCGACTTTTTGTGTCGTCGCCAGAATTTCGACTTCGCGCTGGCGGTTTTGTTTGAAGATTTCGGTTTGACGTTTCAACGTTTCGCGCCGGTTGGAGGCATCGAATGCTATTCTGTCTTCAAGCGCAAAAAGAGCTTCATCGAGGTCTTCCAACGCTTCTTTCAACCGTTCCATGTTCCGCCTCCGAATCTATTGATACGGAAAGCCTATAACGGCAGCAAGACGTCGTCAATCAAGAGGTTAGAATTTAAGCTTAAATTAATTTATCCTCTTTTCTGCAACCCACCCAAAGGATTTGCGGGCTTGTCGCCGCGCCGCCATTCAAAATAGAGCTCGGGTTTGGCGCCTTCCTTAACGGGCAACACACCCAGCGGTTCCCCGGCGTCCACGTCCTGCGCCATTTCGGCGTCAATCCGGCCAAAACCGGACAGGAACGTATAGTAACCGTTGTCGTGTTGCAGGATCATGATCTGCCCATAGCCGCGAAACGGCCCGGCGAACACGACTTTTCCGGGATAAGGCGCGACGACGGGAGCGCCCGAAGGAGCCGCAAGCGTCAGCCCTTCGCTTCTGACGCCGTCGGCGTCCTTATCCCCGAAACTTTTGCGCATGTTGCCGGACACGGGCCAGATCAATTTCATGGAACCGCCCCTTACGGCTTTTTGGGCGCGGGGCTTGGCGACTTTTTCCATAAGCTGCCTTAGATCGCTTGCCTCTTCGGACAAAGCGGCGAGGCGTTTGGCAATGTCGGCTTTTTGAGCTTCCGTGCGT
>JBAZLX010000130.1:0-4986 GCA_041650075.1 Bdellovibrionales bacterium | reverse complement strand
GGTAGACGCGCTGGGTTTAGGTCCCAGTGACCAAAAGTCATGGGGGTTCAAGTCCCTCCGCCCGTACCAGCCTTCGCTTGCTCGCGCGAGCTTCGGTTGGCTTACGCCAGAGGGCTGGTTGGTATTACAGATATTATAACGAACAAGGAAAAACACAGATCATGACTAAAGTGAAGGCGCTGAAGAACGAAGGTTTGAAACACGAATTCTCGATCACTCTTCCGAAAGCGGAACTGGACGAGCAGAAAGAGCGCCGCCTTGTCGAAATCGGCAAGAAAGCAAAGATGCAGGGCTTTCGCCCCGGCAAGGTTCCCATGGCCGTGCTGAAACGGCACTATGGCGCGGAAGCATATGGCGAAGCTTTGGAAAAAGCGGTTTCCGACGCCATCGAAAAAGTCCTTTCGGACAACAAGTTGCGCCCGGCGTCTCAGCCGAAAGTTGATATGGTCAGCGCGGGCGAAGACAAGGACGTTGAATTCAAAATGTCCGTCGAAGTCTTGCCGGAAGTTAAGGTCGGCGACTTCTCCAAAATCTCTTTGGAACGCCCGATGGCGGACGTTGACGACGCCAAGGTTGACGAAACGCTCGTCAAGCTCGCCAAAAGAATTCGCCAGCCGGAAGCCGTCACGGACGCACGCGCCGCCAAGATGGGCGATATTCTCGTCATCAATTTCGACGGCAGCGTTGACGGCAAAAAACGCGACGGCATGAAAGGCGAGAACCACTCTCTTGAGCTGGGGTCGAAGTCTTTCATCGATACGTTCGAAGAACAGCTGGTCGGATGCAAGATCGGCGACAAGAAGACGATTGCCGTCACTTTTCCCAAGGATTACCACGCCGCCGATCTGGCCGGAAAGAAGGCCTCCTTTGACATCGAGGTCAAGGAAATGCGCCAGCACAAGCCCGTCGAGCTTAACGACGCTTTGGCCAAAGAAATGGGTTTCCCCGGCATTGACAAGCTGCGCGAACGCATTCGCGACGATATTGGCGCCGATTACAAGCGCATCGGCCGCGCCGTTATCAAGCGCACGCTGATGGACAAGCTGGCGGAAATCTATTCGTTCGAGGTTCCGTCCGGATTGCTGGAAATCGAATTCAACGGCATCTGGAAACAGGTCGAAGAAGCCAAGACCAAGGGCGAGCTTCCCGAAGAGGACAAGAAAAAGAGCGATAAGGCCTTGCGCGACGAATATCACGGCATTGCCGAACGCCGCATTCGCTTGGGTCTGCTTTTGGCAGAAATCGCCACGCAGAACAAAATCGAGGTGACGAGCAACGAATTGCGCGACGCCTTGATGGCCGAAGCGCGCCGCTTCCCCGGGCAGGAAAAGGCCGTGTTCGATTATTACACGAAGACTCAAGGCGCGATGGAACGCGTTCGCGCGCCCTTGCTTGAAGAAAAAGTCGTTGATTTTATTTTCAGCAAGGCCAAAGTGACCGACAAGAAGATGTCCGCCGAAGCCTTGTTGAAACTGCCCGAAGAGGATTAGCCTTGTCGCCCATTGCTCTGCGTCCGCTGATCGATAAAAGCGTGTCCATGCCTTTGTTTGCGAAGCTCTTGCTTCTTTTCAACGTCGGCTCGCTTCTTTTCGCGTGGACGATGCAGTACGGGTTCGGGATTTTGCCCTGCTATTTGTGCATATGGGAACGCATTCCCTTCGCCTCCGTTGCCGTATTGTCCTTGCTGATGCTTCTGTGGAAACCCTATGGCAAGCAGACATTCGCGCTGCTGGGGCTGTGCGTTCTTGTTTATCTGGGAAGCGCCGTGTTGGCTTTCTACCATTCGGGCGTCGAATGGCTTTGGTGGGAAGGAACGCAAGGGTGCGAAGCCCTGCCGCTTCAAGGCTCGTCGCCCGAAGAAATCCGTCAGGCTCTTTTACAGGCGCAAGAGCCGCGCTGCGATGTCGTGCCGTGGTCCATTTTCGGGCTGTCGCTGGCGAACCTGAACGTTCTGGGATCGCTGGCCCTTGCTTTCATCACGGCTCTGGCGGCTAAAAAAGCCAAGACAAGCGCTTCAACGAAGTGACCCGTTGGTCACGCCCCGCCTTCGCATAAAGCTTCGGCGAGCCAAGATCCAAGCCCGGCGAAGCCTCGCCTGCGTGCGCGCACAGGCGCAGAGCGGGTGATGTCAAACGGCTATGACCGGAAACACTGGTTCTTATGTATAAGTGAAAAAGATTCCCCCTCCCCTCCTACAGGGGTAAGAAGTGCCGCTACACACAAAACAAAAGTAAGCAATATCAACGGAATCTCTCCGCCTTTTTCGTTGGCACAGTCCTTGCTGATACCCGTGCGAGGTATTTTCTCGCCCTTTTGAGGCGAAATTAACAAACGGGGTATCGCTATGTCTCTCTTTTCAGCATTAAACGTCGCTATTTCCGGACTCGATGCGCAATCCGCATCCATCGGCAACATTTCCGACAACCTGGCCAACGCCAGCACGGTTGGTTACAAAACCATCGGAACCACCTTTTCATCCCTTGTGACGTCCTCAACCGCAGCCAGCAACAGCCCCGGCGGCGTGTCCGCGACCCCCGATTATCAAAACAGCACGCAAGGCACTATTGCCGCAACCGATACCACGACAAATCTGGCCATTTCCGGCGACGGATGTTTTGTCGTCACGACGGCGTCTTCGGATTCGGCAGGCCAAACGGCCTTCAGCGGCAGCGTTTATTACACGCGTTGCGGCGATTTTACGCTGGACAAGGACGGCTACATGGTCAACAGCGCCGGTTATTATCTGGAAGGCTATCCGATTACCGGCTCTTCGGTCGATACGTCGTCCGTCACGCCCATTCAGATATCCTCGCTGCTCGATAACCCCGAAGCGACGACGGCTGTCACCTATGTCGCCAACCTTCCGGCTTCGGCCTCCAACTATACGTCAACCGCGTCAACGATTGACGTATACGACGCTTTGGGAAGCACGCACCAGACGAGCGTCACGTGGGAGACAACCGGCGTCACGAACCAATGGCTTGCGACTGTCAGAATTGAAGATGCCGGAGGCATTTCGGGCACGGATGTGTACAACTATAAAGCCACTTTCCTTGTGGATTTTAACAGCTCGGCTCCTGCCGGTACCGTCAATCTTATTACGGGTCAGAGTTCCGGTTATTATCTGTCTACGGATGTCACAGAAGCTTTAACGACGGATTTGGGCGCCCCTGCCGTCAGCACGGATACGACCGGCGATTCCGCCATCGTGTATTTGGGAGACGTTGACGGCGGCTCGACAGGAAACCTGATATTCCCGGGCGCAGGAACGCAGACCATCAACCTTAACCTCGGCAATTACGATCTGGCGACGGGCTTGACCCAATACGCGAACGCAAGTTCGACCGTGTCGGTGTCGTCCATCTCTCAGGACGGATTGGGCGAAGGTTCTTATAGCAGCATCGCCATTGATACGGACGGCATCGTTTCGATCAACTATACAAACGGCAGTACGCGTAAAATTTACCAGATTCCGGTCGCGACGTTCAATTCGCCGGAGAATCTGCAGCGCGGCACCGGCGGCGTATATTCGGCGACGATCGCTTCGGGTACGGCCAATTTGCATCTGGCAGGCAACAACGGATCGGGAACGATCAAGAGCAGCTCGCTTGAAGACTCGACCGTCGACATAGCGAGCGAGTTCACGACGATGATCGAAGCGCAACAGGTTTACTCGGCCAATGCCAAAATCGTGTCGTCCGTCAATTCGATGTTGAACACGATCATTCAGGCGGTTCAGTAATATTGCGCAACGGCGGGGCCTCTTTTTGAATAAGAGGCCTCGCGGCAAGAGAAGGAGCTTTTTATGTCGCTATCCGGCGCACTTTCCGTCGCTCTTTCGGGATTGAAAACCTGCACAACGGCCGTGCAGATTTCCGCAGGAAACATTTCGAACGCCCAGACGGAAGGCTACACGCAAAAAAGCCTCAGTCTGTCATCCGTTGCGGGCGGCGCTTCGACGGGCGGCGTGGAAGTCACCGGTTATACCCGCCTGACAAATTCCGTGCTGATAACGACGCTGAATAACGCCACATCAACGGCGTCGTATTACAGCACGCAGAACAGCTATCTGAGCCAGGTTCAGACGATACTCGATTCAACGAGTTCTCCTCCCGCTCTTTCGGAAGATTTGAACGAATTTCAATCCGCGTGGACGCTTTATGCCGCAAGCCCCAGCGACGCGACGCTGGAAAAGAATATCGTTTCTTCGGGACAGGCTCTTGCCAATACCATCAGTAATATTGCGTCGCAAATTTCGATTTTGGAAACAAGCGTCAAAAGCGATCTTTCGACGGCCGTCACCGAGCTGAACACTTCTTTGAAGAGAGTGCAGGAGCTCAATATTCAAATCGCCTCGGCTCTCGCCAACAATCAATCAACCGCCAATCTGGAAGACCAGCGCGACCAGGAAATCAATTCCATTGCCGCCAAAACAAACGTCACGGTCATGGCGCGCAGTAACGGACAAGTCGCCCTTTATACGTCGAACGGCACGGCTTTGCTTGACGGTGTCGCGCAAACGTTCAGCGTCGGCGGCAACGGCAACAGCGTTCTTAACGCCGCAGGATCGGACGTTTCTTCCTCCCTGACGGGCGGCATTTTGCAAGCGCAAACGGATTTTCTGTCTTCGACGGCAACCTCGGCCGACGGCGTGGGCGTTATCGTAAAGCTGGAATCGCAACTGCAAAACTTTGCCAATATGTTCGTCGCAACGACGACGGACGGAAACAGCTTCGCCGACGTGTACAACGCCGCAATAACGGATACCGGCGAACAGAGCGCAAGCTTTTTTACGGCGGACATTGACGCCACGAACGGATTGCCGGACTTATCGACCTTTGCGGTCAATAGCGATCTTGTCAACGGCACGACTTCCGTCAAAAAGGCCGCAGGAACCGTCATCAATGACGCTTTTTCTTCTTCGAGCATCGCCATCACAACGACCGATATGGGCGGCGGCGTTTATACCTACACGACAAGCAACAC
>JBAZLX010000129.1:0-4986 GCA_041650075.1 Bdellovibrionales bacterium | reverse complement strand
TCCCACGGCCCCGGAGTCGCCGACGAAAACACGGTCTGGGGGCGCATTCTGTCCCATTCTTCGAACTTTAAAGGACGGTTGTCCACGCAGGACGGCAAACGAAAACCGTATGAGGCCAGCGTTGATTTTCGCGCAAAGTCGCCGCGATACATGCCCTGCAACTGCGGCACCATCACGTGACTTTCGTCAACCAACAGCATGGCGTTCTTCGGAAGATATTCAAACAATGTCGGCGGCGGATCGCCCGGTGCGCGCCCTGTCAGATAGCGCGAATAATTCTCGATGCCTGAGCAACTGCCGGTCGCCGCCATCATTTCGAGGTCAAAGGTCGTGCGTTCGCGCAACCGTTGTTCCTCAAGCAATTTTCCTTGTTCTTTAAACTCTTCGAGGCGTTTCTTAAGGTCTAACTTTATCTGCTCTGCCGCCTGCGTAAGCGTCGGCTTCGGCGTCACATAGTGGCTGTTGGCGTAAAGTTTCACCGCATCGAGTTCAGCCCCCTTCTCGCCCGTCAGAGGATCAATTTCGACAATGCGCTCGATCTCGTCGCCGAACATCACGAGCCGCCATGCTGTGCTTTCCAAGTGCGCGGGAAAAATTTCCAGAGTGTCGCCCTTGACGCGGAAATCGCCGCGCCCGAAACCGATTTCGTTGCGTCGGTATTGCAGTTCGACCAGCGACGACAATAGCGTCTTTCGTTCTATCGTCTGTCCTTTCGCCAGTCCCAGCACCATCGTCTGATACGTTTCGACCGAACCGATGCCATAGATGCACGACACGGACGCCACGATGATCACGTCGTCGCGTTCCAGCAAAGCGCGCGTTGCGGCATGGCGCATGCGGTCAATCTGCTCGTTAATCATGGATTCTTTTTCGATATACGTGTCCGTCCGCGGGACATAGGCTTCGGGCTGGTAGTAATCGTAATAGCTCACGAAATATTCGACGGCGTTTTTGGGAAAGAATGATTTCATCTCGCCGTACAACTGCGCGGCCAACGTTTTGTTGGGCGCAAGGATAAGCGACGGTCTTTGCAAACGCTGAATTGTCTCGGCGACGGTATACGTCTTACCCGATCCCGTGACGCCCAAAAGAACCTGATCGCGCTCTCCTGCATTCAGGCCGGTACAAAGCGCTTCTATCGCCTGCGGCTGGTCGCCCGCAGGACGGTAATCGGATACAAGCTCGAACCTGCGCCCCGCTTCGGGACGAAAATCCGGCCTGATAACATCGGCAAAAATCGGAAATACCATAGTTACTTATACCAAATGATCAGTGATTTTGGCCACAGCGTTTGACATCACTCGTTCTGCGCCTGCGCTCGTCGCATGCGGGGCTTCGCCTTTTATTCTGCCACTTATTCAGTCCCGCGTGCGCCTAGCTTGTCGCAACCACTCGTGACCTACCTAAACGAGTATCTTCTTGCGCCGTCCGGTATTAATTACCATTACGCCCTTCGAACGCCAATCCCCCCAGCAAAATATCAAGGCGGGCAGCGTCTTCGGCGGGGTCGTAAGCGGGATCGGGCTTCTTCAGCATGGCTTGGGCGTGTGTCCAACGCTCCCAGCTGACGTCCGACATGGGCTCAAGATTGCGCGAGATCGCCTCCATCTCAGACCCATCGGCGCTGCAATGAAGAACGATGTCGTTACCGGCTTCGATGGCGTTATAGGCCAATTCGCCCGGCAGCCCCTTCAACGCCTTCATGGATATGTCGTCCGACAAAAGAAGGCCGTCGAAACCTAGCCTGTCGCGGATAATCTCGTTATTGACTATTTTCGACATGGACGCGGGCTTTTCGTGATCGAGCGATTTAAACACGGCATGCGAATTCATGCCCAAAGGCGCGTCTTTTAAAAGCTCGAACGGAATGAAATCCAGCCCTTCAAGCTCGGCGCGCTGAATGTCAATTGTGGGCAAAACTTTGTGAGGATCGGCCTTCAATCGTCCGTGACCGGGCATATGCTTGACGACGGGCAGAATGCCGTTGGCGAGATATGTTTCAATTTGCACGCGCGCCAAAGCCGCGACGATCGAGGGGCTTTCGCTGAACGCGCGGTCGCCGATGGCGGGCGTGCCTTCGGGATTGAACAGATCGCACACTGGCGCGCAATTGATCGTGAACCCGAGGCCGGTCAACGTGTTCGCGACGATGCGCGTATAAAGGCGTATGGCTTCGATACCCCAATCGGGATCGCGTTCGTACATCATGCCGAACGTGCGCGCAGACGGATACTGCGGCCAGTTCGGGGGCTCGAGGCGCGACACGCGCCCGCCCTCCTGATCTATGGCAATGGCTATATCGTCGCGTCCCGACGCCTGCTTCAGCTCAAGAATAAGCCCGCGAATTTGATCGGGCGTTTCGCAGTTGCGCTTGAACAGGATGTAACCGAAAGGATTGGCGCTACGGAATGTCGCGCGCTCGCCGGAACCGAGCCGCGTTCCCTGACAGCCGAAAATAACGGGTTTTGGTCTTGGCTTGCTATTTTCCAACAACAATGCACCCGGCGTTGATTTTTTTAAGGGAGGAACAAAGGCGGGTCGCCTCGTCCCGGGAAAGAGATTCGCTTTGAATGCGGTAATAGACGCCTTTACTGCCCAAATCGGCGCGCGTCGTGCGCAGTTTGACGTTGCCTAATTGGGAAGCAAATTTTTTCTGCAAACTTTCCATTTGAGCGATGGCTTGTTTCTCGTTCGACGACGACGCAAGCTGTATGACGCTGGTGCCGGAAGCTTCCGTAGTCTTGGCGCCGATTTTCTCGATGACGCTGTCCAAAGACGGCGCTTCTTCGACTTTCTTCGGCGTTTCTACAACTTTTTCGGGCGCTTTTTCGGCAACGGGTTCCTTGGGCGCTTCAACCGTCGTTTCGGCCGGAGCGGCTGCCGAAGGCTCGATTTTCTCGGCGACTGTCGTCGCGGCAGGTTTGGGTTCCTGCGTTACCGTTGTCTGCACGATAGGCGTAGGCGCAGCGTCGGCAACAGGAGCGGGCGGGGTTTCTTTAGGCTCTTCGGGAGGCGGCAAAAGATGCTCGACCGTCTTGGCGGGCGGGTTTTTGCCCTCTAGCTCCTCATACACGCGCACATCCTGATGAGGAATATCAATGCCGCCCGGATCGTCGGGCTTCACCTTATAGCCGCCCTCGGCGGCGATTGTCGGAATGTCGGCGGGATCGAGCGGCGGGCTCTCGGGGCCCCAAACCGCATACGCCCCTGCCCCGATAAGCATCAGGAGGACCAGAACCGTAACGACGCGACGCCGCGCATAATTCGGCCCTTGCGGAAAATCCGAACGTATGGGGCGACCGAAAGATAGAATCTCAGGTCTCGAGAAGGGTTTCACTGCGTAGTTCCTCCACAGGAGCGCATCCTACCACGCCAAGTCCGCTACGCAAGATGACGCGCAAAGCCGAAAGAAGCGCAAGGCGGGCAAGCGTTAAGTCTTTGTTCGACGGAATAATAAAGCGCAAGTCCGCGTTGTCGTTGCCCTTGTTCCAAAGCCCGTGGAAAAGCCCCGCCAGCTCCATCAGATAAAAAGCGATTCGGTGCGGCTCTTGCGCCAGGGCGGCGGCTTCGACGGCGCGCGACCAGTTGGCCATCCCCTTGATAAGGAGCAGCTCGTCCGGCGATGCAATCGCGCTCAGGGAAATCTTCGATAAAGCTTCTTCGGTCAGTTCTTCGGGTTTGAACATGTCCGTCGCGTGGCGCAGAACCGAACAGCACCTTGCGTGGGCATATTGGACATAGAACACCGGATTGTCCTTTGTTTGCGCCAGAACCTTCGAAAGATCGAAATCAAGCTGCGCATCGCTTTTGCGCGTCAGCATGATGAAGCGGACGACGTCCGAGCCGACTTCGTCAACGACGTCGCGCAACGTCACGAACGTTCCGGCGCGTTTGCTCATCTTATACGGCTGGCCGTCCTTCATCAGGTTAATCATCTGGCATAGCAAGACTTTCAGCGTGCCCTTGCTTTCCGTGATCGCCGCGACCGCCGATTGCATGCGCTTGACGTAGCCGCCGTGATCGGCGCCCCAGACGTTGACCATCAGCGAAAAGCCGCGACGGTATTTGTCGAGGTGATAGGCGATGTCGGACGCGAAATACGTCCAGCTTCCGTCGGATTTCTTGAGCGGCCTGTCCAGATCGTCGCCGAACTGCGTCGAACGGAAAAGCGTTTGCGGCCTCGGCTCCCAATCGTCGGGCTTCATGCCCTTGGGCGGCTCCAACACGCCGACATAGATAAGGCCTTTGCTTTCGAGGAATTTCTGCGCGGCGTCCACGCCGCCCTTTTCGATCAGCGAACGTTCCGACGAAAAAACGTCATGTTTGACGCCCATAACGCGCAAGTCTTCGCGGATCATCGTCATCATGGCCGCGATCGCTTCGTTACGGAATGTCAAAAGCCATTCGGATTCTTGCTTGTCGAGCCATTTCTTGCCGTCGCGCTTGGCCATCGCCTGCCCTACGGGAACAAGGTAATCGCCCGGATAGAGGCCTTCGGGGATGGAGATGGCCTCTCCCAAGGCTTCGCGGTAGCGCAAATAGACCGAACGCGCCAGCACGTCCACCTGAGCACCCGCGTCGTTGATGTAATATTCGCGGCATACGTCGAAACCGGCCTTTTGAAGCAAAGAGGCCAAAGCATCGCCCACAACCGCGCCGCGCGCATGGCCGACGTGCATCGGCCCTGTCGGATTGGCGGAAACGTATTCGACGTTGGCTTTGATGTTTTTGCCTATGTCGCTGTCGCCGTACTTAACGCCCGATTTCAGGATTTCGGCAATTTCGCTCTGCCAGATTTGGGGGTGCAGGCGCAGGTTGATAAACCCCGGCCCCGCTATGGAAACACCTGAAATGATTTTGTTTTTTTCAAGTTCGGGTTTCAGGATTTCGGCAATGGCGCGAGGTGCTTTACCTGCGGCTTTGGCAAAAACCATAGCCACGTTCGTGGCAAGGTCGCCGTGGGACGGATCGCGCGGCGGCTCGACG
>JBAZLX010000128.1:0-4986 GCA_041650075.1 Bdellovibrionales bacterium | reverse complement strand
GCCATATTGGGCGTAACATGAATTCATGGCGCCCGTGTGCGTGGAGGAAGCGTTTTCTGCTTTTTGAATACAGCCTAAAGGATTATCGGCGTTGCCGATGACGGCAAATCCCGTTGGACATCCGGTCGTTGCGGAAGACGCTCCTCCGCTTATGACTTTCCAGATACACTTGCCGTTGCATGCCGACGCCGCCGTGTCCGGAGTCGAGAGAAGACAGCCGACGATTGATTTATTGTTCGTCGTCATTGTGGTTTGTCCCAGCTGGGTACAAGCCGCGCCCGCAACGACATCGGCGCGCGAAGCAGCCGGAAGGATCGCGAGAACAAACGCGCAAACACAAACAAAGCCGCTATGACGCATGATACGATTCCCGCAAAAAATCTTACAATACGGAGAAGAAGCTACGTCCGGCGCTTTAAGATAAAATTAACGAACTCAACCGGTTGATTATCTCCCGACTATTGCAGGCTTTTTTTCCGCATTCAAAACGGCTGACGCGCCGCCTTAAAGTTGGGTTTAGGGATTTAGGTTTGCCCGCCCGTTGACTAAACACGTGTAAGAATAGGCTCTCCCCCTACACGCCCAATATTCTATGGTGCCGCAGCACGTCACCGGAGGAACCGAGAAGCAGTTTGCCGTCCCATTGGAAATAGAGGCTATGTACTGCCCCGAAGGACAGGAATAATTGATAACGCCTTTGGGCGCGCATTGCGGCTGGCCGTTGACAATAGACGTTGCCGCTCCCCCTCCGGGACAGGTGTAATTGATGACTCCCAGCGGCGCGCATTGCGGTATCCCGTTTACTATGCCCGTCAACCCCTGTCCTGCCGGGCAGGATAGCGTTCCGCTCGACATCGTTTTCCATTCCAAACCGGAAGGCCCGCAATTGGCGGTGCTTTTGCAGACGCACGCTATGATGTTTACGTTATCCGTATCCATTCTGGTTTGTCCGCTTTGCGTGCACGGCGAACCGACAAGAGCCGCTTGCGCTGGGTGCGAAGACAGAACGGCGACGCTCAGCATAACGACGGCAAGAAAAGGTGATAGATGCATGAGAGTTCCCTTTACAAAAACCATGACGATGCACAACGCGGCGCGCTAGAGCTTTGCCCTGCCTCCCGATATGCACGCATATGAATAGGCCGTTCCCCTGCAGCTCGAATACTGGAACGTACCGCAGCAAGTCTCCACAGGCGGCGTCGCGCAGCTTGTCACGCCGTTGACAACGTTCAACACATACTGTCCCGAAGGGCAGGTTAAATTTATTACGCCTACCGGCGTGCATTGGGGCACGCCGTTGACAATTGAAGAGGCCGCCGTTCCCGAAGGACAGGAATAATTGAAAACGCCCAGCGTCGAACACTGCGGCACCCCGTTCACTATGCCCGTCAACCCTTGCCCTGAGGGACACGATATGTTCGGGCCCGCCATCGCTTTCCATACCAAATCGGAAGGCCCGCAATTGGCAATCGTTTTACAGACGCAGGCGATGATGTTTTTGCCGTCGGTATCCATCTGCGTTTTGCCGCTTTGCGCGCACGACGACCCGACAAGCGCCGCTTGCGCTTGTGGCGAGGAGAAAACGAATATTCCCAAACTCATAACGATAAGGAAAGGCAAGCGCATATTGTTTCTCCTTAAGACTTTTATTCGCTTAATTATTTGCCGGACGAACATGTAGGCGCTCCGGTGGCTGAAATGGCCGTCATAATTTGCCCGCTGGGACAGGAAATCGTGCCGGTTGTCAAAGTACCGTTTGTCATCGTTTTCCAGACAAGGCCGGACGTATTGCAATTGGCCGTCGCATTGCAAACGCAGGCGATGATGTTTTTGCCGTCGGCGTCTATTTTCGTTTGACCCAATTGGCTGCAGGACGTTCCGATGAGGGCGCCTGCCGCCTCGGCTTGAAAAGCCGCGAGCGCCATCAGGCAAAAAAGAAGGGGGCTGAAAATGCGCGTAATGCAAAACTCGAAAAGTATAAGGACGGTTCCGGAAATTCTAGATTTATAAATTTAAGATAGAATTAATGGCGCTTAATCGGCTGCTTTTTGTTGACGTTAGAAGCATTAACGACGGGGGCCTACGGCTGAAAAGCCATAATGACGGGAAGGACGAAAGGAAAAATTATTAGAGACAAAACAACGGTCATGACGACAAGCGGCGCCGCAACCTGAGGCTTGAAGTCGCACTGCGCCGCAATGGCCGTCAGCACGGCGGCAACGGGAAGAACGCCCAGCAAAAGGAACTGCCTGTAAATATCAATATCGAAGAGATGCAAAAACGTATGGTCTGTCCAGATAAACAACAGAGCCAGCGCCGTCCAGAAACCGTAGCGGCCAAGCACTGTCAGCGCGAACAGGTCTTTGTGAAATTCGAGCTTCTTATACGAAGAGAGGGCAAGCCCCACGAGCATCATGCCAAAAAGGGTGTAGGCGCCTTTCGAGGCATCATACATATATGTGAATATCGGATGCAGCTCGATGTGAAAGATCGAGAAAACAAGGCCGCCTACAATGGCATACGGCGTGGGAAGGCAAAGGACTTTGAGGACGGCTTCGCGGGTGGAAACGTTGCCGCGCGCGATGTAGTAATAACCAAAGGATGAATCAAAAAATTGTATGCCCAGCGTAATAAGAAAATAGGCGCCGACCGCCTCCGGCGGAAAAAGAGCCATGACAAGGGGGAGGCCTAAAAAGCCCCAGTTGCACGTTCCCGTCGCCTCGGGAAGAAGCGCGCCAAGATTTTTCTGGCGAAGAAAAAGGACGCCCGCACCTTTTGACGCAAGCCCCGTAAGGCTCGCAACAAGAAACGCGAAAACGGGCAGTAAAAGGTACTCTTTGCGAAAATTGAGCTGCGCCGTCGCGCCAAACGAAACGATGGGACCCACGACAAATATAAGGAGCGCGCCCACGGACTGGAGGTCTATTTTGCATACGCGCCCGACGAGGTATCCCAAACCGATTAACGTAACGAGGGGGATCAAAACTGGAAAAAGATCGGGCATGGCGTTCCTTTCGAGCCCCGAGTTTTAAAACAAAATACGCTTTGCAGCCAAGCGTATTCTTAAGGGGGATATCCTTTCCCTTTTTTTAATAATCCCGATTATAGATTCTCCTTGCCCGTCATTCGGAAGAAAGAGGTATGAATCATGCGCTTTTTGGCAAAAAACTTTTCTTCCTACTCTCCGCTTTTGTTTCTGAATTCGCTCGGCGCGGGCGGATTGGCCATCAGTTTCTATATGTACCTGATGTGGATGACGCCGCATCAGGGATCGCCCATCCCTTCGTTCGGATCGCTGATGGCCGCCTTGCAAGGCGGCGGGGTCTTGATCCCTTCGCTCGTCGTTATCGGTATGGCCGGGGTCGCGCTTTTTTCGGCCTATCACGTCGGGCTGCTTGTCTGGAACGTCCGCCGCTTTTGGGCATGGAAAGATACTCTTGCCTATAGCGAGCTGCGGCGGTCAAACGGCGAAACGCAACTGATGGCGCTGCCGTTGACCTATGCCATGACGATCAACGTTCTTTTTATTGCGTGCGCGATCTTTGTGCCGAATCTTTGGGAAGCGCGGGAGTTTTTGTTTCCCGTCGCCCTTATCGGCTTTCTGGCCGTCGGCATTTACGCGCTTCGCCTTTATTTGACTTTTATCACGCGCGTTCTGACGGACGGCGGATTTGACTGCGCCAAAAACAACAGCCTCGGGCAGATGATTTCGGTTTTCGCTTTTTCGATGATAGGGGTCGGTTTTTCTTCCGTCGCCGCGATGAGCCACGATAAATCCGTTTTGGCTTTGGGCTTCTTCGGCGCCGTGTTTTTTATTTCCGTCGCCGTGTTTTTGGGCGCGATCAAGATCGTTTTAGGCTTCAGAGCCATGATGAAATACAAAACGGACGCGGAAACGACGCCCACCCTTTGGGTCATCATTCCCATTCTGACGGTCATCGGCATCGCCGTTTATCGGCTGAAGATGAGCCTGATACACAATTTCGACGTCAAGATTTCGCCTGCGGAAATAGCCGTGTTTCTGGCGGTTCTTTTTTCCATCCAGCTTTTCTTCGGCCTTATCGGCTGGTTTGTCATGAAGCGCGCGAAATACATGGAGCGCTGGGTTGACGGCAACGAACGCTCGGCGGGCGTTTACGCCCTGGTTTGCCCCGGCGTGGCCCTGTTCGTATTGGCGAACTTCGTCATCAACATCGGGCTTGTAAAAACGGGCCTTCTCGATCCCATGTCGGCGGCTTACGGGGCGTTTTATATTCCCCTTGTTTATCTTCAGGCCATCACGGTGCGGCTGTTTTTCAAGCTCAATAAAAAAATGCTGAAACCCTGATTTTCAGAGGTTTTTCGAGGCCAAAATATCGAGCGGCTTTCGCACGTTGATCAGGCCGAGAAAAGTCAAGCGCCCTTTGACGGGCTTCCATTTTTTCATGGCGTATTTTTCGGCTTCCAAAAATTTCTTGCCCTTCCAGCCTTTCACCAACGTCACGTGCGGCTTCCAGCCGAAGAACGCCGAAAGAACGGTTGATCCGGAAGAAGACAAAAGGACGAGATCTTCCTGGTACGCTTTCAGGTTTCTCGGCACATCGGGCTTGATAAAAAGGACATTGCCCCGCCTTCGGCAAAAGGAGCCGATTTCGTTCAGTTCGACATCAAAGGGGAGAAGATATTCGGCCGCCTTGTTGAACGCTTCGATCACGCTATTCTGATCGTCGTTGTCGAACACCAACAGGGAAAGGTGCGGCGGCATTTTGGACAGTCGCGGCACGTGGGGAAAATTTTCGTAAAGTTCAAAACGCAGATCATTGATGTCGGCTTCCGTCTTTTTATCGAAGCCAAGATAGATATTGTAGCGCATAGGGCCTCCTTGAAAAAAGAACCCGGGATTTCGCGTCTGCGCGCGGAATGACGATTGTTCTTATTCGATGAGATCGTTTTAATGATCGCTCTTTCGAGCCTATTTCATTTTTATATGTTTTTCTTTCTTTTCAT
>JBAZLX010000127.1:0-5004 GCA_041650075.1 Bdellovibrionales bacterium | reverse complement strand
CGGACACGAACTTCTCCGACCTGATCTCGACATACACATCCAAAGCGGACGTGGGTCTCAACGGAGTCTCGGCAGCTCTTTCCTATAACAACGACGCCCAAGGCACCATTTCTTCCACCAATTCGACACTGGATTTGGCCATTAACGGAAACGGCTATTTTGCCGTCAGAACGGCGACAACGGACGCCACCGGCGCCACGGTTTTCGGTACGGACACTTTCTATACGCGCTGCGGCGATTTTTCGACGGATGCAAACGGCTATATGGTCAACAGCGAAGGCTATTATTTGTGCGGATGGACGGTTGACCCGGTAACGGGAGTCGCCAATACGGCCGCGCTGGCTCCTATGCAAATATTATCGGATGCGATCAATGCGCCCATTGCCTCGACAGTGCTGACTTACGAAGCCAATGTTCCGGCAGGCAATGCAGGCACAACGTCTTCCGCTACCGCCTCCGTTTACGATTCCGAGGGAGAAAGACATAACGTATCTTATTCGTGGACATTGCTGGATGCCGAAGATAACAGATGGACGCTGAACATTACGGCTGAAGACGGTCTCGGCACGGGCGTTGATTACACGAGCTCAGCCGAAGTCACATTCGATGAGACCGGCCATCTTGAGTTAATCACGCCCGCAGCAGGATTAACGTCCGCCGATACGAGCATTTCTTTTGCCCTCTCTTATGCGGGAGCGACAGCGCAAACGCTCACATGCGACCTTGCGAACGTGACGCAGTTCGCGACCACCTCAATCAGCGTTGACGCGTTCACGGCAAACGGCGTTCCCGAAGGTTCGTATAGCAGCACAGCCATTGATAAGTACGGAAACGTGAACATATCGTTCACGAACGGGCAAGTCGAAAGGTATTATCAAATCCCCGTCGCAACGTTTGTCGCGGTTGACTATCTCGCGCCCATATCAGGCACCGCTTATCAGGCGACGCTCGCTTCGGGAGCTGCGACATACAGCGCCGCGGGAGAAGACGGCGCAGGCGTTATTGCAAGCAGCGCGCTCGAAGAGTCCACCGTTGACATTGCCTCCGAATTTACAAACCTGATCAAGTCGCAGCAGGTCTACTCTGCCAACGCCAAAGTCGTCACTGCGGTTAACGAGATGATGAAGACGCTCGTCGCTCTTCAATAACGTTTCAAAAAGCTTTTAAAAACGCTGTTTCCCGAGATTTTGGAAATTATTATCCATAATCAGGCGACTCTCGACTCTTTATCCCGTTCTGCTATAAAGACCGGCCTTAAAAGAAGAGCGCTCGATATTGGCATGGCGCTTTTTTCCTTGCCCTTGCGCAGAAAAAAGTGTTTGTTTTCAATGATCCGGAGAGGTGGCTGAGCGGTCGAAAGCGGCGGTCTCGAAAACCGTTAAGGGTGTATGCCCTTCAGGAGTTCGAATCTCCTCCTCTCCGCCATTAAAGAAGCCCCCGCTTGGGGGCTTTTTTAATGGCGGAAAGAAGGCCGTGAACGAAGCCTTAGTTCGACAATTTTAAGGAGCGGCGAGCGCTTCGCGCGAAGTCCGCGACTATAAAATTGCCACTTTGCGAGCGGCAAAGCCGCGCTGCAAAGAAATCTCCTCCCGCCGAAGGCGGTTCCGCGGCAGCGGAAGAAGTTTAAAAAATCACAGGGCGGAAGCGGCGTCGCCCCCGCCCCTATGATTTAAATGACTTAACGAATACTATCTCTATTTCCCCGCGGCAATTGCGGTATGGCGCTCCGGCGCCACTCCGGTTCCACATCCGGTGTTTGAGAAAAGCCGCGGGTCACGCAGAGAGACTCTCAAAATCGCCGTCATGGGATGCCACGCAAATGGCTATATGGGTCCCGACAAGGAGGACCAAGCCGTCTCTTAAGCTCTTCGTCAGGTCATGGGAGCAATACCCTTCTTTCCCACATTCACGTGCCGCCCACCATGAGCCGCATTTGCCAGTATTTATAGGTCAAAACGCCTTTTGTGTCAAGGGAAATATCGCGCCTGTGAGTTATTTTTCTTTTATGTTGGGATGTAAGGGGATGGAGGGTTAATGAAGAAAAAAAGAAACTGGGATTCCGGATAAAATCGCATTTTGCAAAGGGCAAAAAGCGATTTTTCCGGAATGACGGGATGTTTTAGTGATGCATTTCTCGTTGCTTATCAAATATGGCAGAATTTTATTGATAAAAAAACACAGAGCGCAACGGGATAAAGGAGAGAAAAAAGTCGAGAGAATACGTCTCCTTTGTCTTCATCTGTGAGCTTTTCTAAAGCCTTTTCTCCATATATGTCCCTAAATTTATTAGTATATCCCTTTGTATATATGTCATACAACCGCTGCCGTCTTTTAGAAATTTTTCCAGGAAGATAAAAAACACAAAAGCATATTGTCAAAAAACCGCAGATAACAAAAAGCCACAACAGTACCGGACTCTCCTTACAATCGTTGAGCCATACATAACCAAAAGCCGCCGTGTAGGCGCTTAGGATGTAGTGTGATATATTTTTGGCATGTCGAATATAATCAACGGTTTCTTGAGCTAAAAATATAAGCTCCGGCTGCGAGTTATTATTATTTGGTTGTTCTGCAATTTGTTTATCTTCTGGCATTTTTCATCTCCCAAATATTGTTAGATGTATGCTTTATTAAATTCATTTATCTATCCAATATCGTGCTTTTGGCATTCTACCCTTTAGTATCTTCCCTGTTAAGACGGTTTATATAGCGAATTTCTTTGCATTTATGGCGCGGCTCTTTAAGACTTTCCTTCATGCACAATCACACAAACGAAAAACAAAACGTCGCTCTTTCTTCCATGGCCGCAAGCGCGCTTATGACCATAGGCAAGCTTATCGTCGGCCTTGCGACGGGAAGCCTTGGTATTTTATCCGAAGCGCTGCACAGCCTGCTTGATTTCGGCGCAACCATCATCACGTTTATGGCCGTTCGCGTCAGCGACAAACCGGCCGACGACGAACACCCTTACGGCCACGGCAAGATCGAAAGCGTCGCCGCGCTGGCCGAAACGGCATTGCTTTTCATAACCAGCTTCTGGATTATCTATGAGGCCGCCCACCGCATTTTGTCCGGCAAGTACGAAGTCGAAGCGACGTGGTGGTCTATCGCCGTCATCGTCGCCTCCATCGGCATTGATTATTCCCGCGCGCGCGCGCTTAAAAAAGTCGCCGATAAAACCAAAAGCCAGGCGTTAGCTGCCGACGCGCTTCATTTCAGTTCCGACATTCTTTCTTCCACCGTCGTTCTGATAGGCCTCGGCTTCGTCGCGATGGGCTGGCCTTTGGGCGACCCGCTTGCCGCCATCGGCGTTTCGCTTTTTGTCTGCCGCGCAGGCTGGGTTTTGGGACGCAATACCATCGATACCTTGATAGACGCCGCCCCGAGCGGCGCGGTTGGCCGCATTTCCTCGCTTGTCGGCAAGGTCGAGGGTGTCGCCAAGGTGAACCGCGTGCGCGTCCGCCCTGTAGGCAGCGTCCTTTTTGTCGATACGGATATCGCGGTGGGGCGCAGCTTTACGCAGCCGCAAGTCACCAACGTCTGCCAGAAAGTCGCCGAGGCCGTAAAAAAAGAAATGCCTGAATCGGAAGTGTTCGTTGCGACACATCCTTTGGCGCTTGATACCGAAACGGTCAGCCAGCGCGTGATGGCCATCGCCTATCATCACGACGCCAGCGTGCATCACATCACCGTGCATCGTTCCGACAGGCAGCTTTTTGTCAGTTTCGACCTTGAGGTGGACGAACATCTTTCCGTCCTTGAGGCGCATGAGATCGCGTCGCGCCTTGAAGCCGATATCCGCACCGAATTCGGCGAAACGACGGAAGTCGAAACGCATATCGAGCCGCTTCAGGATAAAGGCATCAAGGGCGACCCCATTGATTCCGACACTCTTTCGAAAATCTCGGGCACGCTTGAAAAGCTGATCGAGGAGACGGGAATTTTAGGCAACATGCATAACGTGCGCGTGCGAAGAACCGTCAACGGCCTGATCATCATCTTCCATTGCCGCACTGCCCCTACACGGACGATTGCCGAAGTGCATAAGGTTATTGAGGCGTTGGAAGTTAAGCTTCAGATGGCCTACAGCGGCATCTGGCGCATCGTGGCGCATACGGAGCCGGAGCTGGAAACGCATAATATCTAAAAAAAACAGCCCCCCTTTTTTATACTCTTAATTTTAAATTAAGCAGAAACTGCCTAAAATTGAGCCTCTTAGATTGTCAATGAAAAGCCTTTGATCATGCACATTGCTTTCTTAGCCTTTCTTTATGCGGTTGCTCTTGCGTCTTGGCCAGCATGCGCGGGAACATCGGTTATAGGAACGCCCTGCTCCCAACTTGGACGGACGCAAATTGACGCGGACGGTAAAAATATTGTCGCGTGCCTGTGCAGTACGACAGCCAATTGCGCGAGCTCTGATTATAAATGGAAATCAATGACGGAAGGCTCTTTAGCATCCGGCGCTATCTCGTGCCCGTCTGGACAAATCATGACGGGGATTATCAACGGTCAACCCCAATGTTCATCCGGTAAATAACGGAGAAATAGTAATGCGCGCGTTTTTCCTAACCTTTGCCGGAATTTTCGGTCTTGTAATACTACCGGCGCATGACGCGCATGCGGCTCTTGCCGGCACAGCATGCACCCAAAGCGGCTTGTCCCGCATGGACACAGACGGAAAAAATATCATCGCTTGTGTTTGCAAAACGATAAGCAACTGCGGGGCTTCCGATTTGGTATGGAAAACCATGGCGGCGCAGAACATATCGTGCCCGGCAGGGCAAGCCATCAGAGCCATCGTTAACGGCACGCCCCAGTGTTCAACATTGGGCGTTGTCAATTATACTTGTCCTGCGGGAACATCCGCAACGTCTATCGTCAACGGCGTTCCGCAATGCACGCCGATCGGCGTTATAAATCTGTCTTGCCCGTCCGGGCAGTATGTATTGAAGGTTGTCAATGGCGTAACAAGCTGCGCGACGCCGCCGCCGCAAACGTGCT
>JBAZLX010000126.1:0-5199 GCA_041650075.1 Bdellovibrionales bacterium | reverse complement strand
TGCCACGAGCGCGCGGTCGCACGACATGGTCAACCGCATCATGACGCCCAAAGCGGCGGCTCCCGACATGATCGCCCGCGCCAAAAATGGCGAGAAAGTCGGCGTGATGTTCGGGCGCGAACGCACGGGGCTTATCAACGATTACATCGTTCTCTCGAATGCCAAGATTACGATTCCGCTTAATCCTGAATTCACGTCGCTTAATCTTGCCCAATCGGTTCTATTGATCGGCTACGAATGGTATCAGGCGCAGGATCAAACGCCATCCGACATTCTTCACATAGGAAACAGCGTCCCCGCTACGCGCGAGGATTATCTGAATTTCTTCCGCCGCCTCGACGCGTCCCTTGACGAGGCCGGCTTTTTCGTCGCCGAGCACATGCGCCCTACCATCACGCGCAATCTTCACAACATGCTAGAGCGCGCCGTCATGACGGAACAGGAAATCAAAACATGGCACGGCGTACTGTCGGCCTTGATAGGGATCCCTAAGCGCAACCAAAATAAGGGGTAAACAAATGACCGGTTGGGCGTTGGTTACAGGTTCTGGCATTCGCATCGGGCGCGCAATCGCGCTTGAGCTTGCTGCGCACGGGTGGGACATCGTCGTGCATTACAGGCGTTCGGCCAAAGAAGCCAAAAAACTTGCCGAAGAAATCCAGAAAATGGGTCAGTCCGCCTGTCTAGCCGAAATTGACCTGTCGAACGCAAAACTTACTGAACAGTTTATCCCCTCTCTCGTTAAAGAAATTGGCCCTCTTCATGCGCTCGTCAACAACGCCGCGCTATTCGAGCCGGACGATAAGGACCCTGACGGCTCGCGTCATTGGGCCGTCAACTCGGATGCACCGCGCCTCCTCAGCAAAGCCTTCCGCGACCAGCTTCCTAAAAACGACCGCGGCGTTATCGTCAACCTTCTGGACGGAACGCCGCCTGCATCCACTTTTACTGCCTATGTCCGCAGCAAAAACTCTCTCGCCGACATGACGCTTAATATGGCGAAGTCCTTCGCGCCGGATGTCAGGGTCAACGGAGTCGCACCTTCGTATGTTTTGCCTAGCGCTCGCCAAAGCTGGGAGGCTTTCCGTAAATTGGCAGGAGACGTTATCATAACGCCCGAACAGGTTGCCAAAGCCGTCCGCAGGCTTATCGAAGACCCTTCGGCCACAGGGAAAATCGTAAAAGTATGATACTTTTCAATGCATTGATTAACGTTAGATGAAAGTATTTTTTCCGAATTTTTTCTATGACAATTTTCGGATAAAGTGCCCGAAGTGATTTTTCGACAATACAAATAGCAAGGTAGTAATAATGAAGAAGCAAACATCCGTCTCTTTTGATCCCGAAATCGCAGATAAAGTCATCAGAGAAAATTTCGATACCTTTTCGCAAGCCACCCTCGTTACACCGGAACAGGGCAATAAAAACCCCTATCTGGCCTACGCTGCTCGTTTTACGCCTGCTATCCTTGACGACAACGCCTTGATACATGCAGCTAATTCTCTGGCTTATAGCTTCTCTTCGGCCGGCGCCGAAGTTTTGGGAGTGACGCTCGCTTCAGAAGTAAGTGAGCAAACGAATAAAACAGACATAACGGTTATGGTTCGCCCATCCGTAAAATCAAAATATGCAGCCAATCAAGTTGCTAAAGAGCTTAATTATTTTTATAGAAAATCCAGAAATCCATCGTAATCAAAAAGATTAGCTCTTTCCTTTAGTTGCATCTGCCCTATTCTTGCCATAAGAAATTGATATAAGGGAAAGAAGGAGAGATATTTTTGCCATGCGTGTCAGGTCCTTCATATCCTGCATAATCTTTGCCGCCGTTCTTTGCACGGCAGGCTTTGCACACGCTGGCGACGGCTCGTTCTTGGGCACGACATTCGGCGCAATAACCGGCGGCGTACTCGGCAGCCAGATCGGGCAAGGGTCAGGACAGGTTTTATCAACGACCCTCGGCGTGGCCATCGGCGGAACGATTGGCAACACTATCGGTCGCGAAATTGATGAGGAAAACGCCCGTTCTTATTACACGGACGGAAACTATCCTTACGCTTCGTCAGGCACCTACGCGCCTATTTCCTATTATTCGTACACGCCGAATTACGTCGCGCCACCGGCGCCCCCACCGACGTACATAGATCAAAACGCAGGAACCTATTGCCGCGAGTTTTCTCAGGAAATCAAGATTGACGGCAAGCTTGTCGAAAGCTACGGCACGGCCTGCCTGCAACCGGACGGTTCGTGGCGCATCGTCCCATAAGTTCTAACGGCTTATCTCTTACTGGCTCACCCTCAAATTCGACAACGAGTCGCCAATGGTGTTGAAAACCGATTGCAGCTCAGACGTCGTCGGCGAATGGAAATAGTAATTCTCCGCCGTCGCGCAGTTTCTCAGCAAAGTCTCATTGATGCCGGAACTCGGCCCCAACCCGATTGTATAGATGATAATGCCCTGCTCTTTCATGGCTGTGCAAATGGACAACGTTTTGGCGTCCAAGGCGTCCTCAGAACCCGATATAGACGTCGAACCCGTCCAGTTATTTCTGGGGAACCAATACGCAGCTTGTATTGAATCATACATGGTGTTCAAACCGTCGGTCAAAAGCACGACAGCCTTGGCCATCCCCTTAGTTCCATAATCCAATGGCAAGGTTGAACCCATCGTACCGCCCCACAGCCCTCTCCATTTAGGCGACAACATGCGCCATGCCCACACCATGCCTTCGTTGATGATCGTGCTGCCGTTAGCCGCCATGGCGTTGACGGCAGTCTCCAACGTAGACGAGTCATTCGTCATAGGCGTGAGTTGCTGAGCGCAGGTCGTATTTTGGCCATACGTCGGCCCGCTGTAATCCGAGCTCCAGCTCGTATTATGCTCTAGCGGCGACGCGTAGTAGTAGTTTCCGGTAGCCGTACAAATTGTTTTCTTGTTCTGATAATAGTTTGAGCTCGGCGTACAGCTAGACACAGTTGTCGTCGAGATTTCCGCGCCGCTCGACAGATATTCAATGCGTTTCACGTAAGAGCGCATATTAAACATCGAATATGGGCTACCGGCCGAAGGCGTATCGTCGGTGACGTCATACCCGTTCTGCCGGGCATCAAGACACCCTCCCCAGCTTGAGTTCACAGAAGCGTTATAATTCGTAATCCATGTAGACCGTGACGTGCCGATATTGACCCCTTGGGAGAACGGAACGATGCCGACATAAAGCTTGCCGTTCGTTGACACCGTAGACCCGCCGAAAAGCGTGTCAATCAACGTGTTTGACGCGGTTTTCAAAGCCTGAAGCTTGGTCACGCTGCCACCCGAAGACTCGCTCATAGAGCCCGTATTATCCAGCGCCAAAACAAGTTCCAGTCCCGTGATCTCTCGCGAAATCTCGGCATGGGCGGTTAAAGAAACCACCTTTGTCCCCACAACGCCCATAAAGGTAGTCGGCACGGATGCCGTCGCCGTCAAAGTAAAGACGGTATTGTTGTTATTCGGCGTAACCGTATAACCAGTGATGGTCGCGCCCATATAGTTGTCGAAGTTCGTATCGAGATACTTCTTGAACTCGGTATCCGCATTGACCGTATTGACCGTAGCGCCCGCCGCAAGCCCGGCCGCGTCAACCGAGAATTGAAGTTTCGACTGCACCATCTGAACGCGGCCCACGTCAATGGCAATGCCCGTGAAAGCGGTCAGCGTAAGGAACGAGAGAGCCAGCACAGGCAGCGTCATGCCGGCTTCGGACTTCGCAAAAAGCCTCAGCTTTTTGGCCAGTCTCATTTTAAATGATGTCATCATGGCCTCTCTCCTTCCTCAGGCAGGCGGCACGATAAGTCCGCCAAGCCTTGGCTTAAATACAGTTTCCCGGCGAATAACTTTGGATACGAACTGGTCCAGGAATAGCGGCGAGAAAGTATAAAATACTTCCGTAACGATCACGTTGTCTTTGCTGTTCAAGGTCAACCCGTTCGGCAAAGTGGCAAGGCTTCCCTCTGCCGAATTTCCCACCGAGCTTGTCGGCGTTGACACGCCATTGCCCGCAGGCGGGTAAGTATATTGCCATTTGACAATGGGCCCCTGCGTCGGATCCTGATACACGGATGTCACAATAATATATCCCGTTGCCTCCGGATAATCGCCTTCTCCATCCGGCGTTCCCAACGTCGAAGGATTGAAAGACATAGGCTGCATCAACTGTCCTGCAGCCATCATAATATCGCTCAGCTTTTCGTGCGACGGCGTCGCGTCGTATTGCGTGACAATATCGCTGACCGTATAGGCAATGCGATCGACCTTTTCGTTGACGAGAAGGTAATAAGAGCCGTCGAAGATACCCAGCAAAAGGATCATCCACAGCGACAACGACAAAGCAAACTCGACAGCGGCAACGCCTTTGCGTCCGCTTGTGTTGCGGCATTTAAAAACAAAGCCGGTTTTTTTATCCGTACGGTTCATTGCGCACCACAATCGTCGTTTTCAAGTTAACAATGCCGGACTGGCACTTACTCACCATCGCGGTGCACAGAAGCGGCGTAAACAGTTTCCAAGGGTATGTAATGGAATAAGTGACAATCTGTTCCTCCGTACCGTAACCGGTAGTGCCCCCGCCGGTGTCTGCACCTGAAAAACTCTCATAACTTGTAGCCACCACCACAAGCTTTGTCGGATCGAGCATCGAGCCGTATTTGGACAAGGCGTTGGTAAAAACCTGGTTGATGGTCTGCTCTTGTGTTAATTCCTCCGCGACGAAGCCCGTTTTCGCAAGGCGCGAACCGTTAAAAGCAGCGTTTTCCAAAACTTGTTGAGCGCCAAGCATCAAGCAAAACTCGACAGTCCCCATCAAAAGCAGAAAGAAAGGAGGCGCCAACAACGCGAATTCAGGGGCAAAGCTGCCGCGCCGCGCGAAACGGCGTTTTTTTGCCAAAACGGCAGATTCAGGACGCGACAAGAACTTGGCCATGCGATGCGACCCCGCTATTCCTCTAGAATTTCTGCAAAAAAAGCAGATACATTCCCGGATACCAGTATCCCACGTATGCCTTACTAGGTTGTTAAACATGCTGGCAATTTAGGAGAATTTGAAGAATTTCGAAAATCGAAGGAGTTTCAAACAAGGCTAATAACGCCTTGTTTCGGCGGAAAAATTGAGCCCGCAGCCCTCCAGCCGCCCGAAGCAACCAAAGGGTCGAAAGAAGATTTTT
>JBAZLX010000125.1:0-5417 GCA_041650075.1 Bdellovibrionales bacterium | reverse complement strand
CCGAATTCGACGATCTTTTAAGCGAAAACGAAGCGATGTTGTCGCCGCGCGACAAAGTTGTCATTGTCGCGACAGGCTGCCAGGGAGAGCCCAGAGCCGCCCTCACCCGCATTGCCGTCGAGGATCATCCCGAAATTGAGCTCGATGCAGGCGATGTTGTTATTTTTTCTTCTAGGGACATACCGGGCAACGAAAAAGACATTGCGCGCCTCCAAAACAACCTGATCGCCAAAGGCCTTAAGGTGATTACAGCCAACGACGCGCCCGTGCATGTCTCGGGACATGCGGCGCAGGATGAGCTGACGCAGCTTTACGAATGGGCAAAGCCGAACCTGTTTTTGCCTGTGCATGGCGAGACAAGGCATCAAAGCGAGAACATAAAGCTAGCCGAACAATGCTCTATCAAACATACGCTTATCCCCAAGAACGGCCAGATTATCCGTCTAGGCCCGGGCATTCACGAAATCGTCGCCGAAGTTCAATCCGGACGCTGGGGGCTTGACGGCAAGACGTTGCGCCGTCTCGACACGGATATTTCCAAAGAGAGAAAGAAGATGGGGATCAACGGAGCCGCCGTTGTCACACTGGTGATGAATGCCAAAGGCAATATCGTGTCGGAGCCCCAAATTTCGCTGATAGGGTTGACGGAAGGAGACGGCGAAACCGCCCTGCAGGAAGACTTGGCCGCCATTACGCAAGATGTCGTCGAGGAAATGCCGAAATCCGCGCGCGTTGACGATGCCGCCGTTCGTCATGCCGTTGCTCTGGCTTTGCGCAGGCACGTCAACGAAATCCACGGCAAGAAGCCGGTCACGGACGTGCATGTGGTGAGAATCTAAGTCGTCTTTTGCGGAAACGGAGCGGAAAAACCTCTTTTTCCGCCCCGTCCCCAATCGGCCCAACCAACTCGAGGCTTACTACTCTGCTAAGGAAACTTCTGCCTCTGACGGATGACGTTCACCCGCAGGACGATATTCCTGCATGCGCGTCGCGCGCAGACCGCGAACGCCGTGGTTATCCAGCAGATTCATCCATGATTGAAACTCTTCCTTCGACAAACTGTAACGCTTGCATGCGTCATCGAAGGTCAACAGACCGTTCCGAACGGCTGAAACAACTTGCGCCTTGCGGCGGACGACCCAGCGCAGCGTATCGGGCGGCGGCAGGTGGCTTAGGTCTTTATCTCGTGAAATGCGGACGATCTTGACCTGATCTCCGGATGTCGAGAAGGCGGGCTTTTTCTGACTCATAATAGGCTCCATAAAAAATTTCAAAAATGAACTCCTCAATACAGAGGCAGAATACTCTGAAACTTTTAAAATATGCCTAACCGGTAAGGTTAATTTCCGGAAACTTCCGTGAAAATTCGTGAAGAATTTGAAGACGTTCTACGCCATTTACGATGAAGAAAGGGCCGTTTTGTGCGGTGCTTTCAAGGCTTAAGGTAAACGCTCGCAAAGGGGGGCGGCCGGGCCCATTTCCAAAATTTTTTGTATTTTTTTTGAAGCGCAACGCCGCGCCTGCCACAAAACAAAGCTGATCCAAAGGGGCGTGTTTGCCATATTCGTGAATTTTTCTTCCCTGTCGAAATCGTAAGGATGGGCATATGTCCACAGCACTTCTCCGTCTTTTGCGCGCGCCAAAAACCGGCGCACGACAAAAAACGGCATCGTGTAAAGATAGATGCCGCCTAAATACGGCAGTCTATATTTGCCGACCGTGGCTACGGGCAAAGGAAATTCAACCATGCCGTTTTCCCATTTAAAAGGCGTGGTCGGCGCCTCCGGAAAACCAAACAACGACACGTTCGTCGGCATAACGCTCGACGAATAACGAAACCCAGCTTCTCCCAATATATCGAGCGCCCACATCGTTTCCGGCGTCAGGGAAAAGCGCGGCGCGCGGAAACCTAGGACGCTTTTTCCCGCAAGCTGTTCAAGACGATCCTTGTCCTTAAGACATTCGCTGCGAAACCGCGCGGGAAATTCGTCGGTCAACGATACATGGTTATGAGAGTGATAGGCGATCTCGTGCCCCCTGTCCGCGATGTCGCGGATAAGCCGGGGAATGGCTTCCGCCACGCGCCCCAAAACGAAGAACGTCGCTTTGCGATCGAAGGTGTCGCACAAATCCAGAATGCGCCGCGCCATCAGGATATATCGTCCGTCAGGCGCATAGCGCAGCGTAGGATCTTCCAGATCAATCGTTAAAGTAACGCTCACACCAAACCTTTAATCTTATAGAGAACGTCGAGCGCCTGTTTCGGATTCAAGGCGTCGGGGTCGAGGGAGGACAACAGGTTATCTAATTCCTTTTTCATGATTTTCGGCGGCGGCGCAAGAGCCGCCCCGGGGTCATAAGCCGGCATGTTTTCGGCCAGCGCGCCGGTTGATTTTCCTGTTGCGGCTTTTTCTTTTTCCAGTTCAGCCAAAACTTGCGTCGCACGTGCGATCGCCGAAAGAGGCAACCCGGCCATCTGAGCAACATGAATGCCGTACGAACGGTCTGCCACGCCCTTGATAACCTCATGCAGGAAAATGATTTTGTTTTCCCATTCCTTGATGCGCATCGTCGCGCAGTACAAAGAAGGCAGCGAAGCGTCAAGCGCCGTCAGCTCATGATAATGCGTCGCGAACAAAGCGCGGCAGCGATTGACCCCATGCAGATGTTCCAACACCGCCCACGCGATCGAAAGACCGTCGTAAGTGGCCGTGCCGCGTCCGATCTCGTCTAGAATAACGAGCGACCGCTTGCCTGCCTGATTCAGAATTGCGGCTGTCTCGACCATTTCGACCATAAATGTCGAACGCCCCGCCGCAAGATCGTCGGCCGCGCCGACACGGCTGAACAAACGATCAATAACGCCGATATGGGCGGAAAAAGCGGGCACAAACGATCCCATTTGAGCCAAAAGGGCAATAAGGGCGTTCTGGCGCAGGAAAGTTGATTTACCGGCCATGTTTGGCCCCGTCAGGAGCCACAAGCGCTTGTCCGCCGCCAAATCGCAGTCGTTGGAGATAAAAGGCACGCCGCCATCGGTTTTTCTTAAAGCCTGCTCGACGACAGGATGCCGCCCCCCTTTAATGGCGAACTCCAGCGTATCGTCAACCTCGGGCCGGGTGTAATTCTGCTCGACCGCGAGTTCCGCCAAAGCCGCCGCAACATCCAAGGCCGCGAGGGAATGCGCCGTCTGCCGCAAATCGGATAAATACGAGACAACATCCCCCACCAGATCCGAAAACAATTGCAGCTCGACAACCAACGCCTTGTCCGCCGCTTCCGTGATTTTGCGCTCCAGTTCCGAAAGCTCGACCGTCGTAAAGCGCGAGCTGCCCGCCAAGGTTTGGCGATGAATAAACGTGTCCTTGTCGGCCAGAAGCTTGTCGGCCTGCGACGGAGTCACTTCAATATGATAGCCAATAACCTGATTGTGCTTGATTTTCAGATTCGCAACGCCGGTTTTGGTTTTGTACTTCTGTTGCATGCCGGCAATCAGACGGCGTCCGTCGTCGCGCAACGTGATAAGCTCGTCCAGCTGCGGCGAAAACCCGCAATCTATAAAGTTGCCGTCACGGGCAAGCATCGGCAGATCGGCTGCCAAGGCGCGCGTTAATTTATCTATCAGCGCGCTGTGTTCGCCAAGTTTTTTTGTGCTTTCGCGCAAGCCTTCCGGCGGGGAAGGCGCAGCTAATAAAGAGCTCCGGATTTCCTCGGCCTGTCGCAACGCATCGCGCACGCTCGCCAAATCGCGGGGGCCTCCGCGCCCTAAAGCAAGCCGCGCCATAGCGCGCTCAAGATCGGGAGCCCGGCGCAGCGCGGCGCGAACCCTTTCGCGCACCGCAGCCGCACATAAAAAGAATTCCACCTCATCGAGCCGCGAAGAAATAGCGTTGACGTCCGTCAACGGAGCCGTAAGCCGCGACGCCAAAAGCCGCGCACCCGCGCCGGACTCTGTTCTGTCTATGGCATCTAAAAGACTGCCTTTTCTGTCGCCGGAAAGCGTGCGCACAAGTTCAAGGTTCCGGCGCGTCGCGGCATCAATGGCGACTTGTAACGCGCCTGTTTTTTGAGGCCTTGAAAAATGCTTGAGATCCGTTTTTTGAGTCAATGAGACGTAATCAAGCAAAGCGCCCAGAGCTGCGATTTCCGCGCGTGAAAAGTCGCCGAAAGCGCCTATATCGCTGACGTTATAAACGCTCATAACGCGTTTTTTGGCGTTGCCGCTGTCAAAGCGACTGTCCGGCTGCGGCGCAAGCTGCTCGCGCCACGGCGCCAGAACTTCAAACAAATCGGGGTTTTCGACAAGGCGTTGCGCGACCAGTATTTCGCTCGCGTCAAGGCGCGCAAGAACGCCGGACAAATCGGCGGGCAAAACCTCCTGTGCGTATATATGCCCCGCCACAATGTCGCACCACGCTACGGCCATAACGTCGCCGACGCTCGTCAGGCACGCCAAAATGTTCGCGGCGCGCGCCGGAAGAAGACTGTCTTCGGTCAACGTGCCCGGCGTGATGATGCGAATGACATCGCGCGTTACAATAGATTTACTGCCGCGCTTTTTGGCTTCGTCGGGAGATTCCTTCTGTTCGCATATCGCGACGCGAAATCCGGCGCGGATCAATTTGGCCACATAGCCTTCATAAGAGTGTGCCGGAACCCCGCACATCGGTACGTCTTCGCCCTGATACTGGCCTCGTCTTGTCAGGGCAATATCAAGCGCCTTGGAAGCTGCGCGGGCATCGTCGAAAAACATTTCGTAAAAATCGCCGAGCCGAAAGAACAGCAAGCAATCCTGATGTTGCTTTTTAATCGCAAAGTACTGCGCCAATAAAGGCGTCGCCGTTTCCGCACCCGGAAGATCGGGAAAAAATGAAGGTTGAACGACGGCCATAAAAATTCCAATTAAGACAAAGCATTCAGGAGAGGCCTACCATGCCAAAAGAGAGGGAGAGCTTCAATATCGCTTTGCCGACAAGCGCTTAAATATTAACCAATGGAACGCTCTGCCGCTATTGTTTAAAAGAGGCTTTTCGCCCGATTTTGTGGTATAATTGTAAGTGTATTTGAGGATTATTATTATGAGCTCAACGATGTTTCCCTATTTGTCGGGACGCCCCTTGGGGTATTACGCCGACATTCAAAACGTGCCCGCCAATGCATTCTTCGGGAAACAATACGTTGATCGCAGTATCCCCGCCGGGCTTGATTATGTTAACTCGCTTGCCCGGATCATCCGCCCCGCACCGGAAGTCATTTTGGGAAAACAGCTTAGCCAACAGGCAAAAAAGAAGGTGCTCGACTTCGCCAAAAGCCCTGCCCCTCAAAAAGCTCCAAAAGGCGCCAAGGGTGAAAAAAAGGCTGGCGCAGGATCGCTATTCTCCGGGTTCTCTCTTTATTCCTTGGCCCTTATGGGCAGA
>JBAZLX010000124.1:0-5447 GCA_041650075.1 Bdellovibrionales bacterium | reverse complement strand
AAAAATATGTGTAACTGCGAGCGTGGCATCCGCGTCGTCGTAGGGCTTTTTCTCGCATCAATGGCCTTCTGGGGCCCACAAAGTATGTGGTTCCTCTTGGGGCTGATACCGGCCGCTTCCGGTATTGTCGGAAACTGCCCAGTTTATACCCTCCTTGGCATCAACAGAACAAAAAATTCCGGTTCTTCTTGCTGCTGTTGCTGCAAAGATAAGGACAATACCTAAGGGTCAGCCCTCTGCTGCGCGGCTCTACCATGCTCCGGAAGACGCGACCTTTTTGTCCGCGGCAAGGATCTTCACGAGCAGCGTGACAAGTTCGTTCAATTGATCCCATCCCAGCTTGCGATCTGGGTAGCGTTTTGTCATGGCATCCCAGCAGTATGTAGCGTGCCCCACTTTGCCGAGGCTGTTGCCCAATGTCCAATATGCCTTGCTGCTGTTTTGCAGGAACTTCAGAAAATCGGCCGAGCCCGTACGAAACTTGAACATTTTGTCATAGGAGGACTGATATTCTTTTAAAACACGATCTGCCGCTTGCCATTCTTCCTGAAGGCGCGTTTTGACGGTCTCAAGCGCTTCTTTAAAATCGGCACGCTCCTGCCCCGATACGGCGGCGGGCACCTTAACTTCTTTGAGCCATGCCGTTATGTTCAATACCTTTTCAATCATACGCTGGCGTTCAAATCCATAGAAGATAATGCCCTTCCATGCGGCAAAAGTCTCAAGCTCCCTGCCGGGCGCCAAACGAAACGCCATAATCAAGGGTTTCAGCGCATCGAGGTCTCGACCTTCCCAGATTTTTTCTATCAGCTTGCGCGCCACCTCATCCGACGACAAAGCATCGGGAAACGCCGCTTTAGCCAGAGGTTCAAACCCTTGAAGAATGTAAAGCTCAATCTCGTCCCATAATTCCTTGCTGACCTCAAAATAATCTGGGTTCATCGGAATCTTTTCGTTGATGAAGACGTCTTTCAGCAAAAACGGATCGAGCGACGGCAATTTATTCAGCACTCGCATAATGCGCATGTCGCCGTCCAAAAGCTCTTTGGGCAAGGCATCTTCGCCGAAATTCTCGATCAAGGCTTGTTCGACATACTTATCGTGAAGAAATACGGTGCGCCCGCCTTCATAGATGTCGTTCTCATTGAAAGGAAGATAAAGCTTCGTGCCAATCCCCGCGCTATATGATTGCGGGTCGGTGTCCTTGATCAGCACCATATTATTAAGCGGCCTACAGAAAAAGAACAGCTTGGCATTCGGATCTTTCGCCAGAACGCGTTTAGTCATGACATTGCAATTCAGGACGCGAGGCGACCCGACATCGAGCATTGGTTTGAGGTATTCACGTGACATAGGATATCAGCCGGACCTGTGTGTGACGGACGGAATAGTCAGCTTAATCCGTAGTTTATTAAGAAGGAGTTACTTCCGAGGCAACACTTTGGCTATTACGTCCAGAAGCGGCTGCGGCAACGCAGTTATTAAGCGAATTCCTGCATACATCTGCCACGGGAAAGCGATGCGCGCCCGGTTGGATTCCAGCCCCTTGCGAACAAACCGCGAGGCGCGCGCCGCCGACATTAAAAACGGCATTCTGAAAGGATTGGCCTCGGTCATCGGCGTTTTAATAAATCCGGGACAAATGACGTTGATTTCGATTCCGTACGGAGCCATTTCCGCCCTTAAGCCTTCGCCATACACGCGCACGGCGGCTTTGCTCGCCGCATAGGCGGACGATCCGGCAAAACCGCGAAATCCGGCCAGAGAAGAAACAATCGCAATCTGTCCGCTTTTGCGTTTCATCATCAAAGATAACGCCGGATGTATCGTGTTGAAGATGCCGTTCACGTTAACGTCGAACACTCTTCTGGTTTGCTCAGCTAGCCCCTCGACACCTGACGAAGAAACGCCGATGCCTGCGTTGGCGACGACAAGGTCAATCTTTTGCACACCATTGCGCTCTTCGATCCATGCCGCCATGTTTTGTGTTTCGGTAACATCGCCGACACGCGTCGCAACTTCCGCGCCGCGCCGACGCGCTTGAACCGCTATGCGCTCCAACCGTTCTGCATTGCGTCCATGCAAGGACAGCACAATGCCCGGCGCGGCATAGTTAAACGCCATGGCCGCCCCGATCCCGCTTGAGGCTCCCGTGATCAGGATATGATGAGGATCGCGCATGATTAAAAATGGTTGTTTAATCTCGAATACTCTACCAGCTTATTTTCTTCTATCCAATTGCCGTTTGCAAATAAAAATGCTTAAAAGGCTTATGTCCTTGCCTTTTGACCTGATTCGCCGCCGCGGATTAATGCTTGTTCTGTCATCCCCTTCGGGAGCAGGAAAGACCACTCTTTCGCATCGTTTACTTAAAACGGATTCTGAGGTTTCCCTTTCCGTTTCCGTCACAACGCGCACTCCCCGCAAAGGAGAGGTTAATGGCCGCGATTATACGTTTGTCAAGCGGGGCGACTTCGACCTTATGGTCAAACACGGCGAGCTTTTGGAGCATGCGACAGTCTTTGAGAACTCCTATGGCACGCCGCGCGCTCCTGTTGAAGAAGCTTTAGCAAAAGGTCGCGACGTTTTGTTCGACATCGATTGGCAGGGCACGCAACAGCTTGCCGAAAAGGCGAGAGCTGATCTTGTGAGCATATTCATTCTGCCCCCCTCATGGAAAGAGCTTGAACGCCGTCTTAAGGATCGCGCCCAAGACGATCTCTCCGAAATCAACCATCGTATGGCGAAAGCGGCGGATGAGATGAGCCATTGGGCCGAATACGATTATGTCATCGTCAACCTCAACCTCGACCAGTCGGTCGAAGCCATTCGCTCAATTCTTCTCGCGGAAAGGCTGAAACGTTACCGGCAACTAGGCCTTTCGGAATTCGTGGCCAATCTGAAAACGGGAAAATAAAAAGGATATAAGTTAAGCACCGATCGCTTGCATCAACCCATCGGGCTGCTCGACCAATGCTTGAGCTTGTTCTTCCGAGTCATGGAAATCGTTGGCAATTTCGCGTTCGTAGGGCAAGGATTCCAGTTCGCCACGGCCTCCAGTCACAACTAGCTCGACAAGCTTTCCGGCTGGCGTAAAGCAGCCGCAAACCAATGGCCCTCCTCGTCCGCAGCCGCCATCAAGCGTTACGGCCAGATCGTCGAGATCCGCGCCACCATTGACGGAATCGAACCCGCGCACGATGCGGCTGTAAGACGACTGGGCGCGACCCGTCACGCGGAAAGGCGCCGCCGTCCACCACAAAGCTTCGCCTTGATCGTCAAGAGAGCGCGTCGGGTCGAAGCTTGCGGGAACAAAAAGGGCTCTTTTCTGCTCTGCTGCCGGATTTGTGAAAGCGGCGCGGCGCATGGTGAACATCAGTTTTTCGTGGCCTGGGGCAGAGCGCTGCAACGAACGCAAATGGTTCGTCCAGCGCGTAATAGCGAGGCTTCCGGCGCGCGCAACCGACCGCGTGTCGGTAACGCTTACGCCGTACAAGCGCAGATAAGATTCCACGCCCGACGCTAACAGTTTTTCTAGAGCCTGATGCGGCAATGGCGCAAATTGAAGACGAAGCAACCGTTGCCAAGCTTCTTCGGCGGGCCCGCGCAAATATACGATGTCGGACGCCTCGACGCCCGTTTTGCACAGCAGGGCCGAACGGAACACGAGAATCTCTTCCATTACAGCCGCGTTGTTACGCGACTCGACACCCAGATAGTTGCCCAGATAAACGAGGCGATCTCTTACTGAAAAGCGCGAAGCAATATGATCGTGAAGCGTGAGAAGCCGGTCAACATCCCCGTGCACAGCTGCAACCGCCCAGATACGGCGGGGCGAGCCTAGTTCGGCAAATTTTTCGTTCACGATCAGAACCTTACTTTCTACGAACGCGCTGGCAGAGATTGAGCACGAGAATCGGATGAAAAGCAATGATTCGATTCGCGTTTTACGATTTTTCGGAAATCGGCTTACTCCTTTATCCCCATCAACGACGAAGAGACAGAAATCTACGGCAAGCTTCCTCAATATTTGCACGACTGTTGAAAGCAGAAAGGCGGAAATAGCCCTCTCCCCTCGCGCCAAAACCAACACCTGGCGTTACAACAATCCCTGCGTGATCGAGCAAATGAGCGAAGGTGTCCCAGCTCGACATATTGTCATCACCCTTGATCCAAAGATAAGGCGCGTCAACACCTCCTGAAATTTTCCAGCCGCTTTTTTCAAGCGCTTCTCTCAAGAGCTTGGCGTTTTCGAGATAAAAATTTGTGAGTGCCAACACTTGCACCTTGCCTTCTTCAGAATACAAGGCTTCCGCCGCGCGCTGCACGGGATAGGCAACACCGTTGAACTTGGTCGTTTGCCGCCGCAACCAAAGCGCATGCAAGCTTTGCGTCCTACCATCATGCGTTCGCCCCAACACGCTTTTCGGCACGACGGTAAAACCGCAACGCAAACCAGTGAATCCGCCGCTTTTTGAAAAACTGCGCATTTCTACGACGCAGTCGGACGCCCCCGAAATTTCGTATATCGAGCGCGGAATGCCGGGCGTTCTGATGTAAGCTTCATAAGCCGCATCAAAAATAATAATCGCCCCGTGACGCTTCGCATACGCGACCCATGCCGCGAGTTGTTCACGCGTAGCCACGGCTCCCGTCGGATTGTTTGGAAAACAAAGATAAATCAGATCGGCAGACGCATCGGGCGGCACAGGAACGAAACCATTTTGATCCACGCAATCCAAAAGACAAACGTCGGTGTTTCCTGCCATGACGTTCGTGTCGGCATAAACGGGGTAGACCGGATCGGGCATCAGGATACGGTTGCCCTTGCCGAAAATATCCAGAAAATTGGCGCAATCGCATTTGCTTCCGTCTGAAACGAATATTTCATCGTCTGCGATGTTCATGCCGCGCATGCGATAGTCATTTTCGGCAATCGAATGGCGCAAAAATTCATAGCCGCCTTCAGGCCCATACCCGCGAAACGTTTCGCGCACGGCCATTTCATCCACGGCCCTGTGCAAAGCCGCGATGGAAGCGGCAGGGAGAGGCTCTGTCACGTCGCCAATACCGCAACGAACGATGCTCGCCGCTTTATCGGGATGTGCGTTGCGATAAGCTCCGACGCGGTGCGCAATTTCCGCAAAAAGATAGCTTTCGGAGAGCTTTAAAAAATTTTCGTTGATGAAGGCCATAGGGTTCCTCTTTAACCGGGGCTTTAGAATAACCCCTCACCTGCAAAAACCAAGGGCTTACTTTATAAGCCCGAGTTTCTGCTTTCTCTCCCGCAAAGGGAGAGGGGTTTAAGAAAAAACGCCGCCCTATAAGAGACGGTGTCTTTTATTGAATTATGCTTACTTGGACAGAACAATTTCGGCACGGCGGTTCTGCGCTTCGCGCACGCCGTCCGTTGTCGGGATAAGGAGCCCGCCTTTGCCGACGCCTTT
>JBAZLX010000123.1:0-5518 GCA_041650075.1 Bdellovibrionales bacterium | reverse complement strand
TGGTCAGATTTTCGGACTATGACATTGCCTGCGACGATTACGAAGCGCGATCCATTTGCGGGGACGATCCCTACAAAGAGCAAATCGGCGGGGCGACGCTTCATGTTTGGGGACGCAAGACCGTGGCGGAGAAGCTGGTGCGCGTGAACGGTCTCTTGCGTCCAAAAGGCGCAGAGGTTTTCGTCTGGGACGCCTATCGCTCGATTGAAAGCCAGAAATTCTTTTGGGATTATTATCTGAGACAGGCCAAGCGGCGCCTGCCTCAGGCGTCGGAAGACGAAAGGAAAAACTACGCGTTAACCCTCGTTTCCGATCCTTCGGGATTTGACCCTTCGGAGGCAACGACCTGGCCTATTCATGCCTGCGGCGGGGCTGTTGATTTGGGGCTGCGCGATCTGAAAACGCGCGAATTTCAAGACATAAGCGCCGGATTCAACGAAAAAGGCCGCATTCCTTACAGCGATGCGCTGGAACGTAAATTGTTGGCGAAGGAAATTGCAAAAGACGATCCCCGTCTTGTTTTTCGCCGTCTGTTGCACTGGGCAATGTCGCAAGAGGGGTTTATAAACAATCCGCTTGAATACTGGCACTTCGATTATGGTGATCAGATGTATGTGTTATACTTGCAAGCCTTGAAGGGAGCCTGCGCGCCTCAGGCGGCCTGGTACGGCTACGTTAATTCTCCGGAATCGGCGGGGTAAATGCTCTTGCAGAACGAAACAAAAATGCTTTTTGATATGACCGGACTGCCTTCTGAAACCGCGCCCTGCTTGATCGTATGGGGGCATGGCTGGGGACAGAACAGAAGCATGTTCAAGCCGTTTGCCGAAACGCTGTCGGCGCGCGCCGCGCATATGCTTGTAGATTTTCCGGGGTTTGGTTTGTCGCCTCCGCCTCCGCAAAGTTGGGGAACCGCGGATTACGCCGATGCGTTGGCCAAACTTATCCGGCCCTATCGGGGCGTTAAAAAGATCGTCTATGTCGGGCATTCTTTCGGCGGCAGGATAGGCATTCAAATTGCCGCAAGACATCCTGAATTGATTGACGGACTGTTCCTTATCGGATCGGCGGGGTTGCCGCGCAAGCGGAAGTTCATGAAAAAACTGGAGATGGCTTGTCGCGTTTATACTTTTAAGACGCTTAAGCATCTTGCGCCTTTGTTCGGCTTGAACGTCGAAACGTTGCGAACGAAGTTCGGAAGCGCCGATTACAGAACCGCCGGTTCCATGCGGCCTATTTTTATGAGGATGATTTCCGAAAACCTGTCGCGCGAGGCGCAGCAGGTAAAATGCCCTGTGCAGCTTGTTTACGGCGCCAACGATACGGAAACGCCGCCGGAAATCGGCCAACGGCTGGCAAAGATAATGGCAAAAGCCGCTCTTACAATTTTGCCCGAACAGGATCATTATTCGGTTCTTGGCGAGGGAAGGCATGTCGTCATTAAGCGCCTTGCCGATTTTATGGAAAGCATACGATGAGCGGTTTGACCTTCTTTCTTTTTGCGGCATTCGCGTATTTTGCCTGGTGCAGGTTGCTTCAGTATTTGCATATTTTTCAGCAGGAAGAATATAACTCCCGCCGCTTTTGGCGCTGGATTGTCAGGACGCGGGCCTTCGATAGGCGCGTTTCCGGCGCTCTTCTTGCCGTGGTTGTTTTGGGGTTTTTTCTTCCCCCGGGGATCGAAGAATTATTAATCGCCGCCGCCTTTATCCTTTTTTCTTTTTTCGAAAACGACCCGCGAAAAAGCGCCAAGAAAAAACTGGTTATAACGAAACGCGCCCGGCGTATTTTTGGCATCGCCCTCGGCTTTTGCTTTGCCGCGGGCGCGATGACGTCGCAGGATGCAAATCCTTTATTATGGATCGTTGTCGTCCAGCTGATGCCTTTGTCGTTGATGCTGAGCAATAGCCTCTTAGCGCCCGTTGAGGATCGTATTCAAAGAAAAATTCTCGAAGAGGCGAGGGCGATCGTAGCCAAGACAAACCCGAAAGTTATCGGCATCACGGGATCGTTCGGCAAAACGTCCGTCAAACACATTTTGGGGCATGTTCTCGAGTTGAATGCGCCGACGCTGTTTACGCCCGGCAGCGTGAACACGTTGATGGGAATTTCGCGCATTGTTCGCGAAAAACTGACGCCCGATATTCGTTATTTTCTTGCGGAAATGGGCGCCTACGGTCAGGGCTCTATCGAAAAGCTGTGCGGCCTGACGCCGCCGCACTGCGGCATCATTACGGCTATAGGCGAGGCTCATTTTGAGCGCTTCAAAACGCTGGATTCTGTCGCGCGGGCCAAATTCGAGCTTGCCGAGGCTGTCGTTTCTCATGACGAAGGAAAGATGATTGTGCAGGAGGGCGTTCTCGCACAAGAATATGCCCGCATGTTTGTCGAAAAACATCGCGCCCAATTTATTGTTTGCGGGCGCGACGCGAGCGCCGATCTGAAGATAGGCAAGGTTGAGCAAACGGCTTCGGGACTGACTGTGTCGGTTCAATGGCAGGAGAAAAATTACGACCTTTTTGCTCCCCTGCATGGCGCCGTTCACGCAGACAATATGGCTTTGGCTTTTGTGACCGCGCTGATGTGCGGCGTGACGGCGGAGCGTGCCGTTGCCGCTCTTCGCACCACGCCCCAAATTGCGCACAGGCTGGAAGTCAAGCCTTTGTCCGACGGCACGGTTTATATTGACGATGCCTATAATTCAAATCCGCAAGGGTTTGCATCGGCGCTTGATTTGCTGTCCGTGATCGCATCGGAGAAAAAGGCCCGGCGCATTCTTGTGACTCCGGGCGTTGTGGAATTGGGCGAAAAGAACGACGAGATACATCGCGCGCTGGGCGAAAAAGCCGCTCAAAATGCCGATGTCGTCCTTGTCGTAAGGGCAGATAAGATCCCGACGTTTATCGAGGGCTTCAAGTCGGCGGCGGCAAATAAGGAAGCTTTTGCCGTTGCCAGTTTTAAGGAAGCGCGGGAATGGCTTGGGAAAAATGTGAAAGCGCCCGATGTCATTCTTCTGGAAAACGATCTGCCTGACGTCGATGAAACCAAATTAGCCTTATAAAATAAAGGCGCGGAAACTCTTTTCTCCGGCGTCGAAGCGCGCTAGAAGGGAAGACCTTCGTTCGGGGTTTTTTGGGTCTCATGCGTCTTCTTTCCGCTCTTTTGTCGTTGGGGTTGCTTGCTGCGGGCGTGCTTTCCGTCCTTCTTATGGCGGCCTTTTCTCATTACGGCAAAAATCTGCCCGAATATGCCTACCTTAAAGACTATCAGCCGCCGACCTTAAGCCGCATCTATGCCGACGACGGGCGCATGATGGCCGTCGTCGCCTCCGAGCAGCGCCTGTTCGCCCCCATCGGGACAATCCCCAAACGCGTCATTGACGCCTTCCTGTCGGCGGAGGATTCTAATTTCTATATTCACGAGGGCGTGGACTATATGGGCGTCGTGCGCGCCGCCTTCATCAATCTGCAAAACATCGGACGCGACAGGCGTCCCATGGGCGCTTCGACGATTACGCAGCAGGTCGCCAAAAATATGCTGCTGACGAACGAAGTTTCGATCGCGCGTAAAATCCGCGAAATGATCCTCGCGACGAGGCTCGAAAAAACGTTGGGCAAAAACCGCATTCTCGAAATTTACATGAACCAGATTTTCTTGGGCAACCGTTCGTACGGCATCGCGGCGGCGGCGCTCAATTATTTCAGCAAGTCATTGGACGAATTGACTGTTTCCGAGGCCGCCTTTCTTGCCGCGCTGCCCAAGGCGCCGAACAATTATAACCCGGCGCGCGACTATGGCGCCGCCGTGGCGCGCCGAAACTGGGTCATCAGCCGCATGGTTTCAGATGGCCGCCTTTCGGAAGAAGAAGGCGATGCCGCCCAAAAAGAAATTTTGCAGACGCGCGTGCGTGCCGACAGCGAAAGCGTTGCCGCCGATTATTTTTCCGAAGAAGTGCGGCGCGCTCTGGTTGAAAGGTTCGGCGAAGAGACCGTTCTTGAAGGAGGTCTTGCCGTCAAAACGAGCCTTAATCCGAAACTGCAAAATCTTGCGACGAAGGCTCTGCGCGACGGGCTGATTACCTTTGACCGCCGCGAGCGCGGCTGGCGGGGGCCTGTGGCTCATCTGGACGATTTCGAGGATTGGCAGAACGGGATGAAGAAAATCTCCATCCCCGCCGGGGCGGAAGACTGGCAGATGGCGGTTGTCTTTAGCTTTAAAGGCACGGAAGCCCAGATAGCTTTTCATGATAATTCGCGCGGACGCATTCCGTGGTCGGAGATAAGCTGGGCGCGCAAAGAGCTGGCCAACAACAAATTTGGCCCCGCCATTCACAGACCTGCCGACGTTTTGAAGGTGGGCGATGTCATTATGGTCGAACCCGTCACGACCGATCCGGAAGGAAAGCCCTATCCGGAAAAAACGTTCACGTTGCGGCAGGTTCCCATTGTTCAGGGCGCGATTGTCGTGCTCGATCCGCACACGGGACGCGTTTTTGCGATGAACGGCGGCTTTAGCACGAAGATCAGCCAATTCAACCGCGCCACGCAGGCCATGCGGCAGCCCGGATCCGCGTTTAAGCCGTTTGTCTATATGGCGGCGCTTGATAAGGGCTTTACTCCCGCCAGCATGATCCTCGACGAGGCTGCCGAGTACGAACAAGGGCCGGGTCTGCCCAAGTGGAAGCCTGAAAATTACGACGAGGAATCCTTTGGCGCGATACCTTTGCGCCGCGCCATCGAAAAGTCGCTGAACGTCGTGACGGTGCGTCTTGCCAACGAAATAGGCATGCCCATCATCGTCGAATACGCTAAGAAATTCGGCATTGTGGACGATATGCCGGAACTGTTGTCCTTTTCTTTAGGCGCCAAGGAAACGACGCCTCTGCGTCTTGTGACGGCGTACGGGATGATCGTCAACGGCGGCAAGAAAATCGCCCCCAGCATTATTGACCGTGTGCAGGATCGCGACGGCAAGACGCTGTGGCGGGTGGATAACCGCGAATGCAAAAATTGCCGCTCGGACGGGTGGACGGCGCAGATGACGCCTCCCGATCTTCCCGACATGCGCGAACAAATCCAGGATGCGCGGACGGCATACCAAATGGTCAATATTCTTCAGGGCGTCGTTCAGCGCGGAACGGCGGCGCGTCTGGCCGATATAGATTTTCCTTTGGCCGGAAAGACGGGGACGACTAACGATAACAAAGACGCTTGGTTTATAGGCTTTACACCTGACCTTATTTGCGGCGTCTATGTCGGGTTCGATAATCCCGTCCAGCTTGGTTCGCGCGAAACAGGCGCTTCCGTCGCGGTGCCGATTTTCCGTTCCTTTATCACGGAAGCCATCAAGGATCTGGCGCCTATACCGTTCCGCATGCCGCCGGGCCTGCGCATGGTTCGCGTTGATCCCCTGACGGAACAGCTCGCGCCGCCCAGCGATAAAAAAGCAATCTGGGAATCTTTCATTCCTGGCACCGAACCGCAGGAAGGCGAGTATCGCCCCGTTTTGGGCAGCGACG
>JBAZLX010000122.1:0-5656 GCA_041650075.1 Bdellovibrionales bacterium | reverse complement strand
GTTGAGCAGTTTTAAAAGCATTCTGCCGGAATCGTTGATTGTCTTGACGCTGGAGCGTTGTTCTTCGTTAAGCTCCGTCATCAAGAGCAATTCCGCCATGCCCAAAATGCCGTTCATAGGCGTGCGAATTTCATGGCTCATGTTCGCGAGAAACTGGGACTTGGCCTTGGTCGCCGTCTGCGCCGCGTCGGACAACTGGCGCGCTTTGTCTACCGCGTTTTTGAGTTCTATCGTGCGGTCTTCGACCATTTTTTCAAGCGCAACCTGATAGTCAAAAAGCTTGCCCTCGAGCCTGCGGACGACCTTGAGCGGAAACCTGAAGACGGTAACGGCAAGACCAGCGCCGAGTACGACAAAGACCAAAAAGGACAATATTCCTTTGATAATAAGCGCGTGCGCCGATATGGCTACTTGTATGGAACCGATTTTGCGGTTGTTGAGGACAATATTCTCCTTATTGCCGTAAATCATTAAATCTTCCAATATACCGACGCGGTACGCGGTTGCGTCTTGCTGCCGGGCAACGGGATTGCCCTCCGCATCCTCTACGCGGATGGATTTAATGTCCTTCCCGACGACGTAGGAATTAAAGATCTGCTCGTACTTCGTCGCCTGATATTTCCAGAGATCGCCTGCCTCGAGAGCCATCGTCCTTATGTCAAAGGCGAGCCGTCGCGCAAAATTGTTGGCTTCGGAAATCGTACGGTTATATTCAAGCGATATATAACCCAACGGAATAATAAGCGTGATGATAAGCGCAATAATAGTGACAAAAGGAAGCAATCTGTGAGCGAGCTGCTCCGAGATGGCGTTTCTTTGCGTGTCACCGGACATAAAATACTCCTCAATCGGCAGGACGATTCCTGCCAATAATATGGCAGGTCAGTTAACAAGGAGAGTGTTAAGGAAATGTTTTTGCAATACAGGCGTGTAGAAATAATTTTCCACGGAATACGATGCTATTCGTATGAAAAACGGTGGCGGTGAGGGGGTTGAACCTACGACCGACCCCGCGCGCGTAGGCGCGCAAAACAAAAAATGGTGGGCGGTGAGGGGTTTGAACCCCCGACCGACCCCGCGCGCGTAGGCGCGCAAAACAAAAAATGGTGGGCGGTGAGGGGTTTGAACCCCCGACCTCCTCGGTGTAAACGAGATGCTCTACCGCTGAGCTAACCGCCCTTTTAAGATGGGTCGTTTAGCAGAAACAGAGAAAAAGTACGACGATTTTCTTGAGATTTTCGCCTTTTATGCCAATTTTTTGGCTCTGTTAAAGAATTCCTTTTACTGCATGCCCAGAGTATGTAGAAGACAGTGGCAAATATTGCGGGCGTAAGGGTCTGTTATGATACGTGCATGTTACGATTGGGTTTTAAGACAGGCTGAAAAGCCTTATGCAGAATGGATTCTTTTCGCCATCGCTTTGGCCGAAGCTTCGTTTTTCCCGCTCCCCCCCGATATTTTGTTGCTACCGCTGGCTATTGCCGACCGCGCCAAGGCTTGGCGTTTTGCAGCCGTATGCACGGCAGGTTCCGTTGTCGGGGGGCTGATAGGCTATGCCATAGGCGCTTTCGCCATGGCGACGCTTGGGCAATGGATTGTTGACACATATCATCTTGAGGCCGCATTCCAGACCTTCCAGGAAGGGTTTATCAAGTGGGGCGTCGCGATCATTCTCGTTAAGGGGCTGACGCCTATTCCTTTCAAGCTCGTGACGATCGCCAGCGGCGTCGCAGGGCTGGATATTGGCTTGTTCGTTCTGGCGTGCGCGGCAACGCGTGGCGCGCGGTTTTTTATTATCGCGGCTTTGGTTCGCAAATTCGGCGAGCCGATCAAGCTGTTTATCGAAAAATACCTGACATGGGTATCGCTTGGCGTTCTCGCGGCCATTATTTTTGGATTCTGGATCGTTCTGGGATGATTATCTCTGCTTGCCGACGCGAGCCATGACGGGCATCAAGCTGACTTCTTCGCGATTACGCATGAAAGAAAGCTTCAACGCCGCGTTATTTTCATAAAGGCCGACAAGACCTTCGCGCTGCGTCAGAGAGACAATGCCAGAAAAATCGGAAACGGGATCAACGTCGTCGGCGATGATATGCGGCTCAAAATCGAAACCGAACGAGGGTTTCTGAAGGATAAAGCGGGGCTGGCCGTCCTGAGGATCTTTTGCCGCCGCGACGATGCCGAATTTCTGGCGAACAAACGCTTCCCAGCTGCGCGAAGCGGAAACGGATGTTTGCGAAAAAATATGATCGACGACCTGAGAGGCGGGGAGCCATGACGCAAAAGCGATCAAATGTTTTTCAAGTTCGTTGTCGCGCCAGATGGGGTGAACGGCCAGGCTTTTAAAAACGATAACGTTGTCGTCCATAGACGCATGATGATAGGCGATGTCGTTGCGGGTAATGACATGCAGCGCTATTGCTTCGCGCAGTGTCATGGGGCCGATGACGGCCATTTGAGCAACCATTTTTCCCGTGTCGCGGGCGCCGACCATCAAGCCCGTGACGCGCGAGAGCAGATTTCTGAAATACGCTTCGCCCTGAGGCTGCAGAGTTCCTTCGCCGTCGGCAAGCATCGCCGCGCGCGCTTCGTCGTGCAGCGCCATGACGTCCGCCAGATCGCCATCCTTGAGGATGTCTATCGTGGCCGTTCCGCCGGTTTTAAGGGGCAGGTACTTTTTCATCTGTTGCAAAGCCTTCTCTTAAGCAAACTAGTTTAAATCCGTTACCTGAAAGTAAATACGAAAATCCGGAACATTAACCATAAAAACGCGCTAATTTCACAGCCTTTGGGCAAAAAAAACGCGTTTACTTGGCGATTATACCACAAAATGAGAAAACGATAAACCTGACCATTAGACACATCTTGCCTGTTGGGATAGGGTTATTGGCGCGCCAAGTTTTCAATCTTGTCTGTTTTTTTGCCAGTTTTGCTGCGCCCATATTCGTGAAAGGATTTACGATGAAATTTATTCGCCTTAGTGCTCGCGACCGCGCCGCAGAATTAGCCAGACTTGCCACTAATCGTAAATTTGACGAAGTCAAAGGACTCATTAACGAGGAAGTTAAAAAAACCCATACCCTGATTGATGCCGAGACAGATGACAAAACGGCGCTTTATATCAAAATCCGTGACGATGCGGAACGCAACATTGCCCAGATCAAATTTGATGCCGATACAGCAAAAGATAATGCAAAATGTGAAATACGCACCGCTTGGGCGAGTGAGAATACAAGGATTTATAATTCCTATACCGCCTATGTTAAATTATGCGAGAAGATCGAAACCGAATTCCCCCAAAAACTTGCGCAGCACTGTCAGGATACAAAAGATACTTTTACAAACGGCATAAGGAAGGCGTGGGACGACGCGCGCGAAGAGTTTTCAAATGGGGACAAGAAAATGCCGAAGTTCACCCTTGCGCATGGCGTTCTCGGTTTCTATGGCGCCGTTCGCGAGATCGAAAAACAGCGGCAGGAACAGGTTGACGATTTTACCCGCCAGATCGAACAAAAAAAGAAAGACGTTGCAATTAACTATGCCGAAGGCGCGGAAGTATTTGAACGTTTCCTTTCAGAAAACAAGGCTGAAATTATTGACATGATGAAGAGCAAAAGCCCTGTTGCGGCTGTTGTGTTGGAACAATACATGGAACGCGCCGCCGCCATGCCTTTCAGTACGGGACAATATGAGAAGTTCAGAGAATATGAAAAATTGCTGGCACACCGCACGGCCGATCTGGAAGCAGAAGCCAAGGATAAATTTGCGGAAGAAATAAACGTCGTCTTGAACGGCACTTTGGCCAACTGGTTCTGGGCAAGCGTCTATATGCCGCGCGTCGTGATTCATGCCGGTCTTGTCGTGTGCAAAACGGCGAAGAAGCTGGCTACACAAAGCTATGATACCATTAAAGCGACACGGAAAAAAATGGCTGAAAGGCCGAAGCTCGTTTATCCGGAATTTGTTGTATAATCGTTCAATATTGGAAAGGATTATTTATCATGCATATTCGTCCTCTTGGTTCCCTTGAATTAGCCATCGTCAGAGCCACGAATATTGCCGACGACAGGATCATGACTATTTCGGAAGGGCGCTATTATTTTATCGATGCCAGAGACGAGGTTGACCCGCCGGATTCGTTCTTGCGCTTCAGCGGCGAAATACCGGAAGACGTTCGCAAGATTATTCTTCAGGTTGGCGCTTATGCCTGCCAGTGTAAGGAAGTTGCCGATGCCTACGATATTCAGCTTACGAAGCATCGTTTAGAAATGAAGGGCGCTCTGGTAAGAGGGCTGGACGCGGCGCTCATTGCTGCGTACGGAACATATTTAAATTTTCATGACCAAACGCCGAAGTTGAGCCATTCTTTAAGCGCTATCGTTGACGCCGGCGCAAACCTCTGCAAAAGCGCTAAAGTTTTCGCCGAAGTCAGCATTGATGCCGTAAATACGACGCGCAAAAAAATGGGCGAAAAACCGAGGCTCGTTTATCCGGAATTTGTTGTCTAGCTACATCCGGAATTCTTCGCCAAGGTAGACGCGGCGGACGTCGGCGTTTTCGATGATTTCGTCCGGCGTGCCCTGCATAAGCACGCGTCCGTCATGGATAATATAGGCGCGGTCAACGATTTCGAGCGTCGCGCGGACATTGTGATCCGTTATCAGGACGCCAATGCCTCTGTCGCGTAAATGAACGACCAGATCGCGGATGTCGCCCAAGGCTATCGGGTCAATGCCTGCGAAAGGCTCGTCGAGCAGCACAAAATGCGGCTGAGAGGCAAGGGCGCGCGCGATTTCAAGGCGGCGGCGTTCGCCGCCAGACAGGGCAATGGCAGGGGCTTGCCTGAGATGCGTGATCCCGAATTCGGCCAGAAGCTCGTCGAGCATCGCTTCGCGGGAGCCGTAATCCGGCTCAAGGATTTCAAGGACGGCGCGAAGGTTTTCTTCGACGGTCAGCCCTCTGAATATCGAAGACTCTTGCGGCAGATACCCCAAGCCCAGCCGCGCGCGGCGGTACATGGGAAATTTTGTGACATCAAGCCCGTCCAGATAAATGTTCCCCGTGTCCGGCTTGACCAATCCTGTGACAAGGTAAAAACACGTCGTTTTGCCCGCTCCGTTGGGGCCCAAAAGACCGACGACTTCGCCGCGCTGCAAATTAAAGCTGACATCGTGGACGACAGGGCGCCGGTTGTAGCGTTTGCCGATATGTCCGACTTCAAGCCCCATACCCGGATCCGGCTCGGCCATAATCTTTTTTGCGGGTTTTGACAGCGGAACGACTTTACCTGCAGGCGTCATGGCGCACCAACCTTGGACTTAGCGCCGCCGGATGTTTTAGAGGATGTTTTGGCGGGCAATAAGGCGCGGACTCGGCCGCCGCCGCTGTTGATAAGGCGGCTTTGATTGGTTTTGAAATCGGCTTCGCCGACGTCGCCCGTCAGTTCAAGGCCGTCGCCGCGCGTAATACGCACGTGCCCCGTAATAACCGCGATGTCGCGCGCCGCGTCATAAACGCCGCGGTCGCCGCGCACGACGTCGTTTTTGGTGACGACGGTGACGTTGCCCGCAGCCGATAGCTTATTGAGCTGGTCTTTTCCGTTCGGCTGGGGACGGAATTCCGCCGTTAGAAGATCGCCCGTAATCCGGCGGTC
>JBAZLX010000121.1:0-5790 GCA_041650075.1 Bdellovibrionales bacterium | reverse complement strand
TCTTGAGGTTTTCTTCAATAAATCGCGCGAAGACGCGACGACTATCATGCTGCAGGTTCACAAAAGCGGCGCAGGTCTGTGCGGCGTGTATACGTTTGAAATTGCGGAAACCAAAGTCGCGCAAGTGTTAGCCGCCGCGAGGCAAGCCCAACATCCGCTTCAATGCACGATGGAAAAAGAATAGTATTTCGTCAGGATATTTTTGTCGTAACGACTTTCTTTCCTTTTAATCCCAGCACAAGCTCCCCGCGTTTAACCGCAAGGGCAAGATTCCCGAAAAGCTCGCGCCGCCAGCCGCGCAAAACGGGAATATCGGCGGTATCGTCAACCATAAGATCCTCAAGATCGTCCGTTGTCGCAATCAGTTTAACGGCAACGCCATGCTCCTCGCTGACTTGCCTGAGCAGAACTTTCAGCAACTCGACGGATGGCCCAAGCCCGCCGGGCAAAGACCGGCGATCCTCTTCCTTCGGGCATTGATCGGCAGGCAGATCAAGCGCGCGCGCCACGGCTTTCAGAACTTCCGCTCCTGGGCGGCCTTCCGCAAAACCTCCGTTCAGCCCGCGAATGTGGCTGAGCTCCTGAGCCGACCGCGGAGGATGATAAGCAATCTCCAACAAGGCCTCGTCGCGAAGCACGCGGTTGCGCGGAATGTTGATCCGTTGGGCTTCCGTCTCCCGCCATGCGGCCAATTCCTGAACAAGCGCGCGCAAGCGAGGCTTTGCCGAACGCAATTTGAGCCGCTTCCATGCATCGCGAGGGTCGGCCGCATATGTCGCGGGATTTGTCAGTATGGCCATTTCCTCCTGCACCCACGACGCGCGGTTGTTTTTCTCGAGCTTTTCCTTCAACCGTAAATAAACTTTGCGCAGGTGAATAACGTCGTTCAGGGCATAAATGACCTGTTTTTCCGATAACGGTCTTTGTGCCCAGTCGGTAAAACGGCTTGTTTTATCAATTTTTGCGTCGGCCAAAGAAGCCGCCAAAGTCTCATAGCTCGCCGCTTCGCCGAAACCGCAGACCATGGCCGCGACTTGAGTATCGAACATCGGCGCCGGTATAAGTCCCGTAAGGTTGTAAAATATCTCGACATCCTGCCGCGCCGCATGGAAAACCTTCAGCACGCCCGGATTATTCATCAAGTCAAACAAAGGGGTGAGGTCAATACCTTCAGCTAAAGGATCAACGGCAACGGATTTGTCCACGCCCCCGATCTGGATAAGGCATACCTTCGGCCAGAAGGTGCGCTCACGCATGAATTCGGTGTCCACGGTGACAAATTCGGCATCCCGTTGCCGGGAGCAAAAATCGGAAAGAGCCTTGGTCGTTGTAATAATGGACATAAATGAGATTCGATATTTCGGTTTCGATTTGAATAACACCTATATTTCGCGCCGCCAACCCTAAACTCTTCTCGATTCTCTTCTCCTTGCAACCTATTTCGCGTTGCCATATACATTTTGCATTCATCTTTTATGGGGATTCTCTCAATGACCGATCAGACGCCTCCGCAAAACCCTCCTACGCCCCCCGTCATGCCGATGTTCTACACATCGCCGCGTCCCCTCGACCGCACGCGCGACGGCAAGATGAAACTGAACCGCCCGACGAATTTCAAATTCGCCTCGAAAACGAATGCGATTCCCTTGTTGATCGAAGAATTCCCCATGGCTTCTTCGTATTATCCGATTGTTTTTGCCGACGGCCCCACGCCCGTCCCGGCTGTCGTCGTAGGCTTGAAAAACGACGTCAATCTTTTTGTCAACGCCAAGGGCGAATGGGTTCCCGGCTCCTATCTTCCGGCATACGTGCGCCGTTATCCCTTCATCCTGATGGACGACCCGACAAACAAGCAATTCGTTCTTTGCATTGACGAAAAGAGCGAGCTTTTGAAAGAAGACGGGGAGTTTCCCCTTTTTGAAGGAGAACAGCCCAGCACGTTCACCAAAAACGCCATGGACTTCTGCGCCGCCTTGCGCCAACAGGGCGATGCGACCGATGCCTTTGTCAAAGGCCTTAAAGAGCACGATCTTCTGGTCGCCAACAACGCCGAAATTACCGCGCCCGACGGGAACAAGTTTCAATTAAGCGGTTTTCTGGTCATTGATCCCAAGAAATTCGATGCCCTGCCCGACAGTGTCATCGTTCAATGGCGCAAAAAGGGCTGGCTCGGCCTTATCTATGCGCAAATGCTGTCCTCCTACAGGTGGCAGAATTTGGTCATGCTGACGACGGAGAAGAAATGACGGCTTTTCTTGCCGCTCTTTTCTTAATTCTCTTTTCTTTGCCAGCCGAGGCGCAAACGCCGCAGTACGGCCTTGCCCTGCATGGAACGCCGCGTTATCCGGCCTCTTTCACGCACTTCGACTATGTCAATCCCGACGCCCCCAAAGGCGGAGATTTGCACCTGTCGGCGCTTGGAACCTTCGACACGCTAAACCCCTTTACGCTTAAAGGCGTTCCCGCCGACGGTTTGGGAGACGTGTTCGAAACTCTCATGACTCGTTCTCTGGACGAGCCTTTCAGTAAATACGGCTGGGTTGCGGAAAGCGCAACCATCGCGCCCGACCGCGCAAGCATCTCTTACGAATTGCGCCCCGAAGCGCGGTTTCACGACGGCTCCCCCATCACGCCCGAGGACGTTATTTTCTCGTTCGAAACATTGCGCGACAAAGGCCATCCGGCATACCGCAGCTATTACAAGGATGTCGTCAAAGCCGAAAAGACGGGCCCGCACGGCGTCCGTTTCGTTTTCCGGGACGGCAAAAACACGGAACTTCCGATGATTATCGGCGAACTGCCCGTTCTCTCAAAGCGCAGCTGGGAAGGCCGCGATTTTGCGGCGACGACCCTCGACAAAATCATGGGCAGCGGCCCCTATGTTATCGAAAGCATGACGCCGGGACGGACAATAACGTACGCCCGCGTCAAGGATTGGTGGGCAGCGAATTTGCCGGTCAATAAGGGTCGCTATAATTTCGACCGTATCATTTACGATTACTATCGCGATACGACAGTGGCTACAGAAGCGTTTTTTGCGGGTCGCTACGATTATCGCTATGAAAACGTCGCCAAAAACTGGGCGCTCAACTACAACACGCCCGCCGTCAAGCAAGGCCTGATAAAACAACAGATCATCAAAAACGAGCTTCCGTCGGGTATGCAGGCTTTTGTCCTCAACGCGCGTCGCCCGTTGTTTCAGGATCGTCGCGTGCGCGAAGCCTTGGGTTATGCGTTCGATTTCGAATGGTCGAACAAGAACCTCGCCTATGGAGCCTATAGCCGCACGTCGAGCTATTTCGAAAATTCCGAATTGGCGGCCAAAGGCCTTCCCTCCCCGCAAGAAATCAAGCTTCTCGAGCCCTATCGCGGCAAAATCCCCGATGACGTTTTCACGAAAGAATTTACGCTTCCCAAAACGGACGGCAGCGGCGACAACCGCGCCAACTTGCGCCAAGCGGCGGATTTACTGCGCGAGGCGGGATGGGTTCTTAAAAACGGCGTTTTAACGGACGCTCAAGGAAAGCCTTTTACGTTCGAAATTATCGAATCCCAGGCTCTTTTCGAACGCTGGGTGCAGCCCTTCCTTCGGAATCTGGAAAGGCTTGGAATTAAAGCCACGCTGCGCGTCGTTGACACGTCGCAATATCAGAACCGGATGAACGACTTCGATTTCGATGTGACGGTCGGCGTCTTCGGGCAATCCCTCTCGCCCGGCAACGAACAATATGATTATTGGGGCTCAAGCAAAGCCAATCTGAAAGGCAGCCGCAACCTGATCGGCGTCAACGACCCCGTCGTTGACGGCCTGATCGAAAAGCTCGTCCACGCCCATAGCCGCGAAGATTTGGTTGAGGCCTGCCGCGCACTGGATCGGGTTCTGCTCTGGCAATATTACGTCATACCGCACTGGTACATCGGCACGTACCGTATCGCTTATTGGGATAAATTCGGACAACCCGACATTGCGCCGAAATACGGCCTCGCCGTGACAGACAGCTGGTGGATTGACGCGGCCAAAGCCGCCAAAATCGGCACCGCGCAGAACAGAAAATGAAAAAGCCTTGTGCTATTCCAAGCAAACAAGCTTGAGGCGAAAATCGCAATTTCCGAGAACCGGGGCGGAGCGTACTTTTCGGTACGTAAGAACCGGAAGCGCAGAAAAGCGCGCTTTGCAGCCCAAGATCGTTTACTTCGCCGCCATCATCGCGACTGCCGTATCCGGCATCCGACACGAAAATCCCCATTCATTGTCGTACCAGCTCATGACGCGAACAAACGTCCCGCCAATGACCTTGGCTTCGTTCAAAGCGAAGATTGACGAATGCGGATCGTGGTTAAAATCGGACGATACCAGAGGCTCCGTGTAAGCGCCCAAAACGCCCTTCAGCGGGCCATTCGCCGCCGCAATAATGGCTTGATTGATCTCGTCAACCGAAGTCGCGCGCTTGGCGACGAATTTCAGGTCAATGACCGAAACGTTGGGAGTCGGCACGCGAATGCAAGTCCCGTCGAGCTTGCCTTTCAGCGCGGGCAGAACCTTGCCGACGGCCTTGGCCGCGCCGGTCGACGTCGGAATCATATTGATCGCCGCCGCGCGAGCGCGGTGCAAGTCCTTATGCGCCGTATCGACAGTGCGTTGATCCCCCGTATAGGAATGGATCGTCGTCATAAAGCCGTGCTCGATACCGACGGCATTGTTAAGAACAAACGCCACGGGCGCCAAGCAATTGGTCGTGCACGACGCGTTCGAAACGATAACGTGCGAGGCCTTAAGGTCATTATGATTGACGCCGTAAACGACGGTAAGGTCTTCGTCCGTTGCGGGGGCAGAGATAAGAACCTTTTTGGCGCCTGCCAAAAGATGCTTGGCGGCATCGTCGCGCTTCGTAAAGCGGCCCGAGCACTCCATCGCCACATCAATGCCGAGGTCTTTCCAGCCGAGCGTTGCGGGATCTGCGCCCTGCAAGCCTTTGACGCGCGTGCCGTTGATGATGAGGTCGTTGCCGTCAACGGAAACCTCGCCGTTAAAGCGGCCATGAACGGAATCGTATTTAAGCAGATGAGCGTTAGTCGCAGGAGGCGCAAGATCGTTAATAGCGACGATCTCGACGTCCTTGCGGCCCGACTCGAAAACGGAGCGAAGGACAAGGCGGCCAATGCGGCCAAAACCATTAATGGAAATGCGAACGGCCATAAGAACCTCCCCTTAATGAAAAGAAAAGCTAAACGTTTTTATGAAAGAGAGCCGCTAAACGCAAGGAAAAGTTCAACTATTTTCCAAGCAAAAGTTTAGCTTTTTCAACGATTTTCGGCGCCGTAATGCCAAAATACTCAAAAAGCTTCTCTGCCGGAGCCGATACGCCAAAGCTCTTCATGCCAATAAAGGCTCCCTTTTCGCCCAAATAGCGATCCCAGCTTTGGCGAATTCCGGCTTCGATGGCAATACGCGGCGCAGCGCCGAGCACTTCCGCGCGGTACTTATCCGGCTGCTCTTCAAACAGCTCAAAGCAGGGCATCGAGACAACGGCAGCGTTAATGCCAAGCCCGGCCAGCGTCGCGCGGGCTTCGAGAGCGATGGATACTTCCGACCCTGTCGCCATCAACGTCACGTCGCGTTTTTTGTCCGCCTCGGCCAAAACATAACCGCCGCGAGCCGAAAGATTGTCTTTGGAATCCCCGCGAACCGTCGGCAGGCCTTGGCGCGACAAAGCCATCAGGCTCGGGCGCGTTTTATTGCGAAGAGCTATCTCCCAGCATTCCGCCGTTTCGACGCCGTCGCACGGGCGC
>JBAZLX010000120.1:0-5791 GCA_041650075.1 Bdellovibrionales bacterium | reverse complement strand
CCATTGGTTGCTTGGTTCTGCTGTTTCCCCTCCTATTCATGTTAATGGCTTTTTGCAGTCCACAACAGGGATCAAGCGGCCAGCAGCAAAGTCAAACAAACCAAAACGATCAGAGCGACATGATGTGGTAAAGGCGTTTATATACGTCTTTCCCAATCCCCGCCTTTTTCGATTGAGCAGCTTCTTTTTTCGTCCTGCGCGAGCGAAAATCGCAACGTCAGCCTGTTTAACGGAAGACGCCTTTCCGCGCGCTCCGGCCACTCGACAAGCGTGACGCCTTGGGCCAAGGCGTCGTCCCAGCCTAGCTCGTCAAGCTCGGACGACGATTTCAGGCGATAGAGGTCGAAGTGAAAAACCAGCAACCCGCTTACTTCATACGTTTGTACAAGCGTAAAAGTTGGGCTTGGCACGTCGCCTTTAGTCCCCATCGTTTGCAGCAAAGCGCGGGCGAATTCTGTTTTTCCGGTGCCTAACTCGCCGGTCAAAGCCACTACATCGCCTTTTTTCAACAGCGGAGCGATGCGTTTGGCCAGCGATTGCGTGGCGGCAAGATCGGGCAGGGGAATATTATCTAACGGCATTTGTCGTCGAGCCCGCCGTTGCATGAATAGGAATAAAGCACGTCACGCGCGTGCCCTGATGCGGCGTGCTGGTGATTTCGATACGTCCGCCGTGAAGCTCGACAAAGCTTTTCACAAGGCTCAACCCCAACCCTGCACCCGATTGACGCGCTTGCATGTTGGCGCGTTCAAATTTGCCGAACACGCGGTCAAGGTCGCTTCCTGGAATGCCGATGCCCGTATCGGCAACGGTTATCGCAATCCACTCGCCCGTATTGCGCGCCTCGAGCGTAATGCGTCCTCCGGCAGGCGTGTATTTGACGGCGTTGCTGATAAGATTGAACAGCACTTGTTTCATGCGATGCACGTCAACTTCGAAAGAGCCGGTATCCTGCGGACAATCAATAATGATTTCCAATGACTGTTGGCGTGCCCATTCCGCCGTCATCTGTTTGGCAGAGTTCAAAAGTCCCGCGACGGATGTGTTCTCCTGATCGAGCGCCATGCGCCCGGCTTCGATGGTTGCCAGATCGAGCACGTCATTGATCAACAAAAGCAGTTTTTTGCTCGCGTCCATAATGGTGCGCGTATATTCCATCTGGCGTTCGTTCAGCGTGCCGAAATACTGGTTGGTCAGGATTTCCGAAAAACCCATAATCGTATTAAGAGGTGTGCGTAACTGGTATGACACGTTCGCGACAAACTCGGATTTCAGGCGATCTGCTGCCGCAAGAGCCATGTTGCTTGCGCGCAAAGCGCGTTCGGCTTTGATTGAATCCGTTACGTCGAGATAGCTGTTTAAAACGGCTCCGTCCGGCAAAGGCACCGCGACGTATTCCAAAACCGTACCGTTGGACAAATTCATGCGGCCTTTGCGCATGTTGCGGTCAAGCGAATAAGAAATGGCCTCTTTCTTGTAATCGTTCCAGTCGCCGCTAAAGGTGTGCAGAGGCTTTGTCTTTTCAAGAATGTCCGCGATATGGGGGCTTGATGCGAGATATTCCGGCGACAGCCCCCAAATTTTCGCGACGGAAGGATTAAATAAGCCGACTTTGCCGTCGGGGCCGAACACGACGATGCCTTCGGCGAGGTTATCCAAAGTCTCCCTCTGCACGGCGATCAGCGTATTGTAGGAAGATTCGAGAGCCAGTTTATCGGTTACGTCTTCGTGCACGAAGATCAGGCCGCCCATCGGGTGCGGCGACACAAGAATACGCAAGGTCGTGCCGTCCGGCAGATACATGAGATCTTCTCTCGGCTCCAGAAGGGAGGTGAAGAGGGATGTGCGTTCGCGTTTATAGCGCTGAAAATCAACCTGTTCCGGTGCAACGCGACGCGTACGCTGATCTTCGAGGATTTCCCCGAAAGTCGGTTTGCCGTCCAAAAAGGCTTCGTCGGCGTGCCAGAGGCGCAAGTAGGCTCGATTATAAAATTCAAGCCGCGTGTCGGGGCCGTAAATCGAAATGGCGCTGCCCAGATGCTCCAGAACTTCGCGGTTCGATGCCGTATGGCGCTCGATTTCAAGATCCTTGTCTTCTTCAGCCGTGACATTGATGGCATAACCGAACACGCCCTTCATGCCGTTGGCTTCATAAGGCGTTTCCGTAATTTCCAGCAGTTGGCGCTTTCCGCCGATGATGACATGGCGGCGTTCCGTTTGCGATGTGCCCGTTTCCAGAGCTTTGACCGCCAACGCGCGGCCGCTGCCGCCCCGCGCGGTTGCGGAAACCAGCTCATGCTGGCCGCGAATGACTTCTTCAATCGAAACGTCGAGCGCTTTTGCATAGGCGACGTTGCATTTGGCGATATTGAGGCTGTCGTCGCGCCTCCAAAGGGGGATCGGCAGCCGCTCATAGATAGCGCGAACGTTGCCAAGCTTGTAATTGCTTTTTTCCAGCTCGGCATGCTGGTGCTCAAGGACATCGGCCGTCGCCGGGTTGTCGCTGAACCATAAAATATCGAGCAATAACGCCTCATGACCGATCCGCATCCTCGAGCCGGAAACCTGAATTTTCTTGTTTTCGCCGATTGTTGTAATGGTCAGCGAAAACTTTTCGCCGGTCATCTGCATTTTGCGGAAGGCTGCGACAAAATCTTCCGGTTCCTTAATCGCGGCGACGAGGTCTTCAAAGTGCGAAACCTTCGCGACGCCCAACATGGGCGCAACCCGCGTAGCCTCGCGTAAAATTCCCTGTGTCGTGAATATGCAATAGGCCTCGGGCACGGAGGCCAACATCGCCTGCATACGTTCTGCGATCTGGCGCACGTTTCGCGACATCGAATAGCGCCAGCGCAGGTGGTTGTTCAGAATAAAAATCAACCAGGACAGGCCGATGATAATGCCCGCCAGAATAAGGGTAATCAACGTCGCGGCCTGCAGACCCATGTGGACGCCGATAACAATCACAACGGCTAAAATAACCGCTGCGATTGCTGCAAAAGGCGCGAATTTTGAGGACAGAGGGGCCATAGAATCGCGAAGGTAAATAAGGAGTATTCTGAATAAGGCATCTCTGCCGATAAGGAAATACCTATCGCAGGGTCATTAACTATATTTTTGCCAAACCCAAAACGATTCAGGCGGATTCAGACCCTAATACCTGTACCGCTCCGACTTAAATGGCCCTTCTTTCGAAACGCCAATGTATTTGGCTTGCTTGGGCGTCAGTTTTGTCAGCGCTGCGCCAAGTTTTTTCAAATGCAGCCTCGCAACCTTTTCATCGAGCGTCTTGGGCAGAATGTAGACCTGTTTTTTGTATTTGCCCGGGTTTGTCCATAACTCTATTTGCGCGAGCGTCTGGTTGGTGAAGGAGGCGCTCATAACGAAGCTCGGGTGCCCCATCGCGCAGCCAAGATTGACAAGCCGCCCTTTGGCAAGAACGATCAGTCGCTTGCCGCCGGGGAAAACGACCTCGTCAACCTGTGGCTTGACCTCTTCCCATTTGTAATTGCGCAGCGATCCTACGTCGATTTCAGCGTCGAAATGCCCGATGTTGCAAACAATAGCGCGGTCTTTCATCTTGCGCATATGCTCAAGCGTAATAACATCGCAGTTGCCTGTGGCCGTAACGAAAATATCGCCGATAGAAGAAGCCTCTTCCATCGTCGTGATCTCATAACCTTCCATGGCGGCTTGTAGCGCATTGATCGGGTCAATTTCCGTGACCATGACGCGCGCGCCGCCCGAACGCAGCGATGCGGCTGAGCCTTTGCCGACATCGCCGTAACCGCAAACGACGGCAACTTTACCTGCCAACATAACGTCGGTGGCGCGGCGAATGCCGTCCACGAGGCTTTCGCGGCAGCCGTAAAGGTTGTCGAACTTGGACTTGGTCACGCTGTCATTGACGTTAAAGGCGGGAATCTTGAGCTTGCCTTCGTCCATCATTGCATAGAGGCGGTGAACCCCGGTCGTCGTTTCTTCCGAGACGCCCCGAACGTTCTTAAGAAGTTCGGGAAATTCTTCATGCATGCGCAGCGTCAAATCGCCGCCGTCATCAAGCAGCATGTTCGGACGCCAGTTATTCGGGCCAAATATGGTTTGGTCAATGCACCAGACGTATTCTTCTTCGGTTTCGCCCTTCCATGCAAAGACAGGAACGCCCGATGCGGCAACGGCGGCTGCGGCATGATCTTGCGTTGAAAAAATATTGCATGACGACCAACGCACTTCTGCGCCAAGAGCCTTTAAAGTTTCGATTAAAACGGCGGTCTGAATTGTCATATGCAAACAACCCGCGATGCGCGCGCCTTTTAGCGGCTTCTTTTTGCCGAATTCTTCGCGGATGGCCATAAGTCCCGGCATTTCCGTTTCGGCAATAGCGATCTCTTTCCGTCCCCATTCGGCCAGAGAAATGTCTTTAACTTTGTAATCGTGAGATGCGGATTTAGATTTGGACATAAAAACCTCGGAAAAGTGGGAAATAAAGTAGGGAAGAGACTCACCTTCATATACCAGCCAAGCGCCACAGGAGCAAATCGGTATACGCGGATACTGGAACGCTTTTTTCTTTTTTTAATAGCCGAAGCCGGATAATTAACATCAATGCGGTCAAATCAAAGATTAATTAAGTTCATATCTCTTCCGAAGGAACCCGCGTTGCTGCAACTTCTGACATTCTTGGCGTTGGCCGTCATGGGCTATGGAAAAGTCCATGCTAAAGAAATTTTTGTCTTTGACTTTAAAGATAAACCAGACGGACGACGTTTTTCCGGGAGAAACGATATCGCGGGCAAGGGAAGCGCAACAATAGTCAAAAGGGGCTTTTACGTTGCGGGAATCTTTATAATAGATCCCGTTAAAATGGCTTGCTGATGAAGAAATGTTTTCTACTGTCAGCGCCACATAGTACGAATGAAAGGTCGGGATTGATAAGATGCTCCCATCGTAGGGGTCTATAACCTTATCAAAGAGGGTAAAGCGCAAATCACACTGAACCATTAAGTCAATGTCGCATTTTTCGCCTTGATAAACGACCTCGTGCTTAACGACTTTAAAAATTTGCTTGAGTAACGGCGAATTATTCATAATTTGTTTTTCTATTTGTCGTCTCATAGCCGTGCAAAGGCATAAGTGAGCTCAGGATTATTTAGAACCCTCATGCAGTCAATAAAACAATATAGTTAATGGCTTATCGGTTTGGCTGTTGCCAGATAATTGACCCCAACCATACCGGAACGCAGGCTGAAACTGTCTAAGATAGGATTATAAACCATTCCTGTTAGATCGCCGATTTCCAACCCGGCTTTTTGCAGGTGTTCCGCAAGCTCCGAAGGCCGGATAAACTTCTCCCAGTCGTGCAGGCCTTTTGGAACCCAGCCAAGAATGTATTCTGCGACGACAATTCCAAGAAGGAAGCTTTTTGTCGTGCGATTGACTGTCGAAATAACAATAATTCCGTCAGGTTTGAGCAGGGAGGCCGCACTGCGCATCAAGGAGCCAATATCGGCGGCATGCTCCAGAATTTCCATCATCAGGATAACATCGAAGGTTTTACTTTCGAGTGAGAACTCCTCTGCGCTGCCCTCTATATAAGAAATTTTGAGCTTTTTCTTCGCGGCATGTTCGCGCGCGACATTGATGGCTTTTTCCGATGCGTCCAATCCCGTTACTTTGGCTCCCAGATTTGCCAAGGGTTCGGACAAAAGGCCGCCGCCGCAACCGATGTCGAGAACGGACAGTCCCGTAAAAGGCTTTGCGGCTTGTATGTCTTTTTTGAAATGGTCGCATA
>JBAZLX010000119.1:0-5814 GCA_041650075.1 Bdellovibrionales bacterium | reverse complement strand
ATTTGACCAGATTTTGGTGAATTTTGGGTAAAGAAGCGCGAAATATTATTGATTCATTTGCCTATATTAGCGAGCGACACATCCGGAGAACCCTGAAAACGAAAGGCTCCGTGATGTGCAAGGCGGCTCTTTGGATCGAGCCATATTTTACCCCCAATATCACGCCAACGCCGACAGAAGGTGAAATCCTCACTGAGGTAAATGTTCGTTTCAGGCTCGATGATGCAGTCAAATAATGCATACAGGTTTTCACTGCGTTCTTTTGAAGTCGTATATACGTGTGCAAGTTTATATTTCGTCTGCGGATAGGCAAAAATCATACGCTCAATGCATGACCGGCGAAGCATCATAAAGCCGCACCCGGCATACACCCCTGTAATGAATCCGTTTCGATGTTCCCGCTCTTTTTCGGAACAGGGCAAACCAACAAAGTGCAGTCCTGTTTCGGCAAGCTCCTCAATACTCATATCGGGCGACATTTTCTGCTTTGCTTGTGTCCAGTCGTAGTTCTTTATCGGATACATGCCCGCAACCACTTCATGGTTGAATTTCAACATGCGGTGGACGTCTTCGGGAAAAAAGGATATGTCCGCATCAATAAACATCAAATGCGTCGCTTTCGGCATATCGAGAAAAGTCGCCACCAGCTGATTACGGCTTCGGGTTACAAGAGAATCACCCCCCAACAGGGCGAGACTGACGTCAAAATCGTTACGTGACGCGTACCCCATCAACTGAATGATGGATTCCATATATCCCTGCATAACCATACCGCCATAACAGGGGGTACCAATGAGAAGAAAAGGTTTCATAAAAAGAAGGGGCTAGAGGGCCATAAATCGAAAAACGGAGAAAGAACTTCCGTACGTGCTATATTTCGCGTTCATACAATAAAAATCAACCAAAAGTTAAAAATGTTTACCTCATACTTCCATAGTTTTGTATGAATCTTTGCGGTTTCCGGTCTTTTCCCGTGGCAAACACCTATTTCTCAATTCTGAGTCGTTTTCGCGGCATTGCGTGGGGCCTTGTCCTGCTTACCGCCCTGCCTAGCCTTGCCTTGGCCGATGTCTTTGCCGCCAAAACTGTGGAAATGGACCAAATGTCCGTGCTCTTTTTCGGCCTTTTGACCGGTATTGTCATATCCGCCGCTGCGTACCTGTTTTTTATTTGGGTCGTTATGCGCGATCGCGGACAGGTTTTTATGATCATTTTTCTGCTTTGCCTTTGCGTCAATATATACAGCTCAAACGATCTGATGATGAGCAAAATAGGTTTTAACGACCCCGCTGGACGCGATGTTCTGAATAACATCAGTCTCGTTGCTTCCTGGATGTTTGCCCTGCTTTTCACCTACTATTTCCTTGAGCTCGACATTAACAGCCCCATTTATAGAATTCCCTTTGTTCTTATTGGCTTTTTGCTGCTGTTCGTACTGGCTTATTATTTCTTTATTGACCGCACGACCGCTTATTTCGCGATGTCTTTAGTAGGTACAATCGTTATCGCCGCCATTCTCATCGCCGGCCTTTCCGGCATTCGAAACGGCACCAGCGGAAGCCTTGTTCATATTATTGCTTTTGTATGCTTCCTTGGGGGCGTTCTGGCGGAACCGGCCTATGTTCTTGGATTTCTGAAGACACCGACATCGGTCACCAATACCGTTTATATCTCTTTTGCCCTGTCGTCCTTGATATTCGCCATTATTATCGCAAGCCAATTTGCAGCCCGGCAGGACGAAAAGGAAAAAGCTTTAGCTCTCAGTAACGAACGATTTTCCCTTGCTACGCGAGGCGCTAATGAAGGTCTGTTCGATTGGAACCTCCAGACTGGCGAAGTCTTCTTCTCCGATCAGTTCCGCAGAATTCTCGGTTTTCGCCTTGTTAACGGCGCGGAAGGCCTCAAAAAATGGGTCAGGATGATTCAACCGCCCTATCGCCGCCTTGTGACAGATACAATCCGTCGGTTTCGTCGTAACGTAACCGCCGTCACTCTGAACGTCGAATACTGCATCGAACGTCCTAATGGAGAACGACGCTGGTTACATTCAAAAGCCGTCGCCGTACGCGACAGGGCAACAAAAAAAGTTTTGCGCATGGTGGGCTCCACCAGCGATATTACCGAACGTAAAAAAAGCGAATTTGCGCTTGTTGCCAGCGAATCTCGCCTCCGCAGCATCATTGAAGCGCACCCCATGCCGGTTTTGATCGTCAGCCTCGGCAGCGGCGCAATATTTTATGCGGCTCCGGGTTCCGAACAACTTTTGGGCATGAAACGGGAGGAGATTCAAAACAATCTTCTTGAACGCATTATGCCCGATTCCGAAATGCGCGATAAACTGATTAAGGAAATTGGCTCAGGAAATCCCGTGGACGCTATTGAAACCAAGATTGTGCGCGGAGACAAGGCCGAGATCTCGGTTGCTGTATATGCAAGAGGGCTTACCTATCAAGATGAAAACGCGATGGTTATGGGGCTTTATGACCTGACTGAAAGCAAAAAGGCCGAAGCGCAAATCGCCCAACAGCAAGAAGCCCTGCAACAAAGCGAAAAAATGGCCGCTCTGGGCGGTTTGTTGGCGGGTGTCGCCCATGAATTAAACAATCCGTTGTCGGTTGTTGTCGGTCAATCAACGCTGCTTATGGAGGGATCCCCTGAGCCCAAGGTCACAACGCGCGCCGAAAAAATATTCAAAGCCGCCGATCGTTGCTCAAGAATCGTCAAAAGCTTTCTTGCTTTGGCTCGCCGCAAACCCCCCGAGCATAAAAAAGTTGATCTCAACCAAATTGTCCGGGGATCTCTTGAGTTACTCGGCTATCAGTTGAGAATTGGCGATATTGATATTCAAACGAATTTCGACCCTAAACTGAGCGAAATCATCGGCGATAGCGATCAATTAACGCAGGTTGTTACCAATCTCGTCCTCAACGCCGCACAGGCTATGGACGGGTGGAAGCAACAGCGTCGCATTTCTATTACTACCTGCTGCGATGCCGAAGGCTCTATTTTATTAGTCGTTGCGGATACAGGGCCGGGCATTCCACAAGATATTCGCACACGCATTTACGAGCCCTTTTTTACGACAAAGAGCAGCAAAGGAGGCACTGGCGTTGGTTTGTCGTTATGCCTCAATATTGTGTCCGCACACGGCGGTGAAATTTTATTGGGCGATACCCCGGGTGGCGGAGCAACGTTTACTGTAAAATTTCCTCTTTCAAAAAATACTGTCTCAGACGATTCGGTACAAAATGAAGATCCTCTTACGCTAAAGCCCCTTACTTTGCTTTTAGTGGATGACGAAGTCGAATTGGCCCAGACTCTTGCCGATTTGCTGGAACCGGAGGGCCATACGGTTGATATTGCTGCAAATGGGGCCATTGCTATGGAGAAACTTCGCAAACGCAGCTTTGATGCTATTATCAGCGACTTGCGCATGCCGGTTATGGACGGCCCTGCCCTTTACGAGGCGCTTGAACATGAGTTGCCTTCGTATCTAAACAAGATTATTTATGTGACGGGAGACACTCTCTCCTCTCACGTTCAGGAGTTTTTGAGCAGTCACAACGTTCCTATCGTCGAAAAGCCCTATCGTCTTAAGGACATTCGTCGCACCTTAAGCGATATACTGAAAAATGCGACCAACAAGTGATGAACGGATGACGATATGCGTTTGCTGATTATTGATGACGAAGAAGACATTTGCGATCTGATCGCGGAAATCGGCGAACGCCATAGTTTCGAGACTCGCACTACGTCCAATGCAGAAAATGTTAATCAGCTTCTGACCGATTTTCCGTGCGACGTTATTATGCTTGATTTGATGATGCCCGGCACCGATGGGGTCGAGCTTTTGCGTCTTTTGTCCGAAAAGGCAAAAGATGCCAGACTTTGTTTAATCAGCGGCAGCGACGCTCGCGTTCTTAACAGCGCAAGGCGACTTGGAAGCGCTCATGGACTTAATGTCGTCGCTGCTTTGGAAAAACCTCTAAGCATCCAAACGCTCAACTCTTTTTTCGATTCAGTGACAGAAAGCGACAAGAAGGATAAATCGGAAGACCATGCCCTCGCCCTCGCCAATGGTGAGTTTATCCTTTATTATCAACCTGTTGTTGAAATCTCCTCCCGCCGGATTAAAGGCGTCGAAGCTCTTGCGCGTTGGAAACACCCGGATCGGGGCATTCTTTTGCCTGATACTTTCTTAAGGCAGATTACCGACGCAGGACTGATGCAAGAATTAACAAAATTCGTCATTAAAACGTCAGTGCAACAAGCCGCTTCCTTGCATCAGGCTGGCGAGAAAATGACGATGGCACTAAACGTTACAGCGTCAACCCTACTTGATTTGTCGCTTCCGGATCAGATTTCAGACGTATGCAAACAATATGGCCTGCCGTCCGAATATCTTATCCTTGAGGTCACGGAAACGGAAGCCATGCGTGATGTAACACGCACTATGGACGTCCTTTTACGCATGCGTTTACGCAATATTGGCGTTTCAATTGACGATTTTGGAACAGGTCATTCGTCTTTGCGCGAACTGCAGCGGATGCCGTTCAGCGAGCTAAAAATTGATAAGAGCTTTGTCACAGACGCGCCCAACAACAAGGACTGCGCGGTCATTATGAATTCGATCATAGACTTGGGACATAATCTCGGATTGAAAGTAATCGCTGAGGGCATTGAAGACGTGAACTCTTGGGACATGCTGCGTGAAAAAGGTTGCGACTATGGCCAAGGGTACTATATCGGACATCCGATGATAGCCTCAGACCTGAGCGCCTGGATAGACACATGGCGCAGCAAAAAGGCCTGATTGCCCGTTTCCGGGTCTTTTATTGAATGGCCATAACCTGATAGAAAAAGAACTGCGTCGTCGGCCCTGCCGTGCAGGATGCGCCTACGCCATCGGTATAAGTACACCCAGCCCCGCCCGTGGCTCCCGTGTTATATACACAACCGGTTGAAACGCCCTCAAGCGTCGGCCCTGTAATCGTGGTTGTCGTGCCCCCAGACGTCCAATTTGCGGCATCTGTTGTATCCGGCCAATTGGTTGCCGTGATGCCACCGGTTCCACTCACGAAGGTACCGAGATTCTTTGCCGGTGGAACTGCCGAAATACCCATGGACCGATTGTTAACCTCTGCGCACACGCCCCGAGAAACAGCCAAAACAGCAACGACATTATCGCCGCCCGTACCAAGCCCACCAACGGGTCCTCTTGGAAATGCCCATTTATCCATAACCGGATTGTTCGCCATACCGACCGACGGAGGAGCGACGCCGCCACCGATAGGCGAAAACAATTGGTTGTTAAGGCTCGTATTGGCGACATTAATATCAACGGCGTCTATGGATATACCGACTTCCATCGTAATTTGATCCATACCCATCTTTAAATTTTCGCCGATTTGAACGAGCGCAGACGATTTTGTCTTATTGCTTTCAGTACCCGTTCCTGCTGTAAAGCTTCCGCTTCCTGCTGCAATTGCCGAGGCAAGAATAGCAAGAATTGCGATGATGAATAGGATAGGACCAATCGCAATTCCCGCGTTTGGACTCATCCGTCCTGTGTTCGCCCGCACCGCCATCATACCAACCCCTCCATGCCTTGGGTTACAACCCACACACGCATACCAACGGTCGCCTTTGTAAAAAGCTACCCCTATAACTCAGAAAATTCCAGATATAATCATTAACCATTCTACTCTTTCTTTACAACACCTTATTTGGATAGAGTCAAGAATAAGCCTTCAAAAAACACCTATCTAGTTGCGTGGACGAGGCATGGACAGAACCATCTTCTGCCCCGTCAAA
>JBAZLX010000118.1:0-5946 GCA_041650075.1 Bdellovibrionales bacterium | reverse complement strand
TTATTGCGTTCGCCATTATTCTTGCTTTGCCCGCCTTGTGGCCACAGGTGGATTTATTTTTGTCTGGCCAATTTTACAATGCAGAGAAAGGTTTTTTTCTATCCAACAACTTCGTCGTTGGCACACTTCATTTTGTTGCTTACTACGGGGCACGAGGTCTCGGAGTGGTTTTTCTGATTTTTTCTTTAGTTGCCTTTGTGAGGCATAGAAACATTTTACTTGATGCTAAGGCGTGGCTGTTTATGCTTCTTGCTCTTTTGATAGGTCCTGGTCTTGTGGCAAATGTCGGATTTAAAGATCACTGGGGTCGCGAACGTCCGCGTGAAATCGTGGAGTTTGGCGGAAACAAAAAATTTTCTCCTGCTCTAACTCCACGTTTTGATAATTCACGGTCGAATGGTTCATTTGTTTCTGGTGACGGGGCTTTTGGCTTCTTTTTACCTGCGTTTGCCTATGTCGTGCCTCGCCGTTTATCGCGGCGCACATTTTGGAGCGGTATGGCAGCAGGAGTTGCTTTCGGTCTTTCTCGATTGGTGTCGGGGGCGCATTTTTTTAGCGACAATGTTTATGCCGCTTTTTTTATGTTAGTTGTGTGCGCGGGCATTTATACGGCGATGTATGGATTGTCCGAGACTAGGGCGCGATGGAAAAGTTTTTTTATGCGCTCAACCTGCGTCTGATTGCACGAAGTCTTGCAGCGGTTTCTTTGTCACTCCCTATCCCCATGCTCTGTGGGCAAAAACGGCGCTGAAAAGCAAGAAGAGCGGGCTCAAAACGAGTTATATTATAGCCAATAAAATCAAGTAGTTGGGCTGCCTCTTTTTCTTCAAAGGGCGAATAATCTTGAAGCGCGGGTGCTGGCCATATTCCCAAGCCATTTTGTGCCAAGGTTTGCCAGGGAAATAGTTCTCCGGGGTCTTGTTTTCGCGAAGGCGCAATGTCGCTGTGGGCGAGTAGCGCCGTTTCGGCAGGCATATGATGGCGATGAATGATATCGTTTATAAGATTCTTTAGCGCGTTGATTTGGCAATTTGGGAAGGCATGATAACCAAATTCATGTCCTGGATTAACAAGCTCAATTCCTATTGACGCACTATTCATATCCTTAATGCCGTGCCATGAACTTTCTCCAGCGTGCCAAGCTCGGTGGGCTTCCTCAACTAATTGCATGATGCCACCGTTTTCGCCGATGACGTAATGCGAGCTTACTCGGCTGATTGGATTGCAAAGGCGCTCAACCGCGCTTTCTTCGTCTTTCATGCCTGTGTAATGCAGGACAATATATTCCAGCGCGATATTCTTGTCGCGATTATCATAATTTGGAGAGTGGATTTTTTTCATATAATCCCTTTAATCTTGCAGACCGTATCGTAAGCAACATTTATACGCTTCATTTCTTCCGTTGCCGTGGCAATAAATTCGGGTGGCATGCCTTGAGCCATAAGTTTGTCAGGATGGTGTTCCCGTATCAAGGAGCGGTAAGCCGCCTTGATTTCTTCTGTTGTTGCTTCTTCCGAAACGCCAAGGATAACGAAGGATTCCGGTGTTGATGGCCGAGGTACTTCGTTGGTCGGAAGCTCAATGCCGGAGAGTGCCGCAATTCGGGCAAAATCTTCCAAACTAAAGCCAAAGATAGAGGAAACCTTCTTCAGAAAGATAATTTCAGATAAACTCAACCTTTTAGAATCCGCCGCCCCTATAATAAAAAGGCCGCTTAAGACCTGTTCTAATACAGAAGGTCTATTGTGAAATACTTGGGCTAAACGGAAAGCATAAGGCTCAAATCCATCGGCGCTCAACCGCGCGCGGTTAAATAGATGTCCGACGGCTTGCTCCTGATGTGGTTTTATATCAAAAGCTCGTTTGAACGCGTTGATCTCCTCGCGCGTAACGCGTCCGTCCGAACGTGCCATCTTTGCGCTTAGAACGATTACTCCCATTGTGAAAGTTGCTTGTTCAATATGAGCGGAAAAGCTCTGATAATTCTCCCAAATATCGGATGGGGAAGAATTTCCGGTAAGAGCTTTTTGTCTGTCATACATACTGCCGACAACAAGGCCAAAAATGCCACCCCAGAGGCCTGCAAAAGAAAGACCTAAGATGGTGCCAACAATTTTTCCCCAATGTCTTTGCATTCCAGTCACTTGATTTATTGTGTCATCTGTCGTCATAATATTTGGATGAATTCTAAACAGAAAAAACCCGACAGGAAGTATGATTCTCTTGCCGATCTTTTGCAAGAAATGGGTTTGCGTCCCACCAAGCAAAGGATTGGGCTGGCAAAATGGCTGTTCTCAGGGCAAAACAAGCATATAACGGCAGAGCAAGCTTACTCGGCAGCAATAAGAATGCGCATGCGCGTTTCGTTGGCAACAATATACAATACGTTGAATAAATTTACTCAAGCGGGTCTATTGCAACAGACTTTCATTGATGGAAGCAGAATATATTTTGATACGAATAAAACCCCTCATCACCATTTTTATGATGAAGAAACTCAACTTTTGTCAGATGTGGCGTCTTCGGTCGTTTGTTTTTCTCGGTTGCCAAAACTACCAAAAGGAAAATCGTTATCGCGAATTGATGTTGTTTTATGTGTTCGAAATATTAGGCGATGACTTTGATAAATAACATAAATTTTAAATGACCCCATCGAAACGTTAAGGAATTGTTATTTCAATTTACATATCATTTCTTCCGGAAGCTTTCAGGAAAGTGAATTGGTGCCGCGATGTACATGGTCGTTTTTGTGACGCTTATGGTAGCGTTAATCGGGGTCTACTCCCAAATCTATACGAAGCAATCTGCGAAGGGGGTAGAACAGCAATCAGGTGTCGCGAGTGCTATGATTGCATGGCATTCGACGGCGGTTGATTTAGCGTCGAAATTTGTAAAGGCGTCCTCCTTTTCGACGACAGGGTGTACGCTAACCAGCTTTGTTTCTTCGCCCAGCACCCCTGTTCCAGCATCGCTGCCTCTTTGCACAGGAAATAAGAACCCCACGTATGTTGGGATGACAACAACGCCTATTTGTACAGGTTCTGTTGGCCCCCCATGTGTGACCAAGCTGCCGGAGGGATATTTATCGTCACCTTATACGTTTTATTCCATTGCCTTTAATACGTCCGGTGGAAAAAGTTATGTTTTAACTTATGTTCCCCCGCCACCGACCGGGAGTTATGGTCTCGGCCTTCTATGTTTGCCGGGGAAGCTAACAGGCACAGCTTGTCCTGCAGGGCATTCACAATTCTCATTTACGTTTAATTCGCTATATAAGCAGATTACAAAAAGTCCACTTCTGTCGCCGATGACTTACGGTACAGTTACTTCTGCAGGCGTTTTATCGACGCGAACAATGAATTCTCTGTATGAGAGTACAACGCCCCAGAGCCTACAATACGAAGTGCCAAACGATATATCGATCGTTCCTGAAGGAACTATTGGAATAATTACGGAAATTACGCGTTGTTCATCAACATCCTGCTAACCTGTTCTAGATGAAGGAAAATCCATGATTCGACACAATCGCAGTTTAATCTCCGGTTTTACGCTTGTCGAATTGGCTATCGTACTAGGCGTAACCGGAATTTTATTTGGAGGGCTGTGGCGTTTGCTTTCTACCAGCAACGTTCAGGCGCGAGATCAGGCAACGGCAAATCAGCATGCACAGTTGGTATCGGCCGTTAGCGCATACTTGCAATCACCCGGAGTATTGTCCTCGGCGACCGGAGGCGGTGAAAGCTTTCTGAAAGCAATGAGTAACAATGAGATAAAAACCCTGACCCTACCATCGTCGGCATTTCCTGCGGGAAATACAAGCTGCGCAACCAATCTCCCTTCAAATCCTGGTCTGTGTAATTTTCTCCCGCCGGGTTTTAGTGCTGCTACGGTGAATCCTTACGGGCAAACTTATAATATCAATGTGTTGAAAGATGACACGGCTTCATCTGTGGCGCCGGCAACCTATTCCTTCATGATTCTAACGTCGAGCGGAGATGCTATTCCTGATACGTCTGGCGGACGCATTAGCGCGATGATCGGTGGAGACGGTGGTTTCGTTTATAATTCGGCAGTGTGTGGAACGACGCCGGCAAACGCTTGTGGTGCTTTTGGGGGGTGGGGCGTTACACTTTCGACTTATGGGTTTACGGCAACAGTCGGGCATATTGCCTCCCGCACATATTATTCGTCATCGTACAATGCCAGCGATATTTGGTTGGCGCGCAAATTCGTGACGGGCGACACGACTTATAAATATAACACGATGTCAACGCCTCTATATTTTGGAGGACAAAACGTTGTGTTCGGTTCTTCCTCGATAGAAGCGACAAATACCACGTCAATGAATGTCCAGGGTGGCGTCATTACTCTTGGAACAACCGGACAAATTGTTGGAACTACAGGCTCTACTGCCGGTTCGGGAGGGGGGAGAATTGAGCTGTCAGGAAATATGAATAGTTCTTCACTTAATGCTCTCGTCCTTTTGAAAGGAGGGTGTACAGTAAATTCCGGCGGTGCAGGATCTGTTCCCTACAGTGCGACATGCACCCCAGTTCTGCAGCTTTATGGCGATGCTAATGTCGTCGGGCAACTACAAGCCTATGGCTTTTATGCGGCGAATTACATTTATTCAAGTTCGGATGTAAGTTTAAAAACAGACATTAAGTCTTTATCCGGTGCGCTTACGGACATTATGAAAATCAGGCCCGTATCATTTGCATATAAAGCAAACGGCAGGAAAAACATGGGTGTTATTGCACAGGAGCTAGAAAAAATTTATCCCGAGCTAGTTGAGCTTCAAAAGGATGGGTATAAGGCCGTTGCGTACGAGGGGCTCATTGCTCCGCTGATTGCAGCGGTGCAGGAACTTAAGCGAGAGAACGATCTTCTGCGCACACAGATGCGCGAGCAGATAATGCGTCAGGAAAAAACCGAGGAAAGCCTTCGTGCTCTGCAGAAAAACCAGTAAGCACAGAAGAATTATTCCTGCACGAGCTTACAGCTAAAAACGCAAGCCTTGGTCGGAAGTTGCACAACGCAACAAAAGGGGATCAATCGCGCAGATTTTCCCTTCGGAAGAGAATCAATGTTGGTCGTTAGACAATTTGAATCATCTAATCCAGCGGTATCATCAAAAATATCCAGCTCGTTACTGTAATCGAAGGCCTTTATAAGGCAGGCTTTTCCTGCCTGTGCCCATTGGGCGGAGGAGTATCCGCCATAGCTTTCACAAGGAACTTGTTGTGAGCAGGTGTATCTTCCAAAAACGGGTTTCCCTTCCGTCTGTGCCATCGCAGGGACAGAAAGCAACGTAAGGCCAAGGGCAATGATGCAGGAAAAACGCATGTATATCTCCATAGGCTGAATTATTTTCTGCGTTTCTTGTATGATTCCAAGAACCCTCCGCGAAGTATGCTTGGATTTTGCTCAAACATCAAGAAAGACAAGGTTAAATTACGTATTTTAGTGAACACTTGCCGGTTCCATCTCATTCTGTCGAACAAGAGCGAAAGCTTCGTCACGCTCAGCAATAACGGTTAGAGGCGTTCCGTCCGCTGCGTGAATCGAGTGAAAAAGTTGTCCGTCGACAACAATTGGTTTTACGTATGCAAGGGTCTTAATTCCATAAGATACAAGATCATCCATCGAGGGAGTTTTACGAATAAACTGAAGCGACCTATTCTCTGTTAACATTTTTCACCAATCTCTTTCAGACCCACTTAAATATCTGGATGATACATCCAATCATAAATTAGATAATCAATCCTTAATATTTGTCCTGATTACTATTAAGCGTATAATCTTGATGGGGGACATCATGCATGTCGGCGTACCTAAAGAAATAAAAACCCATGAATACCGCGTTGGATTGACGTCAGATTCCGTTCGAGAACTGACAAGCGCTGGACATAAAGTAACGGTTCAATCAGGAGCCGGAACAGGGGC